>JAIETA010000009.1 GCA_019745575.1 Reyranella sp. | reverse complement strand
TTCGCATGAATGCTGGACTTTCAGTCTCCTCCCCAGCGCTCATGCGCGGGGGAGGTGGCCCGCAGGGCCGGAGGGGGTCGGAAGCCTCGAGTTTGTCGCTCGCCCTTGACCCCTCCGCCCCTGCGGGGCACCTCCCCACTTCGTGGGGAGGCTTTGAGACGAGCGTCGCTTTGGATTTGGGAGGATAGCGAATGGCCGACGACAAACCCGACATCGCACGCCTGGTCGACGAGGCGGCGAAGGCGATCGGCCTGCCGATCGCGCCGGAATACCGCGCCAACGTGATCGTGAACGTCGAGCGCTCCCTGATGATCGCCCGCCCGCTGCTCGAGGTCGATCTCGACGACGAGCTGACGCCGGGCCCGGTGTTCCACCCATGAGCGATCCCCTGTCGAAGGCCGCGACGGCGGCCGAGATCGCCCGCGCGGTGTCGCACGGCAAGGCCAAGGCCACGGCCACGGCGGTGGTCGAGGCGGCGCTGGCGCGGATCGCCGCGGCCGAGCCCGTCGTCAACGCCTTCACCGACGTGGTGGCCGAGCGGGCGCGCCAGCGCGCCGCCGAGGTCGATGCCGGCAAACATCGTCACGGCCCGCTGGCCGGCGTGCCGTTTGCGGTCAAAAACCTGTTCGACATAAAAGGCCTGCCGACCCGCGCCGGCTCGAAGATCAACGTCGACGGCCCCCGGGCCGCCCGCGACGGCGCGCTGGTGCGCCGGCTGGAAGCGGCCGGCGCCATCCTGGTGGGCGGCCTCAACATGGGCGAATACGCCTACGACTTCACCGGCGAGAACGCCCACTACGGCCCGTCGCGCAATCCGCGCGATCCCACGCGCATGACCGGCGGCTCGTCGGGCGGCTCGGGCGCCGCCGTGGCGTCGGGCGAGGTGCCGCTGGCGCTGGGCTCCGACACCAACGGTTCGATCCGCGTGCCGTCCTCGCTGTGCGGCCTGTTCGGACTAAAACCGACCTACGGCCGGCTGAGCCGCGCCGGCTCGTTCCCCTTCGTCGATGCCTTCGACCATCTCGGGCCGCTCGCGCGCTCGACCGAGGATCTGGCGCTGTCGTTCGACGCCATGCAGGGCGCCGATCCCGACGATCCGGTGTGCACCCACCTGCCGCCCGAGCCGACGCTGCCGCATCTCGGCGAGGGCATCGGCGGGTTGCGCATCGCGGTCGCCGGCGACTATTTCGCGCGGGGCGGCGAGCCGGAAGCCTTCGCGGCCGTGGCCCAGGTCGCCAAGGCGCTGGACGCGACCCGGACCGTCGTGCTGCCGCAGGCCGCGGCGGCGCGGGCCGCGGCCTACGTCATCACCGCGATCGAGGGCGCCGAGCTGCACCTGCCGCGGCTCCGGACGCGACCGCAGGATTTCGATCCCGACACGCGCGAGCGCTTCATGGCGGGCGCCCTGCTGCCCGGCGCCTGGTACGTGAAGGCGCAGCGCTTCCGCCGGCATTACCGCGTCAACGTGCTGAAGATCTTCGACGAGGCCGACATCGTGCTGGCGCCGGCCACGCCCTGCACGGCGCCCCGGCTCGGCCAGACCATGATGAAGCTGGGCGGGATCGACCTGCCGGTGCGCGCCAACCTCGGCCTGTTCACCCAGCCGATCTCCTTCATCGGCCTGCCGGTGGTCGTCGTGCCGCTGCAGCGGCCGGGCGGCCTGCCGATCGGCGTGCAAATCATCGCCCGGCCCTACAACGAGCGGGCCGCGCTGCGCGTCGCGGCCTTCCTGGAGCAACAGGGCGTGGCCAGCGCGCCACCGGCGTAGACGACATTCCTCCCCTTGCGTGAGCAAGGGGAGGTGCCGCGTCGTACGCGGCGGAGGGGTCAAGAGTCTCCGTCGCGGCCTATGACCCCTCCGCCCTCGTAAGACGAGGGCACCTCCCCAGAAGACTGGGGAGGAAAGGTAAAAGGAAAGGATCGACATGGAAATCAACATCCCCGACGTCGTGGCCGAGGTGACCGCGGCCTTCAACCGCTACGAGAAAGCGCTCAACACCAACGACGTCGCCACGCTCGACGGGCTGTTCTGGAAGAGCCCGCACACGCTGCGCTACGGCATCGGCGAGCAGCTCTACGGCCACGACCAGATCGCGGCCTTCCGCGCCGGCCGCGATCCCGGCTTCGTGGTCAACCGCGACCTGCTCAAGGTCTGGATCGTCACCTACGGCCGCGACTTCGGCACGGCGAACTGCGAGTTCAAGCGGCATGGTGGCAACAAGACGGGCCGCCAGAGCCACACCTGGATGCGCACGCCCGAGGGCTGGCGCATCGTCGCCGCCCATGTTTCCCTGCTCGGCGAGGCGACCCCGATGAAACCCGCCTGAGGCCCTTGAAGCTTCTTCTCACGCACACGCCGCAAGCCCGACGCCAGTACTACGGAGCCCGCGCGCTCGCCCGGCTGAAGGAGCTGGTCGAAGTCGTGCTGCACGAGGGCGACGCGCCGCTCGATCCGGCCGGCGTGATCGCCGCGGCCCGCGACGTCGATTTCATCGTCGCCGACCGCTCCACCGCCGTGCCGGGCGAGATCTTTGCCGGCCTGCCGGGCCTTCGCGTGGTGATGCGCAGCGCCATCGACATCCGCAACATCGATGTGGCGGCCGCCTCCGCCGCGGGCATTCTGGTGACGCACGCCGAGGCGGGCTTCGTGAAGTCGGTGGTCGAGTTGACCCTGGGCTTCCTGGTCGATCTTTCGCGCGGGATGAGCCGCGCGACCGCGGCCTACCAGGAAGGCCGCGTGCCCGAGATCCGCGTCGGCCGGCAGCTCGCTGGCAGCACCGTGGGCATCGTCGGCTACGGCCGCATCGCGCGCGATCTTGGGCCGCTGCTGGCGACCATGGGCATGACGGTGCTGGTGTCCGATCCCTACGCCCAGGTCGACGATCGCCGCCTGGTGAAGCTCCCGATGGAGGAGTTGCTGGCCAGGTCGGACTACGTGATCTGTCTCGCCATCGCCAACGAGGAGACCGAGAACCTGCTGGACGCGGCGGCGTTCGCGCGCATGAAGCCCGACGCTTTCTTCATCAACATGTCGCGCGGCAATCTGGTCGACGAGGCGGCGCTCGCCGCGGCGCTCGGCGAAGGTCGTATCGCCGGCGCCGCCATGGATGTCGGCCGCGCGCCCGACCAGATGCCGTCGCCCGGGCTGGCGCGCCGGCCCAACGTCATCGCCACGCCGCACATCGGCGGCCTGACGCCGCCTGCGAGCGAAAGCCAGGCCATGGACACGGTGCGCCAGGTCGAGGCGCTGGTGAGGGGCGAGGTGCCGCCCGGTGCCGTGAACGTCGCGCGCTGGATCCGGCGCCGCTAATCCGTCGAGCGTTCGAAACCTTCCGACCGTGCGAGCGTTATTCCTACGCACTGAAGGAAGCAGGCGAAAAAATGGACAAATAATCCCCCGACCTGGCCGCCGTTCGCGTTCCTGACGACGAAGTCGACCTGTACAACGTGACCGAAGGCGGATGGTACGCCGTCGATCACGAGGACAAGGCCGTCCTCGGGCCGTTCGAGAGTTTGGCCGAATGCGACCGGGCGATCCATGACCGGGCGACGCCCGTGACCCCGCCGGCGCCGCCGGTTGTTTCGGCCGAGGCTTCATAGGGCTGGTCCGCGAACGAGTCATCCGCGGCCGGCCGGAGGCAACATTACCCGGCCGGGCCGCTTGACGGCTTCCTATGGAAATCCTATAGTCCCTGCCGCTCCTGCTGCCGCTCTATTCATCGTTCGATCGAACCGACCCGCGTCGCGCGCGATGGAAAAGGCGCCGAAGAAATGTCCCGTTTTCTTTCCCATTCCGCTGCAGACTTCGCCCAAGGGAATCAAGGACTTGCGGCCGAATCGGCCGCGCAAGATAGGAAGAATTCCTGGCCTCAGTTTCCTGTGCTCAGTTCCCCGGTCCGCGCTCCATCGAATAGGGCTGCCAGCGCAGGAGACCCGACTTCTCCAGCACCGCGGGATTGACGCAGGCGCGCGGCCACTTGCCGCCCAGCACCAGGGCCATCTCGGCGCCGACGCGGCGCTTGCGCGCCACGTCGAAGCGGTCGGAGGCGGAGGCCACGTGGGCCGTCAGGATGACGTTGTCCATGCCGAGCAGCGGGTTGTTGTGGCCGACCGGCTCGGTCTCCAGCACGTCGAGACCGGCGCCGGCGATCCAGCCTTCCTGCAGCGCCCTGATCATTGCGGGCTCATCGACGGTGGAGCCGCGGCCGGTGTTCACGAACAGCGCCGTCTTCTTCATCTTGCGGAAATGCGCCTCCGTCATCAGGTGGTGCGCATCCCTGGTGCCGGGCGCGTGCATGGAGACGATGTCGGAACGCCGCAGCAGCTCGTCGAAGCCGACCGGTTGTACGCCGTGGTCGGACATCACCAGCTCCTCGATGTAGGGATCGTAGGCCAGCATCTGGAAGCCGAAGGGTGCTGCGCGCTTGGCCACCGCGCGCGCCACGTGGCCGAACGAGATGAAGCCCAAGGTCATGCCCATCAGGCGGGGAAACTGGTAGAGCATCGGCCGCGCCTTGGCCCACTCGCCGGTGCGCACCAGGCGGTCCTGCACGACGAGCCGCCGCCAGCTCGCCAGGATCAGGGTCATGGCGTGGTCGGCCACTTCCTCGATGAAGGTGTCGGGCACGTTGGTCACCGGCACGCCGCGCAGGGTCGCCGCCTCGACGTCGACCGAGTCGACGCCGACGCTGGCCAGCGACACGACCTTGAGCTTGCGCGCGGCGTTGATCACCTTCGCCGTGATGCGCGGCCGGCCCTTGCCGTAGATCGCGTCGGCATCGACGGCGGCGGCGGCGAGTTCGTCCTCGCCGCCCTTGACCTCGACGATCTCGGCGCCGATCGGCGCCAGCGTCTCCATCTCCAGGGAATGGTCGGCGCCCGGCACACCTGTTCCGGGGCCGGCCGTCGTCACGATCTTGTAGCGTGCCACGTGTTGTTTCCTCCGCTCGTTTGACCGCACTCCGACCCATCTCCAACCTCGGTGCAACCCCCATGTCCGCAGTCAGGAACGTTCTGTTGATCGTGGTCGACCAGTGGCGCGGCCTGATGCTGCCCAAGCTCGGCGCCGACTATCTCAAGCTGCCGAACATCGACCGGCTGTGCGCCGAGGGCGTCACCTTCCGCAACCACTTCACCCAGGCGGCGCCCTGCGGGCCGGCGCGGGCGAGCCTGCTGACCGGCCAGTATCTGATGAACCACCGCGCCGTGCAGAACACCATTCCGCTCGACTCGCGCTTCACCAATCTTGCCCACGAGCTGCGCCGCGGCGGCTACGATCCGGCCCTGGTCGGCTACACCACGACGACGCCCGACCCGCGCACCACCGGGCCGCACGACCCGCGCTTCCTGGTGCTGGGCGACATCATGGACGGCTTCCGCCCTGTCGGCGCCTTCGAGCCCTACCGCGACGCCTATTTCGGCTGGGTGGCGAGCCAGGGATTCGGGCTGCCGGACAACCGCGAGGACATCTGGCTGCCGCAAGGCGGGCCGGGCGCGGGGGCGACGGCAGAGCCCGCGCGCATCCCCAAGGAGCTGTCGGACACCGCGTGGTTCACCGAGCGCGGCCTCAGCTACCTGCGCGGCCGCGGCGGCAAGCCGTGGTTCCTGCATCTCGGCTACTACCGGCCGCATCCGCCCTTCGTCGCGTCGGCGCCCTATCACGCGATGTACCGGCCCGAGGACATGCCCAAGCCGGTGCGCGCGGCGAGCGCGGCGGAGGAGGCGCGGCAGCATCCGCTGCTCGACTACTACGTGAAGCACATCAGCCAGGCGAGCTTCTTCCAGGACGGCAAGGCGCTCGGATCGGCGATGAGCGAGCAGGAGGTGGCGCAGATGCGGGCCACCTATTGCGGCCTGATGAGCGAGATCGACGACCAGCTCGGCCGCGTGTTCGACCACCTGGAGCAGACCGGCCAGTGGGACGACACGCTGATCGTCTTTACCTGCGACCATGGCGAGCAGCTGGGCGACCACCATCTGCTGGGCAAGATCGGCTACTTCGACGAGTCCTACCGGATCCCGATGATCGTCCGCGACCCCCGGCCCGAGGCGAACGGCACGCGCGGCAGCGTCGTCGGCCACTTCACCGAGACGATCGACACCATGCCGACCATCCTCGAGTGGCTGGGCCTGCCGGTGCCGCGGCAGTGCGACGGCCGCTCGCTGCTGGGCTTCTGCGAGGGCGAGGCGCCGCCCGACTGGCGCCGCGAGGTCCGCTACGAGTTCGACTTCCGCGACCTGCACTACTCCAAGCCGGAGTCGGCGCTGGGCGTGGCGATGGACAAGTGCGCGCTCGCCGTGGTGCAGGACGAGCACTACAAGTACGTGCACTTCGCCGCGTTGCCGCCACTGTTTTTCGACCTCGGCCAGGATCCCGGCCAGTTCGTGAACCGGGCCGGCGACCCGGCCTACGCCGCACGCCTCGCCGACTATGCCGCCCGCATGCTGAACTGGCGGCTGGGTTTCGCGGAGCGCACGCTGACCGGCTATCGCGCCACGCCCAAGGGCCTGGAGGTCCGCGCCGCCTAGGCCCGGGAGCAGGCAGGTGACGAACGCGGCGGCGCATTCTACATATCGCCCGAAGGAACAAGCCGACCGCGTGGAAGGAATTCGCCGTGACGGAATCGAAAGTCGTACTGATTGATCGCCATCCAGGCCGCTCGAGCCAGACCATCGGGATCGCGCGGGAACTGGGCACCGACCTGGACCTGATCCACGAACCGTCGGTCGGCGTGGTCGGCACCAAGGGCGACAGCCAGTGCTACATGGGCGTCATGGCCAAGGTCGATGCGATCCATGCCAGCCTCAAGGGCCGCATCGGCAAGGGCGCGGGCCAGCTCAAGCTGCGGCTCGTGCAGCCGGAGTACACGATCGCGACATCGGACGGCATCCGCAACGGCACGCGCGAGATGCGTTACTCCCTGATCGGGCGCGAGATCACGCACGATGCGCTGTGCGAGCATCTGAGCGCCACCGGGCTTGCCGGCACCATCGCCGTCGTGGCCTGCGACAAGCCGCCGGTCGGCGCGCTCGCCGCCTTGCTCGAGCACAACCAGCCCTCGATCATCATGTCGGACGGGCCGATCCATCCCGGCTCCGATCCCAAGACCGGCGAGGCGATCGATCTCGTCAGCGCCTATCAGGTGGCCGGCCATCCGGACGCCGAGTACCGCGACCGCATCGCCTGCAATGCCTGTCCGGGATACGGCAGCTGCGGCGGCATGTTCACCTACAACACCATGCAGACCTTCATCGGCGTGCTCGGCATGCAGCCGCTGCACATGGTGGCGCCGCCGTCCGACGATCCGCGCCGGCTGAAGGAGTTCCCCGACGAGCTCGTCGAGTACCTGGCGCAGATGATCGCGAAAGGCCTGAAGCCGCGCGACATCGTCTCCCGCGATTCGATCCGCAACGCCGTCATCGTGGCGATGGCGATTGGCGGCTCGACCAACGTCACGCTGCATGCGCCGGAGATCGCGCGCGCTGCCGGCTTCGCGGACTTCTGGAAGGAGGTCATGACGCCGGCCGAGTTCAATCACCTGTCGCAGTACGTCGTGCCTGTGCTCACCGACGCGCGGCCCTACGGCAAGTACTCGATGGTCGACATCGACCAGGTGGGCGGCGTGCAGGTGATCGTCCGCGAGCTGCTGGAGGCAGGCCTGCTCAACGGCGAGGCGATGACCTGCACCGGCGAGACGCTGGCCCAGCAGGTCAAGCGGCTCGGCGCCAGGAGTGCCGACGGCAAGGTCGTCTATTCGGTCGCCAAGCCCTACAAACCGACCGGCGGCCTGCGGGTCCTGGGCGGCAACCTGTCGCCGGAGTTCTCGGCGATCCTGAAACTCGCCGGCGTCGAAGGCGGGCTGGAAGACAACCTGTTCAAGGGCAAGGCCTGCGTGTTCGAAGGCGAGCGTGACCTGCTCGCCGCCCTCGACAAGACACCCGACCGTTTCCAGAACCACGACATGATCGTCGTGCGCTACGACGGGCCGAGCGGCGCGCCGGGCATGCCGGAGATGCTCGATCCGACGTCGCGCATCACCACGCTCTGCCGCGAACGCGGCATCGTGGTGGGCCTCATGACCGACGCGCGCTTCTCCGGCGGCTCGGTCGGCCTCGTCATCGGCCATGTCGGCCCCGAAGCCGCCCTCGGCGGTCCCATCGCCCTGGTGCACGACGGCGACGAGATCGTGGCGGACCTCAACAGGAACGAGCTCAACTGCACGCCGCTCGCGGACCCTGCCGTCTTCAGCCAGCGCAAGGCGGCCTGGGACAAGGTGGTGGCCGCGAACGGCGGCATCCATCCCAACTGCGGCGAGGCCGACACCCGCCTGTTGCATCGCGCCCGGCTGATGGCCGTTCCCGCCACGCGCGGGGCCGGTCTGCATCCGAACCGCGAGGTCTGGGTGCGCGAGCCGCGCGCGGCAATCCGGTCGGGCTTCGTGCCCAAGAACAAGCATCGGCCGGAGACGGACAAGGCCTTCTAGGCCGGATGGGGAGCGCGGTTGTAGACTGGGGTCATGACGCACGATCTCTACCGCCGGCCAGCACCCGGCCAGCACCCGCCGCACCGCGTCGATGCCTACAAGTCGACGGTCGGCCGCGCGCCGCGACAGCCGGCGGTGGTGCTGCCGCAGACGCTGTCGGAGATTACCGGGCCGCGGCTGGTCCAGGAGCGGCTGGGCGCGCTGGAGAACGACCTGACGCGCCAGCGCATGGGCCAGCCGCAGGGCGAGCGCATCGTCGTCCATGGCCGTGTGCTCGACGAGAACGGCCGGCCGGTACCCGAGGCGCTGGTCGAGATCTGGCAGTGCAACGCCGCCGGCCGCTACCACCATCCCGGCGACCAGCACGACGCGCCGCTCGACCCGAACTTTTTCGGCGGCGGCCGGGCGCGCGCCGACGCCGAAGGGCGCTACGAGTTCGTCACCATCAAGCCCGGCGCCTATCCGTGGAAGAACCACCACAATGCCTGGCGGCCGGCGCACATCCACTTCTCGCTGTTTGGCCCCGCGTTCGCCACGCGCCTGATCACGCAGATGTACTTCCCCGGCGATCCGCTGCTCGCCTTCGATCCGATCTACAATGCGGTGCCTGAAGCGGCGCGTCCGCGGCTGCAGGCCGCGTTCGACCTCGCGGCGACGCGGCCGGAATGGGCGCTGGCCTACCGTTTCGACATCGTGCTGCGCGGCCGCAACGCCACCCCGATGGACGACGAGCATGGCTAGCGGTCTCACGCCCTCGCAGACGGTCGGGCCGTTCTACTGGGGCACGCTGGTCGGCAGCTGCCGTGCCGACCTCGCGCCCGCCGGTGTGGCCGGCGAGCGCGTCGAGGTGGCGCTCACCCTACACGATGCCGACGGCACCGTCGTCCCCGACGGCGTGCTCGAGATCTGGCAGGCCAACAGCCACGGCCGCTACAACCATCCCGAGGACCGGCGCAACCTGCCGCTCGACGCGGGCTTCGAGGGTTTCGGCCGCGCCTCGACGGACACGCAAGGCACGGCCCGCTTCGCCACCATCCGGCCGGGCGCGGTGCCCTGGCCGCAGGGCGGGAGGCAGGGCGGCGGCCTGCAGGCGCCGCACCTCAATGTCTCGGTGTTCGCGCGCGGCCTGCTTAACCGGCTGGCGACCCGCCTCTATTTCGACGGCGATCCGGCACTTGCGGGTGACCCGGTGCTGCGCCTGGTCGAGCCAACGCGTCGGGCAACCCTGATCGCCAAGCGCGACGCCTCAGGCGTGTGGCGCCTGCCGATCCATCTCGGCGGTGCGCAGGAGACGGTGTTCTTCGACGTGTGAGAGCACTCAGCTCTTCGACCGCCAACCGCGTCTCGGCAAAGTGAGCGCCAGCGCCATGCCGGCGATGTTGGCGGCGGCGGCGATCAGGACCGCCGTGTCGTACTGGCGGGTCGTGTCGAACAGGTAGCCGGCCAGCACCGGCAGGCTGATGGCTGCCAGGCACCAGGCCACGTAGCTGCGGCCGGCGACGCGCCCGTAGTCGGCGGGCCGCCAGTAGATGCCGATCCCGCCGGCAATGGCGCCGGAGATGAAGCCGTAGCCCAGCCCGATCATCCCCAGTCCCGCAACGGCGGTGAGCGGAGCGGGCAGGAGAGTCATCATCAGCCCGCCGCCGAGCGCCAGCGCGTGCGCGGCACACATCACGTAGGGCACGGCGAAGCGATCCACCAGCCAGCCGCCACTGATGCGGGCGAGGGCGATCGCGCCGGTGAGGCCGGTCGTGGCCGCCACCGCAAGGGCTGCCGCCCCGCCATAGGCCGCCACGATCTCCCGCGCCTGGCTCAGCACCATCAGGCCGGCCGAGGCGGCGAGGAAGAACGTCGTCGTGAGCTTGAAGAAGGTCGGGCCCATGATCGCAGGCCCTTCTTCCGGTCCTGTGGTGCCGTTGCCGGCCGGCGCGACGAGCCGCGTTCCGGCGTGCCGGATGAGCAGCGCCGCCGCCACCCCGCAGACCACCACCACGGTCGCCAGTCCGCCCAGGGTTGCGCGCCAGCCGAAGGTTTCGTTGCAGGCATGGAAGGCCGGCGTCGCGATCATCGCGCCCATCGGGTAGAGGCTGACGATGTAGCCGTTCACCAGCCCCTGGCGCCGCTTCACCAGCATGTTCACGCCCTGCTGCAGCAGGATGTAGGCCGCGCCGCCGCCGGTGCCGAACACGATGCCGTAGCCCAGCAGCAGTTGTGCGAGTCCGCTGGCGGTCGCGGCCATCACGAGGCCGCCGGCCGCCGCCAGCGCGCTCGCCAGCACCAGGACCGGCGCCGACGCTGCGCGATACAGGAAGGCCGCGCTCACCGATCCCACCGTGAACCCCACCGTCGCCAGGCCGAAGACGAGCGACAGCGCCGAGCGGGGGATGGCCAGCTCCTGCTCGATCGGACGCAGGAGCAGGCTGAAGGAATAGACCGATCCCAGCGGCAGGTTCATCAGCGTCGCCGCCAGCAGCGCCGCCCACAGGCGCTCGCGACCGGCCGGGCGACCGGCCAAACGATCGGAGCGAGCGGCGTCAGACGTAGCGCACCTTCACGATCTCCAGCTCCTCCACGCCGGTCGGCGTGCGCAGCTTCACGACGTCGCCTTCGTGGGCGCGCAGCAGCGCCTTGGCGATCGGCGAGATCCAGCTCACATGCCCCCGGGCAAGGTCGACCTCGTCGACGCCGACGATCCTGACGGTGCGCTGCTCGTCGCGGGCATTGGCCGTGGTCACGGTGGCGCCGAAGAACACCTGGTCGGTCGGCGGCCGCCTGGCCGGATCGACCACCTCGGCGTTGGCCAGCCGTTTGCTGAGATAGCGGACGCGACGGTCGATCTCGCGCAGGCGCTTCTTGCCGTAGATGTAGTCGCCATTCTCCGAGCGGTCGCCGTTGGCGGCGGCCCAGGTCACCACCTTCACGACCTCCGGCCGCTCCTTGCGCAGGAGCGCGTTCAGCTCGTCGCGCAGCCGCGCGAAGCCCTCGGGCGTCATGTAGTTCTTGGCGGTCGCCGGCAGTCCGCCCATCTCCTCGGGCAGGTCGTCCTCGTCGTCGCCGTCGCTTTCCCGGGTGAAGGCCTTGCTCATTGTCGCGCAACGTACCAAAGCGGAGGCGACAAATGAACGACCGCCTTCCCATTCCCCGCCTGCAACGCGCCTCCGGCGAAAGCCGCGTCGCTTTCGCCGTGCGCGACGGCGGCACGCGGCTGGTCGATCTCTACCAGCGCGACCCCTGTCGCGTGCTGTTTCCCGACCCCGAGCCGGGCGAGCCGCCGCAGGCCGTGCTGGTCACGACCTCGGGCGGCGTGGCGGGCGGCGACAGCCTGCGCATGGCGATCGCCGCCGGGCCGGGCGCGCATGCCGTGGTGGCCACGCAGGCAGCCGAGAAGATCTACCGCGCCGCGCCCGGCAGCGAGGCCTGCCAGATCGATGTCACGATCGACCTCGGCGCCGGCGCCGTCCTCGACTGGCTGCCGCAGGAGACCATCGTCTTCCAGGGCGCGCTGCTCCGGCGCCGCACGGTGGCTGACGTGGCGCCCGGCGCGGCTCTGCTGGCCTGCGAAATGGTGGTCTTGGGCCGCGCCGCCTCGGGCGAGCGCTTCACCGCGGGCCTGCTCCTCGATTCATGGTCGGTGCGCCGCGCCGGGCGCCTGGCCTGGACCGACACGCTGCGCGTCGAGGGCGAGACCCTAGGCGGCGCGGGCTTCGGGCCGGCCAATGCGCTGGCCACGGTGATCGGCGTCTGGGACGCGCCCGGGCCGCAGTTCGAAAGGGCCCGCGCGCTGCTCGAGAGCGAAGGCAAGGTCCGGGCTGGCGTCACGGTCGTGAACGGCGTGATGGTGGCGCGGCTGCTGGGTGAGGCGACCCAGGTGCGCGAAGCGGGCATACGCTTGTTGTGTGGCCTGCGCGGTCGCGCGATGCCGCGCGTTTGGCATGTTTGATGCAGCTTTCGCCGCGCTATAGTCGGCGCCCGCCGGCACCACGGCGGGAAGGGAGAGACGGTCGATGAATCTGACGCCGCGCGAGAAGGACAAGCTCTTGGTCGCCATGGCGGCCATGGTGGCGCGCCGGCGCCTGGAGCGCGGCGTGAAACTCAACCACCCCGAGGCGGTGGCGCTGATCAGCGATTTCGTGGTCGAGGGCGCGCGCGACGGCCGCTCGGTCGCCGACCTGATGCACGAAGGCGCGGCCGTGGTCCGCCGCGAGCAGGTGATGGACGGCGTGACCGACATGATCCACGACATCCAGGTCGAGGCGACGTTCCCCGACGGCACCAAGCTCGTCACCGTCCACAATCCGATCCGCTGAGGAGCGCGCGCCGATGAAGCCGGGGGAAGTCGTCACCGCCGCGGGTGAACTGGAGCTGAACAAGGGCCGCCGTCCGATCACCGTCGAGGTCGCCAACACCGGCGACCGCCCGATCCAGGTCGGCAGCCACTATCATTTCTTCGAGACCAACGAGGCGCTGAAGTTCGACCGCAAGCGCACGAAGGGCATGCGGCTCGACATCGCCGCCGGCACCGCCGTGCGCTTCGAGCCCGGCCAGTCGCGCACGGTGCGTCTCACGCCCTATCTCGGCGGGCGCGAGAGCCACGGCTTCCAGGCCAGGGTGTCGGGCAAGCTCGGCCCGATCGCCAAGGTCGGACCGTCCAACGAGGGCGCGACCCGCATCTCGCGCGCCGCCTACGCCGGCATGTTCGGTCCGACCACGGGCGATCGGGTGCGGCTGGCCGACACCGATCTCTTCGTCGAGGTCGAGAAGGACCACACGACCTACGGCGAGGAGGTGAAGTTCGGCGGCGGCAAGGTGATCCGCGACGGCATGGGCCAGAGCCAGAGGACGCGCGCCCAGGGCGCGGTCGACACCGTCATCACCAACGCGCTGATCGTCGACCACTGGGGCATCGTCAAGGCCGACATCGGCCTAAGAGGCGGGCTCATCGTCGGTATCGGCAAGGCCGGCAATCCCGACATCCAGCCCGGCGTCGACATCGTCATCGGCCCCGGCACCGAGGCGATCGCGGGCGAGGGCAAGATCGTCACGGCGGGCGGCATCGATTGCCACATCCACTTCATCGCCCCGCAGCAGATCGACGATGCGCTCTACAGCGGCGTCACCACCATGATGGGCGGCGGCACCGGGCCGGCGCATGGCACGCTCGCCACCACCGTGACGCCCGGCCCCTGGCACATGGGCCGCATGTTGCAGGCGGCCGAGGGCCTGCCGATGAACCTTGGCTTCTTTGGCAAGGGCAACACCAGCAAGCCGGCCGGGCTCAAGGAGCAGATCGAGGCCGGCGCCTGCGGGCTAAAGCTGCACGAGGACTGGGGCACCACGCCCGCCGCCATCGACAACTGCCTCACCGTCGCCGACCGCTTCGACGTCCAGGTGGCGATCCATACCGATACGCTGAACGAGTCGGGTTTCGTCGAGACGACGCGGGCGGCCTTCAAGGGCCGCGCCATCGCGACGTTCCATACCGAGGGTGCTGGCGGCGGCCATGCGCCCGACATCATTCGCCTCTGCGGCGAGAAGAACGTGCTGCCCAGCTCGACCAATCCCACCATGCCCTACACGGTCAATACGGTAGACGAGCATCTCGACATGCTGATGGTCTGCCACCATCTCGACCCGCGAATCCCCGAGGACGTGGCCTTCGCCGAAAGCCGCATCCGCCGCGAGACCATCGCTGCCGAAGACATCCTCCACGATCTCGGCGCCTTCTCGATGATGTCGTCGGACAGCCAGGCGATGGGCCGGGTCGGCGAGGTGGTGATCCGCACCTGGCAGACCGCCGACAAGATGAAGAAGCAGCGCGGGCGACTAAAGGAAGAGAAAGGCGACAACGACAACGTGCGCGTAAAACGCTACGTCGCCAAGTACACGATCAATCCCGCCATCACGCATGGCATTGCAAAGCACGTCGGTTCGGTCGAAGTCGGCAAACGCGCCGACCTCGTCATCTGGTCGCCGGCCTTCTTCGGCGCCAAGCCCGACATGGTGCTGATCGGCGGCTCGATCGTGGCGGCGCCGATGGGCGATCCCAACGCCTCGATCCCGACGCCGCAACCGGTGCACTACCGGCCGATGTTCGGCGCCTTCGGCCGCAGCCTGGTCATGAGCCCGGCGCTGTTCGTGTCGCAGGCCGCGATCGCCAAGGGTGTCGCCAAAAAGTGGGGACTCTCGCGACCGCTGCTCGCCGTCAAGGGCACGCGCCGGATCGGCAAGAAGGACATGGTGCACAATGGGCTCTGCCCCAAGGTAGAGGTCGATCCCGAGACCTACGAGGTGCGGGCAGACGGCGAGCTGCTGACCTGCGAGCCTGCGACGGTGCTGCCGATGGCGCAGCGCTACTTCCTGTTCTGACCATGAAGCGCGCCATCGACGTCATCCGCGCCGGCTATTGGCCGACGCAGGAGCGCACCGACACAGTCACCCTGCTGTTCGACGACCGCTACCGCCGCCGGCTGCGCATGCTGGGCGACGGCGGCCTCGACTTCCTGCTCGATCTCGCCGAGCCCGTGGTGCTGCGCGACGGCGACGGACTCAGGCTGGAGGAGGGCGGCTTCGTCGAGGTGAAGGCCGCCGAAGAGAACCTGGTCGAGATCCGTGGTCGCGACGCCTCGTCGTTCGCGCGCCTGGCGTGGCATCTCGGCAACCGCCATCTGCCGGCGCAGATCGATGCCGAGCGCATCCTGATCCGCGACGATCACGTGATCGTCGACATGCTGAAGGGCCTGGGCGCCGAGGTCCGCGCCGTACGCGCGCCGTTCGATCCCGAGGGCGGTGCCTACGGCCAACACAATCATGACCTCGGTCATCCACATGGCCATGTCCACGACAAGCGCCATGGCTGACGCGAGGGTCGATCCGCTCTACCGGCTGCTGGCCTGGCTGTCGCCGGCCTACCCGGTCGGCGCCTTCAGTTATAGCCATGGCATCGAGACGGCAGTGGAGGAGGGTTTTGTCACGAACCGCGCCTCGCTCGTGGCCTGGCTGGAAAGCGTGCTGGAACAAGGCACCGGCCTGGTCGACGGCGCGCTGTTTGCGGCCGCCTGGCGCGCGGTCGATGCCGGAGACTGGCCGGCGTTCGATGCGGTCGCCGAACGCGCGGCGGCGTGGCGCGGCACCGCCGAGATGGCGCTGGAATCGCGCCAGCAGGGCGGCTCGTTCCTGTCGATCACGCGGACCGCCTGGCCGCATCCGGCGCTCGACAGCGGCCACGAGCGCAGCGGCGGCGAGATGGCATTGCCGGTGGCCGTGGCGCTGGCCGCCGCGGCGCACGGCATCGCTCTCGAGCAGGCGCTCGGCGGCTACCTGCATACCTTTGCTGCCAACCTGATTTCCGCCGCCGTGCGCACTGTGCCGCTCGGCCAGACCGATGGGCAGCTCGCCCTGGCAGCTCTTGAGCCTGCCGTGCGGTGTGCTGCCGATGCGGCGCTGGCCGCGGCCTCGCTCGATGAGGTCGGCACGGCAACGCCGCTGCTCGACTGGTGCTCGCTGCGCCACGAGACGCAATACACGCGGCTGTTCCGCTCATGACCGCGGTGCTCGCCTTCCTGCTGTTCGCGGGCGTGGGCACCGTGGCCGCGATCCATGCTCTGTGGGGTCTGGGCAGTCATTGGCCGGAAGCCAACGAGGAGGCGCTGGCGCGCAGCGTCGTGGGCGATGGTCGCCGGCGCATGCCGCCGGCCTGGCAGTGCTTCGCCGTCGCCGCCGTGCTGGCGGCGGTGGCGCTGTGGCCGTGGTATGTGCTCGGCCGCGCCGCCGAGCCGGTCGTCCTGGCCGGCACATTTGCCGTGGCCGGCGCGTTCGTCGCCCGCTGCTGGGCCGGTTACAGCCCGCGCTGGCGCGGCCATTTCAACGACGAACCGTTTGCCACGCGCGACAAGCGGTACTATTCGCCCTTCTGCCTGTTGCTGGGCGTCGGTTACCTCGCGCTGCTGGCCGGAGAGATGGAGCAATGAGTCTGCGTGGTCCCCTCAGGGTGGGCGTCGGCGGTCCGGTCGGGTCGGGCAAGACCGCCCTGGTCGAGCGGCTGTGCAAGAAGATGCGCGACGTCTACGACATCGCCGTCGTCACCAACGACATCTACACCAAGGAGGATGCCGAGTTCCTGACCCGCGCCGGCGCGCTGGCGCCGGACCGCATCGTCGGTGTCGAGACCGGCGGCTGTCCGCACACGGCCATCCGCGAGGACGCTTCAATCAATCTCGCGGCTGTATCGGATATCGTGCGCAAGTGGCCGGCGCTCGAGATCGTCTTCGTCGAGTCGGGCGGCGACAACCTCGCCGCCACCTTTTCGCCCGAACTTGCCGATCTCACGGTCTATGTCATCGACGTCGCGGCCGGCGAGAAGATTCCGCGCAAGGGCGGGCCCGGCATCACCCGGTCCGATCTCCTGGTGATCAACAAGATCGACCTGGCGCCGCTGGTCGGCGCCAACCTGGATGTGATGGACCGCGACGCCCGCCGGATGCGCGGCACGCGGCCGTTCATCTTCTCCAACCTGAAGGAGAACAACGGCGTCGACGATATCGCCGCCTTCATCGTGCGCCAGGGTGGCCTGCCGGCACGCTAATCGCTACGCGCTAATCGCTAGCCGCTAACAGGTAACGACCAAGGAGTTGACGATGCTGCGGACCACCTGCCTGACCGCTCTGTTGCTTGCCCTCGCGGGTCCGGCCGCCGCCCATCCGGGCCATGAGGCGTCGGGTTTTCTCCATCCCTTCGTCGGGGTCGACCATCTGCTGGCGATGGTCGGGGTCGGCATGTGGGCCTTCCTGCTGGCGGCGCGGAAGCCTGTGTCGGCGGCGCTCGTGCCGGCGGCCTTCGTCGTCATGATGGCGCTTGGGGCGGCTGCCGGATTTGCGGGCATAAAACTGCCCTTTGTAGAGGCGGCGATTCTGGCGTCGGTCTTCGTCATCGGCGGCCTGATCCTGGGGGGTGTGCGGCTGCCGGCCGCTCTGGCCATGGCGTTGGTCGGCACCTTCGCCGTCTTTCACGGCTACGCCCACGCCATCGAAGCGCCGGCGGACGGCCCCGGCGGCTATATCCTGGGTTTCCTGGCGGCAACCACCTTGCTCCAGCTGCTGGGCCTTGTCCTCGCGTGGGCCGTGCAAAGTGTGGTCGGCGGGGCCGCCTTGCGGGCTCTCGGCGGCGCGGTCATGGCCGGCGGCGCTCTCGTCCTGATCGCAAACTAGGGGTTTCCCAACTTCCTTTCGGGTTTTGGCACGATAATCGCTTTCCTTGGCGTGGGCGGGGGGTATCCGCCACGTTAACAAGGAGAGCGGGATGAAGTTTGGTTCGATGTTGCGGACGGGTCTGGTTGCGGCCGGCCTGCTGGCGGGTGCGGCCGGCAGCGCGTTCGCCCAAGGGGCGCCGATCAAGGTCGGCATTCTCCACTCCCTGTCGGGAACGATGGCGATCAGCGAGACGACCCTGAAGGACGTCATGCTGATGCTGATCGAGGAGCAGAACAAGAAGGGCGGCGTGCTGGGCCGCAAGCTCGAGGCCGTCGTCGTCGATCCGGCGTCGAACTGGCCGCTGTTCGCCGAGAAGGCGCGCGAGCTCTTGCAGAAGGACAAGGTCGCCGCGGTGTTCGGCTGCTGGACGTCGGTCAGCCGCAAGTCGGTGCTGCCGGTGTTCGAGGAGCTGAACGGCATCCTGTTCTACCCGGTGCAGTACGAAGGCGAGGAAAGCTCGCGCAACGTGTTCTACACCGGCGCTGCGCCGAACCAGCAGGCCATTCCGGCCGTCGACTACCTGATGGCCAACGAGAAGGTGCAGCGCTGGGTCCTCGCCGGCACCGACTACGTCTATCCGCGCACCACCAACAAGATCCTCGAAGCCTATCTCAAGCAGAAGGGCGTCAAGCAGGAAGACATCCTGATCAACTACACGCCGTTCGGTCATTCCGACTGGCAGTCGATCGTGGCCGACATCAAGAAGTTCGGCTCGGCCGGCAAGAAGACCGCCGTGGTGTCGACCATCAACGGCGATGCCAACGTCCCGTTCTACAAGGAGCTCGGCAACCAGGGCATCAAGGCCAAGGACATCCCGGTCGTGGCGTTCTCGGTGGGCGAAGAGGAGCTGGCCGGCATCGACACCAAGCCGCTGGTCGGCCATCTCGCTGCCTGGAACTACTTCCAGTCGGTCAAGGATCCGGCCAACGAGGCCTTCATCAAGACCTGGCAGGCCTTCACCAAGAATCCGAAGCGCGTGACCAACGATCCGATGGAAGCCCACGTGATCGGCTTCAACATGTGGATCGAGGCGGTGAAGAAGGCCGGCACGACCGACTCCGACGCCGTCATCGACGCCATGATCGGCATCGCGGTACCCAACCTGACGGGTGGCATCTCGGCCATGATGCCGAACCACCACATCACCAAGCCGGTGCTGATCGGCGAGATCCAGGGCAACGGTCAGTTCGACGTCGTGTCGGCGACGCCGCTGGTTCTGGGCGACGAGTGGTCGGACTACCTGCCCGACTCCAAGGACCTGATCGCCGATTGGCGCAAGCCCATGAGCTGCGGCAACTTCAACGTCGTCACGGGCAAGTGCGGCGGCAAGGGCAAGTAGCGCCCGCGTCCGCAAACCACAGGGGCGGGGCGACTTTCGAGTCGCCCCGTTCTCGTCTCCGGGCTAGTTCTCAGTAATGTCTCTTCCGCGCCTTCTCTCCGGACTGCTGTCGGCGCTGGCTTCCGTGCTCGTCGCCGCCACCGCGTTCGCTGCCGATCTGCCGACCCTCGTCGACAATCTCACGACCGGCGGCTTCGGCGATCGTGAGACGGCGGTCGGTGCGCTGGCGGGCTCGGGCGAGGCCCGTGCCGCGCCGGTCCTCGAGGCGCTTGGTGCGGGCCAGCTCTATGTCCGCAAGGCCGACAAGCTCGTGGTGATCGGCCGGCCGGACGGCAACCAGCTTTCCCTTGTCGAGGCGATCTCGGGCAAGCCGGCGGGCAGCGCCGTCGAAGCCGACCTCGACCGCGTGCGCGTGAACAACCGGCTGCGCGGCGTCATCGAGGCCGCCGTGGGGTCGCTCACCCTGATGAGCCCCGACCCCCGCGTGCGGCGGGGGGCGGCCGAGGCGCTGTTCAAGCGCCGCGATGCCTCGTCGCTCGCTGCTCTCGATCTCGCGCTCGCGGCCGAGAAGGAGCCGCGCATCAAGCGCGCGATGAGCGAAGCGCGGGCGGCCAGCGTGCTCGCCTCCGATGCGCCGACGCCGCAGAAGCTTGAGGCCATTGCGCTGGTCCGCGAGCGCGCCGACCGCGATTCGCTGGGCGTCCTGACGGCCACGGCCGCGTCGGCAACCGACCCCGAGGTCAAGGCCGCGGCCACGGCCGGCGCCGACGCCGTACGCCAGACACTCGCCGCCTGGGAGGCGGCGCAGAACGTGTGGTACGGCATCTCGCTGGGTTCGGTGCTGCTGCTCGCCGCCATCGGCCTCGCCATCACCTTCGGCACCATGGGCGTCATCAACATGGCGCACGGCGAGATGGTGATGCTGGGCGCCTACACGACGTTCGTCGTCCAGGACGTCATCCGCACGTCGGCGCCGCACCTGTTCGACGCATCGCTGCTGATCGCGCTGCCGCTCGCCTTCGTGGTGGCGGGCGGCATCGGCATCCTGATCGAGCGCGGCATCATCCGCTTTCTCTATGGCCGGCCGCTCGACACCCTGCTCGCGACCTGGGGCCTGTCGCTGGTGCTGCAGCAGGCCGTGCGCTCCATCTTCGGGTCGTCCAACCGCGAGGTCGGCGCGCCGTCGTGGATGTCGGGCGCCTTCCAGGTCGGCCAGATCAACGTCACCTACGGCCGGCTGTGGATCGTCGTGTTCTCGCTCGCGGTCTTCCTGGCGCTGATCGTGGTGCTGCGCAAGACGCCGCTCGGCCTCTATATGCGCGCCGTCACGCAGAACCGGCCGATGGCGTCGGCCATGGGCATCCGCACGCCGCGCGTCGACGCCCTCACCTTCGGCCTGGGCTCGGGCATCGCGGGCCTGGCCGGCGTGGCGCTCAGCCAGATCGACAATGTCAGTCCCAACCTCGGCCAAGGCTACATCATCGACTCCTTCATGGTCGTGGTGTTCGGCGGCGTCGGCAATCTGTTCGGCACGCTGATCGGCGCGCTGACGCTGGGCGTGGTCAACAAGTTCCTGGAACCCTACGCCGGCGCCGTGCTGGGCAAGATCCTGGTGCTGGTGTTTATCATCCTGTTCATCCAGCGGAGGCCGCGCGGCCTGTTCGCGCTAAAAGGCCGATCGGTCGAATGAGTCCGGCCCAATGATCACGCGCTTCCTGTGGCGGGGCATGGACCGCAACCTGCGCCTGTTCGTGCTGCTGGTGCTGGCGCTCGGCGTCGCCCTGCCGGTGCTCAACCAGTTCGTGCCGCCGGGCAGCGCGCTGCATGTGCCGTCGTGGGTGCTGCAGCTCGTCGGCAAGTATCTCTGCTACGCCCTGCTGGCGGTGGCGGTCGACCTGATCTGGGGCTACTGCGGCATCCTCTCGCTGGGCCACGGCGCCTTCTTCGCGCTCGGCGGCTACTGCATGGGCATGTACCTGATGCGCCAGATCGGCAGCCGCGGCGTCTACGGCAATCCGCTGCTGCCCGACTTCATGGTGTTCCTGAACTACAAGCAGCTGCCGTGGTTCTGGCACGGCTTCGACCAGTTCTGGTTCGCCATGATCATGGTCGTGCTGGTGCCGAGCCTGCTCGCCTTCGCGATCGGCTGGTTCGCCTTCCGCAGCCGAGTCACCGGGGTCTATCTATCGATCATCAGCCAGGCGATGACCTTCGCGCTGATGCTCGCCTTCTTCCGCAACGACATGGGGCTGGGCGGCAACAACGGCATGACCGACTTCAAGGAGATCCTGGGCTTCTCGGTGCAGGCCGACGGCACCCGCGCCGTGCTCTATCTCGCCTCGGCCCTGGCGCTCGCCCTGGGGCTCGTCATCTCGGCGGCGGTGGTGGGCTCGCGCTTCGGCAAGGCGTTGACCGCGGTGCGCGATGCCGAGAGCCGCATGCGCTTCCTGGGCTACCGGGTCGAAGGTTTTAAGCTCTTCGTCTTCGTGCTGTCGGCGGCCATGGCGGGCGTTGCCGGCGCGATCTACGTGCCGCTGGTCGGCATCATCAACCCCAGCGAGTTCTCGCCGGCCAATTCGATCGAGGCGGTTCTCTGGGTGGCCGTCGGCGGTCGCGGCACGCTGATCGGGCCGGTGATCGGCGCCTTCCTCGTCAACTTCGGCAAGACCTGGCTCACCGGTGCGCTGCCCGAGGTCTGGCTGTTCGCGTTGGGCGCGCTCTTCATCGTCGTCACCCTGCTGTTGCCCAAGGGCGTCGTCGGCCTGTGGGCGCAGATCAGGAACCGCTCGCGCGAACGCAAGGCCAGGGCGACATGAGGAGCACCTCGGCACTTCTCTATCTCAGCGGCGTCACCGTCTCGTTCGATGGCTTCAAGGCGCTGAACAACCTGTCGCTGCTGGTCGAACCGGGCGAGATGCGGGCCATCATCGGCCCCAACGGCGCCGGCAAGACCACCATGATGGACGTCGTCACCGGCAAGACGCGACCCGACACGGGGGAGGTGGTGTTCGACGGCACTGCCGACCTCACCAAGCTCGACGAGGCCAGCATCGCCACGCTCGGCATCGGGCGGAAGTTCCAGAAGCCCACGGTGTTCGAGAACCACACCGTGCGCGACAATCTCGTGCTGGCGCTTGCCGGCCTCAGGAAATGGCATCGCCTGCTGCTGGCCCAGCCGACCAGGGCCGAGAACGACCGGCTGGCCGAGATCCTGTCGATCATCCGCATGGAGGAGCAGCAGCACATGCTGGGAGCGCGGCTCAGCCATGGCCAGAAGCAGTGGCTGGAGATCGGCATGCTGCTCGCCCAGGATCCCAAGCTGCTGCTGGTCGACGAACCGGTGGCCGGCATGACCGACGTCGAGACCGAGACCACGGCGCAGGTGCTGCGCGAGATCAACCGGACGCACTCGGTCGTCGTCGTCGAGCACGACATGAGCTTTGTGCGAGCGCTCGGCGTCAAGGTCACCGTGCTGCACGAGGGTTCGATGCTGGCCGAGGGCACGCTCGACCAGGTGAGTGCCGATCCACGCGTCGTCGAAGTCTATCTTGGACGTTGATGAGGGGGCGCTGACGATGCTGTCGGTCCAGAACGTCGACCTGTTCTACGGCGCCGCCCAGGCATTGCGTGGCGTCTCGCTGTCGGCGTCGATCGGCCGCGTGACCTGCCTGCTTGGCCGCAACGGCGTCGGCAAGACCAGCCTGCTGCGCGCCATCGTCGGCCTGCAGCCCATCGCCGCGGGCTCGATTTCCCTCGACGGCCGGGATGTCTCGAAACTGCCGCCTTACGAGCGGGCGCGGCGCGGCGTGGCGCTGGTGCCGCAGGGCCGCGAGATCTTCCCGCTGCTGACGGTGAAGGAGAACCTCGAGACCGGCTTCGCCCC
>JAIETA010000084.1 GCA_019745575.1 Reyranella sp. | reverse complement strand
GGCGCCTACAGCGAGGAGCTGCTGAAACTCTACACCGGCAAGGGCATGAAGCTAATTCTGGCGGGCAACGATCTGCCGATGCTGACGGGCGCCGCCCGCACCCACCAGGCGAAGGTGCGCTCGTTCCAGAAGTGACCTAACGCTTCCCTTCGATCTCGATCTCGATCAGGTGCGGCTTGCCGGTCTCGAAGGCCGCCGCCACGGCAGCCTTGATGTCGTCGGCCTTCGAGACATAGGTGCCGGCCACGCCCATGCCCTTGGCCATGTCGACGAAGCCCATGGTCGGGGCGCCGAGGTCCATGTGCATATAAGGCTTGTTCGACTTCACCTCGAAGCGCGTGCGGTAGGCGTCGATGTTGTGCTTCAGCACGCGGTATTCGCGGTTGGCCAGGATCACGAACACGATTGGCAGGTCGTGGTGCGCCGCCGTCCACAGCGCCTGGACGGAATACATCGATGAGCCGTCGCCCGACAGGCAGAGCACCGGCCGTTTCGGTTGAGCCACGGAGACGCCGATGGCGCCCGCCAGGCCCTGCCCGATGCCACCGCCGCGTCCGCTGAAATAGTCGTCAGGACCGGCGAAGGTGAAGGTCTTGAAGAGATCGAGGTTGGCCGTGATCGTCTCGTCGACCACGACCGCCTCCGCGGGCGCGCCGGCGCGGATCTCCGCCATGGCGCGCGCCATCGAGGTCGGCGTGCGCGCCCAGGCCTTCTCGACGCGGGCCTTCTGGGCCGCGGCCTCGGACTCCTTCAACGCCTGCAGGGCGGCACTGCGCCGCGCGGCTGCGGCATCGAACTCCTTGCCGGCAACCGTCGCCAGGGCGACCTCGAGCGCGGCCAGGCCCGCGCCGACATCGGCCACCACGCCGGCATCGAGGGCGAAGTTGTAGGCGAGGCGAGAGGGCGATGCCTCGATCTGCAGTACCTTGCAGCCCGCCGGGAAGGGCGAACCGGGTGCGTACCACACCTCCTCGAAGAACGGTCCGCCCGCCATCAGCACGAGATCGTTCGCCGCCAGCTGCTTGGCCACACCGGGCGCATCGAAGGCGAGCGTGCCGCGCGCCGAGGCGTGGTCGGTCGGGAAGGAGTTGCGGCCGCGCAGGCCCTCGAACCACACCGAGGCCCCGAGCTTCTCGGCGAGTTTCACCAGCGTGTCGACGGCGCCGGCCCGCGCGATGTCGTCGCCCGCGACGATGGCCGGGCTCGCGGACTCCAGCAGCAGCCGCGTCATGGCGGCGACGCCCGCCGGGTCGGGCCGGGTGGCCGCGAAGGAGTGGCCGGGCTTGCCGGCAGGAATGGCGGTCTCCTGCTCCATGACGTTGATGGGCAGGGCCACGAACACCGGCCCGGTCGGCGCCTCGTTGGCGATCTTGAAGGCGCGCTGCAGGATCGGGCCCAGTTCGTCGGCCGTCTCGACCTGCACGCTCCATTTCACGACGGGCGCGGCGATGGCCGCGAGATCGTGGCCGAGCACCGGATCGCGCAGCCTGAGCCGCGTGTCCTGCTGGCCGGCCGTTACCACCATCGGCGAGTTGTTCTTCAGCGCGCCATAGATCGCGCCGATGGCATTGCCGAGGCCGGGCGCCACATGAAGGTTCACGAAAGCCGTCTTGCCGCTCGCCTGGGCATAGAAGTTCGCGGCGCCGGCCGCGACGCCCTCGTGGAGATGCACGATGTACTGGATCTGCGGGTAGTCGAGCAGCGAGTCGAGCAACGGGCTCTCGGTGGTGCCGGGGTTGCCGAAGATGCGATCGACGCCGTGGTTGAGCAGCGTCTCGAAGAACACCTGACGACCGCGCATGGCATTTTCTCCCAGGCCATTTCTCATCCGAGTAGGCCCTGCTATTGGAACAGGCAGAAAGTGAGAAGCACGGCATGGTCGGTGTTGTCGAGGATGATCGGGGCTTGGCCGCGCTGCGGAAGACCGCACGCCACGATCTCGCCCGGCTGAACTACCCGCCGGCCAATTGGGTGCCCGAGCGCGCCGGGCCCGACGGCCAGCGGGTCCTCGACGTCCTCGTCGTGGGCGCCGGCATGTGCGGCCAGACCGCGGGCTTCGGCCTGCTGCGCGAAGGCATCTCCAACATCCGCGTCATCGAGCGCGAGACGCACGGTCGCGAAGGACCGTGGAACACCACGGCGCGCATGCCGATCCTGCGCTCGCCCAAGCACCTGACCGGCCCCGACCTCGGTATCCCTTCCCTCACCTTCCGCGCCTGGTACGAGGCCCAGCACGGCGCGGACGGTTGGGAGAAGCTCTACAAGATCGCGCGGCTCGACTGGCTCGCCTACCTGCTGTGGGTGCGCGAGGTCGTTGGGTTGAAAGTCGAGAACGGCGTGGGCCTGCTCAAGGTCGAGCCGGCCGGCGATCTGTTGCGCGCCCACCTGTCGACCGGCGAGACACTCCACGCCCGCAAGGTCGTGATGGCCAACGGCCGCGATGGCTCGGGCGGCTTCCGTTGGCCGTCCTTTCCGTCGTTCGATCCCGACAGCCCCGTTCGCCGCGGCCGGGTGTTCCATACGCTGGAGGACATCGACTTCACCCGCTTGGTCGGCAAGCGCATCGGCATCCTGGGCGTGCTGGCGACCGCGATCGACAATGCCTGTACGGCGCTTGAAGCGGGCGCTCGCGAGGCGGTCTGCTTCGCGCGCCGGCCGCATTTGCCGCAGGTCAACAAGTCCAAGGGCGTGTCGTTTCCCGGCTTCCAGCGTGGCCAGGGCATGCTCGACGACGACTGGCGCTGGAAAATCTACACCTACATGCTGGCGGCGGGCTCGCCGCCGCCGCATGAATCGGTGCTGCGCGGCCAGAAGCTGCCGGGCTTCTCCTTCCGTTTCGCCGAACCCTGGCTCGATGTCGCGCCGGACAAGGACGGCGTCACGGTCAGGAAGGCCAAGGGCACCGAGCGTTTCGACATCGTGCTGTTTGGTACCGGCTTCGACATCGACATGTCGCGCGTCAACGAGCTCGCGGCCTTCACGGCCAACATCAAGCTGTGGGCGGACGTCCGCAGCACCGAGGACGCCAAGGCCAACGCCGAGGCGGCGCGCTATCCCTATCTCGGCCGCGGCTTCGAACTGGAAGAGAAGCGGCCCGGCAAGACACCTCGCCTGGGCGACATCCATCTTTTCAACTGGGGCAGCATCCTGAGCCAGGGCGCCCTGGCGGGCGACATCCCGGGCCTCTATGTCGGCGCCAACCGGCTCGTCCAGGCAATCAGCCACGCGCTCTTCGGGGCCGACGTCGCGCGCCACGTCCAGAACATGTTCGACCAGGAAGACCCCGAGCTCGGCCCCACCGACTACTTCGTGCCGCGCGACGAGCGCGCCGGCACCCTCTAGGGAGAACACGATGCAGGCCGACTACGTCGTCGTGGGCGCCGGTTCCGCCGGCTGTGTCGTGGCCGCGCGACTTTCGGAGACCGGCGCCTCGGTGATCCTGCTGGAAGCCGGCCCCACCGACTGGCACCCGATGATCCACATTCCCGCCGGCATCCGGTCGCTGATCCGCAATCCGCTGGTCAACTGGAATTTCACCACCGAGCCCGAGGCGGGGACCGGCGAGCGGCGCATCGAATGGCCGCGCGGCCGAACGCTCGGCGGCTCGAGTTCGATCAACGGCATGCTCTACGTGCGCGGCGCTCCGGCCGACTTCGACGGCTGGGCGCAGATGGGCTGCCGCGGCTGGAGCTACGACGACGTGCTGCCCTACTTCATGAAGTCCGAGGACTACGTCCAGGGTGGCGATCCCGAGGTGCGCGGTCAGGGCGGGCCGCTGAAGGTCGAGGACTACCGCACCATCCTGCCGCTCACCCATCGCTTCGTCGAAGCGGCCCAACAGGCGGGCTTCCCCTTCAATCCCGACCTCAACGGCAAGACACGGGCCGGTGTCGGCTATTCGCAGATGACACGGCGCGGCCGCCTCCGTGGCTCGACAGCCCGCACCTACCTGCGCGAAGCCAAGGGTCGACCCAATCTCAGGGTGGAAACCAATGCCCAGGCCGGCAAGCTCCTGTTCGAGGGCAAGCGCTGCATCGGCGCCACCTTCCGGCGCAACGGCCAGCTCCACGAGGTCCGCGCCAGCCGCGAGGTGATCGTAAGCGGCGGCGCCGTCAACTCGCCGCACCTCCTGCAGATCTCGGGCATCGGGCCGGCGGCGCACCTGCAGTCGCTCGGCATTCCCGTGACGCACGATCTGCCGGGCGTCGGCGCCAACCTGATCGACCACTATGTCGTGCGCGTCGTCCATCGTGTGCACGATGCGATGACGGTGAACGAGATCGCCCGCTTGCCGCGCGTGTTGCCCGAGGTGTTGCGCTTCTTCTTCAACGGCCGCGGTGCGCTCACCTTCGGCGTCACCACCTCGCAGGTCTTCTGCAACAGCCGCGAGGGCCTGGCCTCGCCCGACCTGCAGCTCCTGTTCACGCCGGGCAGCACCCACCCGCTGAAATTCGGCGAGCTCGACGAGCAGCCCGGCATGAGCTGCGTCGTCTGCGTCGTGAAGCCGGACAGCCGCGGCACCATCATGGCGGCCTCGGCCGATCCCTTCGCGCGGCCGGCGATCAGGCCCAACTACCTCAGCACCCATACCGACGAGCTCGCCCTGCTGGGCGGCGTCCGACACGTCCGGAGCATCTTCGCCGCACCGGCACTGGCACAACACAGTTCCGGCGAGATCCAGCCCGGACCTGACCTCACCAGCGACGCCGACCTGCTGGCCTATGCCCGCCGCGCCGGCAACACGCTCTATCACCCGGTCGGCACCTGCCGCATGGGCGAGGACCCGCGCGCCGTGGTCGATTCCCGCCTGCGTGTGCGCGGCGTCGCGGGATTGCGCGTGATCGACGCCTCGGTGATGCCGACGCTGACCACCGGCAACACCAACGCCCCCACCATCATGATCGCCGAAAAGGGCGCGTCGATGATCGCCGAGGATGCCGCGGCCTGATCAGTCGATCGTGGCGCCCGCAGCCTTCACCACCTCGGCCCACTTCGCGCGGTCGCGCTTCACGGTTTCCTTGAATTGCGCGAGCGTCTCGTAACGCGGCGTATTGCCGAGTTCGACCAGCTTCTTCGCCACCTCGGGATCCTCGATCGCGACCTTTAGCGCCGCATTCATCTTGGCGGCGATCGCCGGATCGAGCCCCTTGGGGGCAAAGACGCCGAACCAGATGTAGCTCTCGAAACCCGGCATGCCCTGTTCAGCGATGGTCGGCAGGTCGAGCATGGCGCCGACGCGCTTGGCCGTCGTCACGCCGAGTAGCCGCACCTTGCCCGTCTTGGCGTGCGGCAGCATGGCCTGCAAAAGCGGGAAGCTGCAGCAGGTCTCGCCCTTCAAGAGCGAGTTGGTGGCGTCGGGACCGCCCTTGTAGGGCACATGCACCATGTCGAGCCCGGCCTGCTTGTTGAAGGCGGCAAAGGCCAGATGCGTGCCGGTACCGTTGCCGGTCGAGGCGTAGCTGTACTTGCCGGGCGCGGCCTTCACCTTGGCGATGAAGTCCTGGACGTTCTTGGCGTCGATCACCTCGGGATTGATGGCCAGCACGTTGGGGATGTCGGCGATCGTGGTGATCGGCGTGAAATCCGTCTCGACGTCGAACGGCAGCTTCTTGTACAGCGCGGCGTTGACGCCGTGCGTGGCCGCGGTGCCGAGCAGGAAGGTGTAGCCGTCGGGCTTGGCGTTGGCGACCGTCTCCGAGGCGACGTTGCCGCCGGCGCCGCTCTTGTAGTCGATGACCAGCCGCTGCCCGAGCGTCTTCTCCAGCGACGGCTGCAGCAGCCGCGCCACGACGTCGACCCCCGACCCCGCCGGGAAGCCCATGTAGATCGTGACCGGCTTGTTGGGCCAATCAGATCCCTGGGTCTGCGCCTGAACAGATGCCGCAGAGAGGAAGAGCGCGAGCGCTCCGGTCACAAGTCTCAGCATGCGTGTCTCCTAAAGATCTGTGATTTGGATACTATGCTGCGGCAACACCGAGGGAAAAGCCATGGGCTACATGACCGACGAGCGCCGCATGATCCAGGAGACGGCGCGCGCCTTCGCGATGAAGGAGGTGCTGCCGGTCGCCAACAGGCTCGATCCCGAGAAGGGCGATATCCCGCCCGAGCTGATCCGGAAGCTGGCCGACATGGGCTATTTCGGCATCGTCATTCCCGAGGAGCACGGCGGGATGGGCCTCGGCGTGTTCGAATACTGCCTGATCACCGAGGAACTGGCGCGGGCCTGGATGAGCGTCGCCTCCATCATCGCGCGCGGCAACGGCCTCTCGGCCGGGCGCGGCATGACCGAGGCCCAGCGCAAGGTGTTCCTGCCGCGCGCCGCCCGCGGCGAGTTTTTGGGCGCCGCGGCCATGTCGGAGCCCAATGTCGGCTCCGACCTCGGCAGCATCTCCTGCCGTGCCAGAAAAGACGGCGACGACTGGGTGATCAACGGCAACAAGTATTGGTGCACCTTCGCCGATGGTGCCGACTACATCATGCTGGTGGCGCGCACCTCCGACTCGCCGGACCCCAAGCGCAAGCACCTCGGTCTCTCGTCCTTCCTGATCGAGAAGCCGCGCGGCCAGTTGCCCAAGGGCGTGAAGGGCGCGCCGATTCCCAAGATCGGCTACTTCGGGTGGAAGACCTGGGAACTGGCCTTCGACGACTGCCGCCTGCCCGGCTCGGCCCTGATCGGCGAGGAAGGCCGCGCCTTCTATTACATCTCCGCCGGCCTCGAACGCGCCCGCGCCCACACCGCGGCCCGCGCCATCGGGTTGGCCCGCGGCGCCCTGGAGGACGCCACGGCCTACGCCCAGGAACGTCGGCAGTTCGGCCAGGCGATCGGCGATTTTCAGAACACACGCTTCCGGCTCGCCCGCATGGCGACCGAGATCGAGGCGGCGCGCCAGCTCATGTATTTCGTCTGCGACGAGATCGACCAGAAGCGACGCTGCGACAAGGAGGCCGCGATGGTGAAGTTCTTCGCCTCCGAAATGGCCGAGCGCGTGACCTCCGAGGCGTTGCAAGTGTTCGGCGGCGCGGGCTACACCACCCTGCACGCCGTCGAACGCTACTGGCGCGACGCCCGCCTCACCAAGATCTTCGAGGGCACCTCGGAGATCCAGCAACGCATCATCTCCGACCACCTGCTGGGCAAGCCGAAAGTAGCGTAGAGTGGTCTGAAATTCGAACCATCGTGGCCAGAGGGAGCAGCACCATGAAAACCAGAATCACCGAACTTCTCGGAATCGAGCATCCGATCATCCAGGGCGGCATGCATTTCGTGGGCTTCGCCGAACTGGCCGCGGCGGTCTCCGAGGCAGGCGGCCTTGGCATCATCACCGGGCTGACGCAGCGCACACCGGAGGCCCTGGCCAACGAGATCCGCCGCTGCCGCGAGATGACGGCCAAGCCATTCGGCGTCAACCTCACCTTCCTGCCTTCGGTGACGCCGCCCGACTACCCCGGTTACGTCCGCGCCATCGTCGAGGGCGGCGTGAAGATCGTCGAGACCGCGGGCAACAATCCGCAGAAGTGGCTGCCGTCTCTCAAGGAGGCCGGCATCAAGGTCATCCACAAATGCACCTCGGTGCGCCATTCGTTGAAGGCCGAGCAGATCGGCTGCGACGCCGTGAGCGTCGACGGCTTCGAGTGCGGCGGCCATCCCGGCGAGGACGACGTGCCGAACTTCATCCTGCTGCCACGCGCCGCGGAGGAACTAAAAATCCCGTTCGTCGCTTCCGGCGGCATGGCCGACGGCCGCTCGCTGGTGGCTGCCCTCTCGCTGGGCGCGGAGGGCATGAACATGGGCACGCGCTTCATGGCCACGAAGGAGGCGCCGATCCACGAGCATGTGAAGCAGGCGCTCGTCACCGCCACCGAGCTCGATACGCGACTGGTCATGCGGCCGCTGCGCAACACCGAGCGCGTCCTGAAGAATGCCGCCGTCGACCGCCTGCTCGAAAAGGAGCGCGAGCTGGGATCGAAGATCAAGTTCGAGGATATCCTGCCCGAGGTCGCCGGAGTCTATCCGAAGATCATGAAGGAGGGCGCGATGGACGCCGGCGCCTGGTCGTGCGGCATGGTGGCGGGACTGATCCGCGACGTGCCGACGGTGAAGGAGCTGATCGACCGCATCATGGGCGAGGCCGACAGCATCATCAACCGCCGCCTCTCGGGCTTCATGAAGGCCTAGCATCCCGTGGACGACATCGACGGCTTCATCGCCGCCGCGCCCGGCCTGCGTTACGCCTTCGCCATCAAGGCGAAGGTCGGGCCGATCCAGGATCTCGGCCAGACCGCGCGCGGCCATCGCCGGGTTATCGACATCCTGGGCGGCGAGGTGCACGGCCCGCGCCTTTCGGGCGAGATCCTGCCGGGCGGCGCCGACTGGCAGATCGTGCGAGCGGACGGCACGATCGAAGTGGTGGCGCGCTACACGATCCGCGCCGCATCAGGCGCCTTGATCTATGTGCAGAACGAAGGCCTGCGCGTGGCCAGTCCGGAAATCCTCGCGCGCATGTCCAGAGGCGAACGCGTGCCGGCCGGCAGCTATCACTTCCGCACGGCACCTAAATTCGAGACGGCCGAGCCCGCGCTCAAGTGGTTGGAGCGCGCGACCTTCGTCGGCGTGGCCGCGCGCACGCCCGATCGCGTTGCCATCGGGTTTCACGAGGTGCTTTAGAAGGACTTCTTGCCCGCTTCGCGGGGAAGAGTGCGGTCTAGCGTCCCAGCAGGTTAGCTCTGAGGGTCGCCCAGAAGCCCGGCGCTCGTGGAGTCGAGCGGCTGGCGACGACCATCTTGCGATAGATGTCGGCCAGCGGCCGCGAACCGGCATGGGCCCGAAGCTTGGTGCCCTCCGCTCCTGGAATCAGGGTCAGTTCACGGGTGTGGAAGGCCTCGAGGCCTGGCCGATGACCGATGCTGATCACGGACGTCTCGGGCAACTCCTCGATCAGGAGCTTCATGACGTTCTCCTGACCAACCTCGTCGAGCGCCGAGGTCGCTTCGTCCATGAAGATCCAGTCGGGCCTGTGGATCAGCACCCGCGCGAAGGCGACACGCTGCTGCTCGCCGCCCGACAGGATGTGGTCCCAACGCTCGGTTTCGTCCAGCCGGTCCCGGAGATGATCGAGACCGACCTTGTGCAGCATGTCCTTCAGCGTCGCATCGGTGATGCCCTCGGGCACCTTCGGATAGAGCAAGACGTCGCGCAGCGTGCCGAGCGGGAAGTAGGGCTTCTGCGGCATGAAGGTGATGGCGCCGGTTGGCAGGTGGATGGCGCCACGGCCCCACGGCCAGACCCCGGCGACAGCGCGCATGATCGTGCTCTTGCCGCTGCCGGACTGGCCGCGGATCAGTACCCTTTCGGGACGCCGGATCGTGACTTCGGCCTCGGCCACCAGCATCTCGCCGTCGGGGCGCGCGACGCCAAGTTCGCGCATCAACAGGAGGTCGGACTCCGTGGCGGCATGGACGACGATCCGCGCATCGTCAGGCGCCTCGGCGGCCTCTTCCAGGTCGGTGAGCGCCAGGTGCAGATGCACGACGCGGTCGGTCGAGGCGCGCCATTCGGCGAACTTGGGGAAGTTGTCGATCAGCCAGGACAGCGCCCATTGTACGCTGGAGAAGGCCTGCGCCGTCTGCATCAGGCCACCCAGCGCGATCTCGCCGCCGAGATAGCGCGGCAGCGCCACGATCAGCGGCACGATGGGCGCGAGATAGGCGAGCGAGCTGGTGAGCAGCGAGAGGTTGCCCTGGCCGCGCGTCTGCACGTTCCAGGCCGCCCGCAGGTCGAACAGCGAGCCGCGCAGCCTTTCGCGCTCATCGACCTCGCCGCGCATCAGGGCGATGCCTTCGGCGTGCTCGCGCGCCCGCGTCAGGCCGGAGCGGAAATCGGCCTCGCGGCTCTGGCGCACGTTGCCGGCCTGGATCAGGCCGCGGCCCAGCGCATAGGTCAGCAGCGAGCCGATCAGGGCATAGGCGACGGCGCACCAGACCATGTAGCCCGGCAGGTCGAATTCGAGCCCGCCGATCCTGATCGGCATCGTCCCCGACAGGATCCAGAGCACGCTGAGGAAGGTGAAAAGCTGCAGGACGCACTGGAGGATACTCTGGGCGAACTCGACGGCGAGTTCGGTCGAGACGCGGATGTCCTCGGCGATGCGGCCGTCGGGATTGTCGACTTCCTCGGCCAGCATGCCGAGCTGGTACTGACGGCCGGCGGTCAACCAGCGCCGGATCGTGACCTGCGACAGCCACGCCCGCCAGTTGACCTGCAGCCGACGCTTGACGTGGAGCTGGATGGCGACGGCCACGCCCGCCGACCCGACGATGGCGGCCAGCACCCACACCAGCTGCATCAGCTGCGCGGTGTCCTTCTTGTCGAGCGCGTTGAAGAAGTCGCGATTCCAGATGTTGAGCCAGAGCGCGATGCCGACGTTGACGACGCCCAGCAGCACCATGCCGCCGGTCAGACTCCAGGCGACGAGACGATATCCCGGCGCCGTCCAGTAGCCGGAGGCGACTGCCGCAAAAGCGCGTACGGAGCTGTGCGGCGTATCCAAGTCAGTCGCGGAAACTGGGGTCGATGCGGTCGAGCTTGCGCAAGAGGGCCGGCCAGTCGAGCAGGCCGAACGGCCGGCGCGTCTTGGGCTGGTACATGTTGTAGGTCGCCTCGACGACCTGGCTCGGCACGTCGACCAGCCTGGTGTTGCACGACATGGCGGCCACCTGCGTCCGGCAGGACAGTTCGAGCCGGTGCATGGCGTTGAACGCCTCGGGAATGGTGGCGCCGGTCGTCAGCAGGCCGTGGTTGCGCAGGATCATTGCGTTGTTGCTGCCCAGGCTCTTGACCAGTTCCTCGCGCGCCGCGGTATCGAGCACCACGCCGTCGTAGTCGTGGTAGCTGATGTGGGCGAAGCGCATGGACGTCTGGGTGTTGGGCAGCAGACCGCATTCCATGGTCGACACCGCCATGCCTGGCCAGGTGTGGGTATGGATCACGCAGGCGACATCGGGCTTGGCCATGTGGATGGCGCTGTGAATGACGAAGCCGGCACGGTTGACACCATAGTCGAGGCCGCCGGGAAACTCGGGCTTGGCGAGGATGTTGCCGTCATGGTCGATCTTCAGCAGGCTGGAGGCGGTGATCTCCTCGTAGAGCAGCCCGTAGGCATTGATCAGGAAAGCGTCGTGCTCACCCGGCACGCGTACCGAGATGTGGTTCGCGATCAGGTCGGACATGCCGTAGAGGTCGATCAGGCGATAGCAGGCGGCGAGATCGACGCGGGCCTGCCACTCCTCCGACGACACCTTCGAAGAGAGGTGGGCGACTTTCGAGGTCTTTAAGACATGCACGGTCATGGGAACGCTCCGGGAAGGTCGGGGTTCCCGAGGGTACCCCCTCGCCGCCATGATCGGAAGGGCTCAGGGCTTCTTCTTGCCCGCCGCGGGGCCGCGCGGCTCGACCGGCAGCGGATAGGCCGTGGTCGACTTCACGCGCTCCATGGAGAAGCGCGACGTCACGTTCTTGAGCGGCATGGTGTCGATCAGGCGCTTGTAGAAGGCATCATAGGCCTGCATGTCGGGCACGGCCACGCGCAGCATATAGTCGATGTCGCCCGCCATGCGGTGGAACTCCATCACCTCGGGCATGGCCGTCACCGTCTGCGCGAACCTGGCCAGCCAGGCCGAGGAATGGTCACCGGTCTCGATCGAGACGAACACGGTAAGGCCGACGCCGATCGACTCCGGCGAGATCAGTGCCACGCGCTTCAGAACGACGCCGGTCTTCTCCAGCCGCTGGATGCGCTTCCAGCAGGGGCTTTGCGACAGCCCGACGCGATGAGCGATCTGCGCCAGCGACAGGCTGGCGTCCTCCTGGAGGAGCACCACGATCTTGCGGTCGATTGCATCCATGTTTTCCCACACCCGCCGTCAACGACCCCCACTGTCGGACCTGGCGCGCCAAAGCTCAACCGCGCGCTTGCCCGGCGGCGGGTTCAGGTCGGCAGCGACTCAAAGCTCACCGGCTGCCCGATTTGGGTGCCCAGCGCCTCCGCCAGCGCCTCGATATCGCCGGTCACCGGGCCGCCATAGCCGACAAGCCGCCGGTCGGCATCGGCGAACCAGGCCAGGCGCCAGGTGCCCTCTTCGCAGACCAGCACGCCGACCACGCGACCGCGCGCGGCGATGGTCCACAGGCCGGCCTCGCCGCGATCGGCGAAAAGCCGGCGGGCGGCGCGGGCAACCATGTCGTTTGCGAACGCAAGCATGGATCGACTCTAGGCGCGGCCAACACCGGCCGGCAACGAAACCGCCGGCCGAAATGGCCGGCCGGCGCAGAAGAAAAATCTCCGCTGGCCGCGCCTGAGAGGACAATCGCCTCCGGTCGAGCGGCCCCATCGGCGCGATGGTCAACCGCGGCCGATCGCTGGTATCCTGCGCCGTCCTGACGACATGAGCGCCACGTTCGACAGGGAAGCGATTGCAATGGCCCCGACCAACCGTCTCATCGAAGCCCGCCGCGCCGAACTCCGAGCCGAGGAGCAGGCCGAGAAGCAACGCACCGCCAAGGCGGCACCCCCCAAGAGGCAGGGCAGCAGCGGCAAGACGCCGGACAAGCCGAAATCGTAGATCCGCCGGCGCGACGGGCGCTAAGGCCTCACCCCCGGCGCCTCGAGCGCCATGCCGCGCGCCCGGTCCATGAAGAACAGCTCGAGCATGACGTACTCGGGCGCATCGGCGGCATACGGCTCGGCGCGGATGCCGACCAGGCAGTTGCGCAGGCGGCGCTTTAGCGAGCCCAGCGCCTGCCACTCCAGCCGGTAGATCGGATAGGCGGTGGGGTGCGCCTCGGGAATGGTGACGCCGGCCAGCTTCTTGCCGGCATTGTCGTCGTGACAGAGGGCGCAGGACAGGTTGAGCTGGCCCTGGCGCAGCCGGTAGATCGCCGCCCCCTGCTCGCGGAAGACGCCGAGGCGCGGGTCGTCCGGCGGGGCGATCGGCTGGCCGCGCGACTGCAGCGCCACGAAGGCCGTCAACGCCAGCAACTCGCGACTCTCCGGTGGCAGCTTCGCGGCCTGCTGGTTCTCCGTGCGGCAGAGATTGATCCGTCCTTCCAGATCGACCGGCGCGTCGGCGCCCTTGGGAATGGCGGGATAGCGCGCGGCGACGCCCTTCATGCTGGCGGCCGCGACGCCATGGCAGTCGGCGCAGGCCTTGTTGGCGGCTCCCGACGGCCTCGCCCAGCCTTGCTGGCCCAGCTGGACGAACAGCATCGCCGGGTTGGCCGTATCGTCGTCCTGCATCTTCTGCAGGGCCGGTCCCATGTCCTGGTAGCCGGAGCGACGCTTGTCGCCACCGCCCTGCGCCAGCACCAGCGTCGAGCCGAACACGAGCGCCAGCGCAAGTCCGACCCGCAGCACCCTCATTCGACGGTAGACCAGGCGTGCCGTCATTCGACGGCGATGGCGACCTGTTCCTCGACGAGGAAGCCTTCGTCGCCGCTCCAGCGCAGGCCGATCGTGCCGCTCTCGGTCGCGACCGCGAAGAAGGACACGAACGGATTGACGGCGATCGCCGGCGACAGCTCGATGCGGAAGACTTCTACGCCGTTCCAGGTCGCGGTGAAGAGTTCGATGATGTTGCGCGGCAGGATCCGGCCGTCGGCGCCGGGCCGGAAGCCGGTTTCCATCGGATGCAGGATCAGCGCCTTGATCTCGACCGCCTGGCCGCGCCGGGCGGTCTTGGGGGCGTTGACGAGGACGTTGGCCATCAGGTCGACTCCTCGAGACAGGCCGCAAGCGTGACGATCACGTCGGCGCTGGCGCTCCAGAACTGGCCGGTCGAGGTCTCGGCGATGGCCACGATCTTCTGCGAGTCGCCGAGCTTGATGCGCGTGCCGACCATGGCGCGACCATTGCGTGGACCGAGGCGGGCAACGAAGACGTTGGGCTGCGGGTTCTTCTCGTTGAAGACATGGATCGCCCTGACGTGGTCCGCTTCGGTCATCGGGCTTTCGACCGACACCAGGAGCGGCACGGTATTGCCGTTCTCGATCAGCGGCGGCAGGTCGAGTGTCACTCGGCCCTCGCGCACCACGGCGTCGCCGACGACCTTCTTGATGGCGGCCGCCATCGCCTCGGGCGTCGCCCGCGCCCGGTCGAGCGGCAGGACGACGATGGCTGCGGTGCCGGCCAGGAAACGACGTCGATCCATTCAGTCCTTCAGGGTTGCGAGATAGGCCACGACGTCCTCGACCTGAGCGGCCGACAGGATGGGCTTGCCGTCGAAGTTCCGCGCGACCCTCTGCAGGCCGGTCGTGCGGTAGTAGGGCGGCATGATCGTGTCGGCATTGAGACGCGAGCCGTCGACGATGCGCAACCGCAATTGTCCCTCCGACCAGCGCGAACCGGCGCCGGCCAGGGTGGGTGCGAGGTCGCCCTGGAAGCGCTCCTCGGCGATCGGGCCGCTGTGGCAGAGGAGGCAAAGCCCGACGCTGCGGCTGGCGACGATGGCGCGGCCTCGCACGGCGTCGCCCGGCTGGCCGGTGAGCGAGGCCGGGATGGCATCGCCCACGATCTGCTGGGCCGCGGCCGGCGGCACCACGAGCGCGAGCAGGGCCGCGAACAGACCGGCGCTCCTCACCGCGTCACCCGAAGGTCTCGGCGGTGACGGTGCGGAACCAGCTCTCGGCATAGACCGCTTCCTGACCGCGGAAGCCGCCGACGACGTCGAGCGGACTCGTGCCGCCGGCGCCCGGCACCTCGGCGAGCTGGCCCTTGTCCGGCCGGTAGACGCCGGCCACCGAGATGCCGTAGTCGGCGGCGACCAGGCTGTAGCAGGTGTTGATCAGGATCGGGTCCTGCGGCTTGCGGCCGGCCAGCAGATCGACGATGGCGGCGGCGCAGACCTTGGCTTGGGCGTTGGCGGCGAAGGCCGACTTGGGTATCGCCCCCATGATCGCCGCATCGCCCAGCACATGGATGCCGGGCCGCAGCGTCGATTCGAAGGCCACGGGCTCGACCGGACACCAGCCGGTGCGGTCGGCGACGCCGGCCTGGGCCGCGATGGCGCCCGCCCTCTGCGGCGGGATCACGTTGGCGACGGCCGCCTTGTGGCTGCCGAACTCGGTGACCAGCGTGAGCGTCGCGGGATCGACCGAGGTCACCTTGCCGCCCTTGCTGAGCGGCACCCATTCGATCAGGCCAGGATAAAGCTGGGCCCAGGCATTCTGGAACAGGCGCTGCTTGGAGAAGGCGTCCTTGGCGTCGAGCAGCAGCAGCTTCGACTTGGGCTTCCAGATTTTTAGCCAATAGGCGATCAGGCTGGCGCGCTCGTAGGGACCCGGCGGACAGCGGTAGGGGTTGGCCGACACCGACATCACGACCAGCCCGCCATCCGCCATCGCCTGGAGCTGCTGGCGCAGCAGCACCGTCTGCGCGCCCGCTTTCCAGGCATGCGGCATCTTCTGCGCCGCCGCTTCGTCATAGCCCTGGACGGCGCCCCAGTTGAAGTCGATGCCCGGCGAGAGAACCAGCCGGTCGTAGGAGAGGCGGTTGCCGTCGGCCAGCGTGACCGTCCTCGCCGTCGCATCGATGGCTGTCGCACTGGTCTGCGCCACCGAGACGCCGGCGCGCCTGATGCCGTCGTAGCGGAACTCCTGCTGGCCGATCTCGCGCAGGTTGGCGAGCACCGAGTTGCTAAAAGGACAGGACGTGTAGACCGGATTGGGCTCGACCAGAGTGACGTCGAGTTTGGCTTCGAGAGCCTTCAGCATGCGGGCCGCCATGGCACCGCCGTAGCCGCCGCCGATCACCACGACCTTGCCCGCCGCGGCACCCTGTGCCGAAGCGACGGCGGGCGCGAGGCCCGCCGCGGCTGTGAGCTTCAGGAACGTGCGCCGTGTCGACATCATGGCCCTGCCACGGTCATTCGGGCTGCGCGGCGAACCATGCCGCAATGGCCTGGGTCTGCTGATCGTCGAAGCCCTTGGCGATGCGGCCCATCACGCTCGAGGGCCAGGCGCCGCTGCGGTACTCGCGCATGAAGGTCTCGATGTCGGCGGCCTTGCGGCCGGCGATGCGCGGGATGGCCGAGTCGGCCAGCTTCGACGGCGCGTGGCAGCCGGTGCACGAACTGGCGCCCGGCGGCCCGTTGGCCGGCACATCGGCCGCCCCCGCCGGCCCGGCCGCCAGCACGGCCGAGGCCAGGGCCGGCAGCAGGACCCGCCCCATCTACGAGCCTTTCTTCAGCTCGTGATGCATCAGCGGCAGATCGCGCACCCGCTTGCCGGTCGCCTTGGCGATGGCGTTCAGCACGGCGGGTGCGGCGACCGCGATGGTCGGCTCACCGACGCCGCCCCAGAAGTCGCCGGTCGGCACCAGCACGGTCTCGACCTTGGGCATCTCGTCCATGCGCAGCATGTTGTAGCTGTCGAAGTTGGTCTGCTCGATGGCGCCGTCCTTGACGGTGATCTCGCCATAGAGCGCCGCCGACAGGCCATAGACGAAGGAGCCGGAAACCTGGCGTTCGATCTGCGCCGGGTTGACGACATGACCGGGATCGGTCGCGGCGGTGATCTTGTGGATCTTCATCATGCCGTCGGCACTGACCGAGACCTCGGCCACGCCGGCGACGTAGCTGCCGTAGCCCATGATCTGCGCCAGACCGTGGAAGTGGCCGGCCGGCAGCGGCTTGCCGTAGCCCGCCTTGTCGGCCGCGGCCTTGAGCACCGCCGCCCACTTGGGCTTCAGCAGCTTTAGCCGGAAGGCCAGCGGATCCTGTCCCGCCGCCGCCGCCAGTTCGTCCATGAAGCATTCCATGTAGACGGCGTTCTGGTTGACGTTCACGCCGCGCCAGAACCCCGCCGTGATGTGCGGATTGCGCATGGCGTGGTCGATCAGCAGGTTGGGCACGTTGTAGCCGTAGGCCGCTTCGACGCCGCTGGCCATCAGGCCCTGGAAGACCACCGGATCCATGCCGTTCTGCAGGTTCTGCGGCAGCAGCGACGCCAGGATCGACTGGCCCGAGATGCGGATCTGCAAACCCACGAGGTTGCCCTGGGCGTCGAGCCCGCCCGTCAGCCTGGCCATCGTGATCGGATGATACTGGCAGTGCGTCATGTCCTCTTCGCGCGACCAGATCAGCTTGACCGGCGTGCCCGGCATCTCCTTGGCGACCAGCACCGCCTGGCGCACATAGTCGGACCGGCCGCGCCGGCCGAAGCCGCCGCCCAGCATCAGCTTGTAGACGTCGCACTTGGCAACCGGCAGGCCGGAGGCCTCGGACGCCGCGGCGAGCGCCGCTTCGCCGTTCTGCGTGCCGCACCAGACCTCGCACTTGTCGGCGGTGTAGCGCGCCGTGGCGTTCATCGGCTCCATGGTGACGTGGTGCTGGTAGGGGAAGCTGTAGGTCGCTTCGACCTTCTTGGCCGCCCCGGCGATCGCCGCCTTGGCGTCGCCGACCCGGTTGCCGACGAAAGCCTCGGGCGCGTCGAGGCCTTCCTTGAGCATGGCGACGATCGTCTCCTGCTGGACCTCGCCCAGCTTGCCGATGTCCCAGTCGGTGGGCAGGGCGGCCAGCGCCGTCCTCGCCTGCCAGTAGGTGTCGGCCACGACCACGACGGCATTGCCGTCGATCGCCACGACCTTCTTGACGCCCGGCATCTTCTCGACCTTGGCGGCATCGAAGCTCTTGAGCTTGCCGCCGATCACCGGGCAGGCCCGGACGGTGGCGACCAGCATGCCGGGCATGGTGAAGTCGATGCCGTAGATCTGCTTGCCGGTGACCTTGTCGAGCGTGTCGATGCGCTTCACCGGCTTGCCGGCGATCTTCCAGTCCTTGGGATCCTTCAGCTTCACGTCCTTGGGCGGCTCGAGCTGGGAAGCGGCCGCGGCGACCGCGCCGTAGGTGAGCTTACGGCCCGAGGGCTTGTGGGTGATGACGCTGCTGGCGGCGGCGCACTCGGCCGCCGGCACCTTCCACTGCGCCGCCGCCGCCGCGATCAGCATCTCGCGCGCCACGGCGCCGCCCTCGCGGACGTATTGGTTGCTTTCGCGGATGCCGCGGCTGCCGCCGGTCGAGAAGTTCCGCCACACACGGTTGCGCTTCACGTTCTCGCCCGGCGTCGGATACTCCCAGGCGACCTTGGACCAGTCGCACTCGAGCTCCTCGGCCACGAGCTGGCAGAGGCCCGTCAGGGTGCCCTGCCCCATCTCGGAGCGGGCGATGCGGATCACCACCTTGTCGTCGGGATGGATCACCACCCAGGCGTTGATCTCCTTGGTCTCGGCGGCCTGCGCGGCGCCGTCGCCGAAGGGAACGCTAAAGCCCAGCGAGAAGCCGCCGGCGACCGCGGCGCCGCTGACCAGGAAGCCGCGACGACGAAGAGAGGTCTGATGGATCGTCATGATGCGTCCTCCCCTAGGCCTTGGCAGCGGCGTGGATCGCCGCGCGCACTTCCTGATAGGTGCCGCAGCGGCAGATGTTGGTCATGGCCGCATCGATGTCGGCGTCGGTCGGCTTGGGCTTGGCCGCCAGCAGCGCGGTGGCCGCCATGACCATGCCGCTCTGGCAGTAGCCGCACTGGGGAACGTCGAACTCGACCCAGGCCTTCTGCAGCTTGGTCAGGGTGCCGTTGGCGGCCAGCGCCTCGATGGTGACGACCTTGCGGTTGCCGACCGAGTTGACCGGCACCTGGCATGACCGGGTTGCGACGCCGTCGATATGCACGGTGCAGCTGCCGCACTGGGCGATGCCGCAGCCGTACTTGGTGCCGGTGAGGCCGAGCTGCTCGCGCAGCACCCAGAGCAGCGGGGTGCGCGGATCGGCGTTGTGGTTGAGCGCCTTGCCGTTGACGTTGAGCACAGCCATCGCGGCCTCCTGTTGTGGGGAGTAAGGCGGGCAGCCTAGCCGAGCCGACGCGTGACGCCTACCGCGCACGCCCGGCTCACGGATGTGTGATGGCGAGGAAAAATCGGCTTCCTATCTTGCGCGGGAAATTTGGCCTCAAGCCGTTGAATTATCAGCACAAAGCGCCGATGCGAATGGGAAACGAAACGGGACATTTCTTCGCCTCCCTTCCCCCTCTTTCGCCGGAGCCGCGCGCCGCGATCGAGCGAATGGGCAGAAGAGATAGGATATCGTAGGAAATTGTCAAGTATTTCCTGCCGAACGCCCTGTCGACGCGTGGCTTTGCGAGGTCCTGCCAGGACAGGCGCACCTGCCCTCCCTAAAGCTTGGGCGGCGGATAATAGGGCCTTTCCCCCAAAGCCTGCACGCGCTGCCAGAACTCGGGCCCGGACGCCTTGCCGACCTCGTCGAGGTCGGCCGCCTGGCGCCACATGCTCCACGAGTCGGGATGAAGGCGGCTCGCCGCCGCAAGCTGGCGGTCGCCCTCGGTGGCGCGGCCGTTCGTGCGCAGCCAGACGCCCAGCCGGAAACGCGCGTGCGCCTCGGCGATCTCGGGCGTCACCATGGGCAGGCCGGCGCGTGCGGCGGCGGCCGGCAGGGCGTGCTTGCCGGTGGTCACCCAGGCACGCACCGCATCGAGATAGGCCACGCGCGCCGCCAGGCGCTCGGCCTGGTCCTCGGGCGTCATGGTCCGGGTGTTGAGGTCCATGCGCCTAAAATGATCGGTCGAGCCCGCAGTCTCGGGCGGCCGCACGATCCGGCCCTGCTCGTCGATCCAGACCGCCTGCGGCACGTTCACGAGATTGTAGAGATCGCTCAGGCGATGCTCGGTATCGATCAGCTGCCAGTAGTCCGACTTGGCCTGCTCGATCCAGGGCCGCGCATGGTCGGCGCCGCGCGTTTCCTCCGCGACCGCCACCACCATAAAGCCCTTGTCCTTCAGTTCGGCGTAGAGTTGCTGCCACACGGGCAAGTCAAACCGGCAGCCTCACCAACTGGCCCAGGTCGCGAGGAAGATCTTCTTGCCCCTGAGCTGCGACAGCGAGCGCGGCACCCCGTCGACATCCGGCAGGGTGAAGTCCGGCGCCAGCAGGCCTTCGAGGGCCGCGTTGCGCTCCTGGGCCGGCGCGCCCAGCGCCCAGACGTCGCGCGCCTCGCCGGCGATCGCCGGACCGCCGAGCTTTTTCCAGAACGCCTCGACGTCGATCTCTGTCCCCTTCACCGCCGACGCCGGCATCGGCACGCACGCCTCGGCGCGGCACATGCCTTCGGGCTTCAGCGTCCAGCCGGTGATCTTCTCGGCATCGGCGGCGCTCATCCACAGGCCGTCGCGGGTGGCGACGTCGTGTTCGGCAGTGGGAGTGAGAACGATCGTCACGCAATCTCCGTCGCCCCGAGCGTAGCCGAGGGGCCTTGTTTCAACCTCAAGACCTTACTCGTTGAAAGAAGGTCTCTCCACTCCTCGCTTCGCTCGTCGGTCGAGACGACGAGGAACTATTTCGGCACCGAGATCGTCGTTTCCTTGGAGGTGATGAACTCGAGCAGCACCGGCACGCCCTTCTTGGTCTGCTCGATGCCGCGCTTGATGGCGGGCACGATGTCCTCGGGCTTGGTGATGCGCTCGCCGTAGCCGCCGAAGGCGCGCGCCATGGCGGCGTAGTCGCCCGAGATGTCGGTCGAGCGGTACTTCTCGGTCGAGACCTTCATGATGTGCAGCTCGATCGCCATCGAGAAGTTGTTGAGCAGGATCGACATGATCGGAATGCGCTCGCGCACCGCGGTCTCGAAATCCATCCCGGTGAAGCCGATCGCCGCGTCGCCCCAGACGTTGATGCAGAGCTTGTCGGGGCAGGCGAGCTTGGCGCCCATGGCGAGGCCTAGGCCATAGCCGAGCTGGGTGGTCTTGCCCCAGCCGATGTAGGTGTGCGGCGCCGTGGTCTTCCAGAACGGCGAGAGCTGGTCGCGCGGGCTGCCGGCGTCGTGGGTGATGATGGTGTTGGCCTTGTCGACCGTGTTCTGCAGGTCCCACAGCACGCGGTAGGGATTGAGCGGCGCCTCGTTGTTGGTGAGCTTGGGCATCCACTCCTTTAGCCACGCATCGGCCATCGGCTTGATCTCGGCCACGACGGGTGCCGCATCGCGCTTCTTGCCGCCGACCAGCTTGCTGCATTCGTCGATCATGGCGCGGAGCGCCAGCTTGGCGTCGCCGATCAGGCCGTACTGAGCCCGCACATCCTTGTTGAGATGGTCGGGATCCAAGGTCGTGTGGATCACCGTCTTGCCCTTGGGCATCGAGATGCCGAAGTTGGTCTCGGTGAAGGAGCAGCCGACGCCGAACAGCACGTCGCAATGGTCGAGGAAATGGCGGACCTGCTTGGGATAGGCGCGACCGCCCGAGCCCAGCGACAGCGGGTGGGTCTCGTCGAAGCTGCTCTTGCCCTGCAGCGAGGTGCAGACCGGAATGGCCAGAAGCTCGGCCAGTTCCTTCAACTCGTCATAGGCCTCGGCCCAATGCACGCCATGGCCGGCGTAGATGACCGGACGCTTGGCGGCGACCAGCGCCTTGGCGGCCTCCTTCACGGCCGCCGGATCGGGGCCGTAGCGCGTGGGCTTGACCGGCACGTAAGTCAATGGATCGGGCGCGTCCTCGCCGTTGGCCTCGGCCGGGAACTCGATGATGACCGGCGAGCCGCGGCCGTTGCGCAGCAGGCTGAAGGCCCGGCGCATGACGTTCTCGATGTCGGCGCCCGAGGTGATGGGCTCGGCATGCTTGGCGACATGCGCCATGGTGATGGTCGAGTTGAAGTTCGGCGGCACGTGCGCGATGCGCCGGGGATAGCCCGCCGGGATGACCAGCAGCGGCACCGATTCGCCGAAGGCCTGGGCCACGCCGCCATAGGCGTTCTCCGAGCCGGGGCCGCTCTGCATGCAGAACACGCCCATCTTGCGGCCCTTGGTCAGCCGCGACATGGCATCGGCCATGTGCAGGCCGATGCGCTCCTGGCGCACGATGATCGGGCGGATGTCGATCGCCGCGCAGTGCTCGATCAG
>JAIETA010000006.1 GCA_019745575.1 Reyranella sp. | reverse complement strand
TTGGCGCGCACGGCGCGGACCGAGGTGGCGATGGCGGTGCCGACGCCGACGTTGCGGTCGAGCAGCAGCGGGAACGACACGACGCTGATCACCAGCACTGTGAGCGCGAACAGGAAGCCGACACCGATGCCGACGACGGTCATCGTCCAGCCTTCCGGCGTGGTGAGCGCGTCGCGGGCGAAGGCGGCGGCCGAGACCGGCAGGTCGGGGCCCAGCGTCACGGTGTAGATCAGGTTGGCGGCGAACAGCCACAGGCAGAACAGCGCCAGCAGCAGCAGGCCCATCACCAGGATGGCGCCGATCGCAGGCGAGCGGGCGACGGCGAAGGCGTCGGCCCAGCCGCGCGCGGTGCCCTGCTCGCGCCGCCGGCTCATTTCGTAGAGGCCGACGCCGAACAGCGGGGCGATCAGGGCGAAGCCCGCGATCAGCGGGAAGACCAGCGCCACCATGCCGTAGTCGAAGGCCATGCGCGAGATGACCAGGCCGGCAATGGGATAGATCAGGCAGAGGAAGACGACGTCGGTGCGGCAGGCGCCGAAGTCGCGGAAGCCCCGCGCCAGGGCATCGCCGATGTCGGCGGCGCCGATGCGGCGGACCGCGGGCGGCGCCGCGCTCCGGTCCTCCCAGGTGCCTTCCATCGTGTGGGCCGTCGCCTCGACGGCGTGGCCGGTCTGCTTGAGATGATCCCACGCCCATTCGAGCGGGTTGCGGATGTGGTCCTGCACGGCCATGACTGCCTCCCTTGCGAACGTCTAGTCCGAAGGTCGCGGGCCGGCCCGTGATCACACGAGAACGATCACGACAGCGCCGCGATCTACCACGGTGCAAGTGTACGCCGGTTCGGAACCGAAGTCGCCCCCTCACAGGCAATGACAGGGGGACGGCGCGGCGACCGTCAGCCGATGCCGGCGCTCATAGGAAGGCCCAGCGTCCGTCCCGCCGCCAGCAGCGTCTTGTCGAGGCTGTAGATCGCCTCCATGCGGCGGTTATGGGCGATGGCGAGGTGCAGGGCGTCGCCGGCGCGCAGGCCGGTCCGGTAGTGGCCGAGATATTCTTTGGCCAGGTTGTAGTCGTCGGCGTCAGGCAGCAAGACCAGGAAGGACTCGGCCACGATGGCTTCGAACTGGGCATCAGCGGCCTCGGCAGCACGGCGTTTCAGGTCACCCATGCGGACCTGTCGCGCTAGAAGAGACGAGAACTCGACCCTGGTCCAATGGCTTATAGCCAAGTCTCCCGCTGGCAGTCGGGTCATGAATCGTTCGATCCTGGTGCTGGTCGCTTCCTCGAGAATGAGCGGCGCGAGGAAGCTTGTATCGAAATAGAGCATCAAAGCCGCTCGTTGCGGGCCTCGCGCAGCAACAGCGCACTCCGCTTGGACCAGCGGGGCATCCCGGCGCGGAACGCCGCGGTCGAACGCACCGGCTGCTTCGGCGGGGCGACCGCCGACAGATGGGCGACCGGCCGGCCATGGCGGGTGATGACGATGTTCTCGCCGCTCGCCGCCTTGTCGAGCAGCTCGCTGAGCGTGGCCTTGGCCTGGGCCAGATTGACGGTGATCATGGCTTCCCTCAGATGACCAGAAAACTGGTCACATATTAGCGTCAGGCGCCGGCCAGCGCTACTGCAGGAACTTCAAATACTGCCCGACGAAGTCGCAGCCGACGCTCTTGGCGTAGGCGTCGATCAGCTTCTTCGTGATCGGGCCCGGCACTTTGCCATCGGCCACCGGGCCGCCATTAAAACTCCGGACCGGCAGGATGCAGAGGCTTGTCGAGGTCAGGAACATCTCCTCGGCGTTGGCCGCGTCGAACAGGTCGATGTCGCCCGCGGTGCAGGCGATGCCGAGGGACTTGGCCATGTCGATGGTCATCTGGCGGCTGACGCCCGGCAGCACGTAGCGCTCCGACGGGGTGAAGAGGCCGCCGTCGCGCACGATGAAGATGTTGCTGCCCAGCCCCTCGGCCAGGTTGCCGTGCTCGTCGAGCAGGATGGCCCAGGCGTCGGGGTTGAGCGCCTTCACCGGCTTCTCTGCCATGATCATGTTGAGGTAGTTGTGCGTCTTGGCGCGCGGCGAAAGCATGGAAGGCGCGGTGCGGCGCATCGTCGTGGTGATGACCTCGGCGCCGTCGCGGAACAGGGGAGCGCGCTTGGCGAGCGGCAGCGGCAGCACCTCGATCACCACGTTGGGCCCGGTATGGTCCCAGCCCTCGTCGCCCACGGCGTCGACGCCGCGGCTGACCCGCTGGCCGACCCACCAGTCGCCGACCGCCGGCCGCAGGTGCTCGTTCCGCGCCACGACCTCCTCGCTCGCCGACATCATCTCCTTCGGGCCGATGCCGGGGTCGATCTGCAGGTAGCGCAGCGAGCGGTAGAAGCGGTCGATGTGCTCTTTCAGGCGAAACGGCCGGCCCTCGAAGGTCCGCGTCATGTCGAAGGCGCCGTCGCCGTATTTCCAGCTCCGGTCGCGGAACGGGATCATGACCTGGCCCTCCGGCATGAAGGCGCCGTTGAACCAGGCGATGCGTTGATTGCTGAGCTGCTGGGCCATGGCTTTCTCCCGTGTCGGACCGGCCCCGATTGTAGCCGATCAGGCGGCCCGGGAAATCCCGCCCAAATGCCCGACCAGCCGCTGGGCGTGGGCCGGCAGGGCGCCGAGATCGCGCACGCAGATCCTGAGATGACGCAGCGCCCAGGGATCGCTGAGCGCGATCGGCCGGATCGCCATGGAACGCCGGCAGCGCTCGGCGGCTGCCCGGGGCACGACGGCGAGCCCGATGCCGCTTTCGACGACACGGCAGACCGCATCGAAGCCCGGCAGCCGAACGCGGAGCCGCAGCTGGTGGCCGGCCCGGGCGGCATGGCCTTCGATGTGGTCTTGTAGCGCGCTGCCGGCGGCCAGTCCGACGAAGTCGTAGGCCAGCGCCTCGCGGAAGGCGAGGCGGCGGCGCTTGGCCAGCGGATGGCGGGGAGGGGCGATCAGGACCAGCCGGTCCTCGACGTAGGGATTCGTCTGCAGTTCGGCTGCGGGGTCGACGGCGTCGGCCACGATGCCGATGTCGGCCCGCCCGGCCGCGACGGCGCGCACGATCTCGGCGCTCGGCCGCTCCTCGAGGTCGATGTCGACGTTGGGGTGGGCGGCCAGGAAGGCGCCGAGCGACCGTGGCAGGAATTCCAGCGTCGCGGCGGTGTTGGAGTAGACGCGGATGCGGCCGCGCAGGCCCTTGGCGTACTGGTCGAGGTCGCCGCGCATCCGTTCGATCTGCTGCGTGACGGCGCGCGCATGATGGAGCAGCGCCGTGCCCGCCGGAGTGGGCGTGACGCCGCGCCGCCGGCGCTCGAACAGCGGCGCGCCCAGGGCCTGCTCCATGGCGCGGATGCGTTCGCTGGCCGAGGCCAGCGCCATGCCCGCCCGCGCCGCGCCGTGGGTGATGCTGGCGGCATCGGCGACGAGCAGGACGAGACGAAGGTCGACCAGGTCGAAGCGCATGCCCTTCCATAGAAGGTCGGGAGCCTTCGGCCAAGCCTGAGGCAGAGCCTTAGGCTCGCTTCGGCCCTTCCGCATTGTCCCGCCCGGCACCTGCTCGCAGGGTCGGCGGCATGGATCTCGCGACCCACGTCTGGCTGCTCGCCGGCCTCACCTTCGCGGTGGCCGGCCTGGTGAAAGGCGTGATCGGCATGGGTCTGCCGACCATCGCCATGGGGCTGCTGTCGCTCGTCCTGCCGCCGGCGCAGGCGGCGTCGCTGCTGGTCGTGCCGTCGCTGGTGACCAACGTCTGGCAGCTCTTCGCCGGACCCAACCCGGCCGCGCTGGTCCGCCGGCTGTGGAGCATGATGGCCGGCGTCGTCGCGGGCACGCTGGCCGCCAGCGGCATCCTGGCCGGCAACAGGGCGGGCCTCGCCGTGCTGGCGCTGGGCGTCGCGCTGATGCTTTACGCCGTCGTCGGGCTGGCCGGCGTCAGGCTCGCGGTCGCCCGCCGGCACGAGGTCTGGCTGGCGCCGCTCACCGGCCTGGCGACCGGCCTGGTCACCGGCGCCACCGGCGTGTTCGTGCTGCCGGCGGTGCCCTACCTGCAGGCGATCGGGCTGGCGAAGGAAGAGCTGGTGCAGGCGCTGGGCCTGTCGTTCACCGTCTCGACCCTGGCGCTTGCCGCGGGCCTCGTGCACCGCGAGGCCTTCGCGTCGGAGGCGGCGATGCTGTCGCTGCTGGCGCTGGCGCCGGCGCTGGGCGGCATGTGGCTGGGCCAGATCCTGCGCGGCCGGATCGGGGCGGCGGCGTTCCGCAGGGTGTTCTTTGCCGGCCTGTTCCTGCTCGGAATGTACCTCGTCCTTCGGGAAATCGCGTAGGATCGCGCGGCATCCAGGAGGCCGTGATGAACCTTCCCAAGCGCGTGCGGCTGGTCGAGGTGGGGCCGCGCGACGGCCTGCAGAACGAGGCGAAGCCGGTGCCGGTCGAGGCCAAGGTGACGCTGATCGATGCGCTGACGGCCGCCGGCCACGGTGCGGTCGAGGCCGGCTCCTTCGTGTCGCCCAAGTGGGTGCCGCAGATGGCCAATACCGACCAGGTGATGGCCCGCATCCGGCGCAAGCCCGGCGTCGGCTACCCGGTGCTGGTGCCCAACAAGCAGGGCATGAACGGCGCGATCGAAGCCAAGTGCGAGGAGATCGCGATCTTCACCGCGGCCTCCGAGGCATTCTGCCAAAAGAACACCAACTGCTCGATCGACGAAAGCTTCGAGCGCTTCGCCCCGGTGATGGAGGCGGCGCAGAAGCACGGCATGAAAGTGCGCGGCTACGTCTCGACCGTGATCGCCTGTCCCTACGACGGCAAGGTGGCGCCCGCCAAGGTGGCCGAGGTTTCGGAGCGCCTTTTCAGGATGGGCTGCTACGAGGTGTCGCTCGGCGACACGATCGGCGTCGGCACGCCGGGCGAGTGCGTGGCCATGATCGACGCCGTGGCGGAAAAGATGCCGCGGGAAAAGATCGCGGCACATTTCCACGACACCTACGGCCAGTCGCTGGCCAACATCATGGCGGTGATGGAACGCGGCATCGCGGTGTTCGACACCGCCGTCGCCGGCCTCGGCGGTTGCCCCTACGCCAAGGGCGCCTCGGGCAATGTCGGCACCGAGGACGTGATCTACCTGATGAACGGCCTCGGCATCGCGCACGGCGTAGATCTCGACGCGGTGGCCGCGGCCGGCCGCGCCATCTGCACGGCGCTCGGCCGCGAGCCCGCGTCCAAGGTGGCGCAGGCGCTGAAGGCGAGGGAGGCATGAGCAAGGCGCGGACACGCGCGTCGCGGCCCGCTCGAGGTCTTCGCCACGGCAATGCGGCTGGGCGCCGTGCCCTCTACGTCCTGGCGATCGCCCGCGCCAGCTATCGCATCATCGGCGAGCCAATCGTCAGCTCGTCGGCCTTCTTCTTCTGGTCTGGCGTCAAGGCCGCATAGAGAGGAGTGGCGGCCATTCGGATTGCCTTTGCGGCGTCGACTTGCGCGGTCAGCATCTTCTCACGGCTCTCCAGGCCGCCAAGCCATCCGCCCGTCGCGGAATGCGAGGCGGCGGCGGCATCGCGGAACTTTTTCATCGAAACCCGAACCGAGTCGGCAAAGCTCGACCAAGCATGTTCCTGCGAATCGGAAATCTGCAGCTCGGCTTTCAAAAAAGCGAGAGTACCTTCGGTGCGGTTTGCCAGCATGCCACCCGAGGCTGCCATGGGACCCATGCCGGAGCCGGCCATCATTTCTGACATCATGGAGCGCATCATGGGCTTCATGCCATCCATCATGCGCATGTCCCGGTCGGCCGCCATAGGCATGCCCTGCCCCGTCCCCTGTGACATTCCGGGGGGTTGCTGGCCGGACCCGCCGGACATTCCTTCCTTGCCACCCATTCCCATGCCATGACCCATCGCGGGCGGATTTGCGGGTGGATGTGCGGGAGCCTGGGCAAAAGAGGGCGCGGCGGCGATCGTAGCCGCGACGGCGGCGGCGCCGACTGTTTTCCGCAGTCTAGTGGCAAACACGATCATGGGGATTCTCCTCTTGCTACTCAAATCAGTTAGGCCGTGCGTCGGCAGCAGCGGGGGCCAAGAAGAGAGTTACATAGGTGGCTTGGCATCGGGCGGCTGTCACGTATGAGACTCTTGGCCACAAATTCGAAGTTGGTGCGCCTGCTGCGGGCTCGATCCGCCTCGCCGTCGGGCCCGGCATTTGCCCACTGCGGATCACTGCATCATTTCCAATCGCCGATGGTCGGTGGGATGCCGCACTTCGGGAAGCTTCAGCCATGCACGGACGACATCCATCCGCAACATCGCCTCGTGAACCTTGCTCTCGCCGCAGAGTCGCTGGGCCAAGCGAATCTGGCTTCTCATGTACCAGACCTCTCGCGCATCATGATCATGCTCAGGCGCCGCCGAGACGCCACCAGGCACTGCGATTGACCTCCAGTCCGCCACAAGCTTGTTGAGCTCCGCAAAGCAGGCCTCGTCCGCCTCCGCCCGTCCGCCGAGCGCTGCGAGTACCATGAGCGACATTATCGAAGCTCGAACCATAAGGCCTTCTCCTTGACGTCGGTCGATTGCGAATGCGCCAATGGACAGCACGTAATGGCAGAAGATGCCGATTCTTCTCCTTAGTGGTGCTTGTACCATCCGACGCCTTTTATGGCGTTCCACGAATCGGTTTGATGACATAGATGACATTGCTCGACGCGGGCATGCTCCTGGCCGGCCACCACCTTGGAGATCATGTGAAAATGCCCCATGTAGTGACTGGGCGGTGCCTGATGGCATTGCGCACAATCGGTCGAGGCCGCAGACGGATGCTTGTAGCCGGCGATCTTCCAGCTGCTTGTTGCATGACATTCCGCGCATTGCTTACCAAGAAGGTCGCGGTGCGGGCTTCGGTTGCTATGGCATGCAAAGCAATCAAGCGACTGCTCCTGAGGCGCCGCTGACCGGTTGCCCAGCATCGCCATGAAGGCCGCGAAGTTGCTCGAGTCGGCTGGCGCTGCGGCGAACCACGATTTCTGGCCGATCGCGACCAGGGCGCCGTGGTCCATGCGAATCGGTCGCACTCCCGCTTGGTGTTCGACATGACAGCTGCTGCAGGACTGGATTGTCGCGTGAAATGCCGTCGATTGCCGTGCCAGGGTGGTCGCATCGCCGGCGTGACAAAGAATGCAGGACGATGCCTCGATGCCGCGATAGGGCGTATGGCAGGTCTCGCACTGGTTTGAGAGGAACGCATGCTTTGGCGAGAGTTCGCCCGGCCTGACGGCGTTTGCCCAATCCGGCATCGAGACCGAGCCCGACTTCTGGATCGAGAGGACCAGCGCGATCCCCGCCGATAGCGCAGCCGTTGCCAGAATCCAATAGAACAAGCCTCGCCAGTTCATGGCAACCACCGCAAGCCATAGTACAGACCGCTCCAAACGTGGAGCGCGAGAAGAAAGTACATGACGATGGATACAGAGACATGAGCGACCATCCAGCGGCCGAGGATCCTCTTCACCTTCTCCCTGGCGCCGATCGCATACTCCAGCTCGGCGATCGTATCGACCAAAGGCAGGATCGGAACATCGGCTCTCGGGCCAGTGGCCTTCCCGGCGATCCCGGCCGGGATCGCTTCGCGGGCTGCGAGGGCGCCGGCCATGCGATTGTAGGCGTCCCGGAGAGTGGCGAGCGTGCCCTCCTGCTGCCGCAACCCGGCGGACAGGTAAGCGAGATAGTAATATCCGACGAAGCCGCTCAAGACGACAACGAGCATCACAACGACGAGCGCTATCCCGAGGGGGCTTTGATAGTCGTGTCCGGAATGCAAGACGCCAAGAACAGGACCGGCAACGCCGGCATAGACATGGAACGTAAGAAGTGAACGCAGCGGCAGGCGACGTGTCACCCGAGTGTTCAGCCAGGTGACGTGCTTCACCAGGGGGTAGACGAGAAGAAGCACCAGAAGAGTGGCGCCGGCGACGCCGAGCATGCCGCCGGCCAGACTGCCCGCAAATCGGGGCGACACATGCAGGAGGTAGCCCGGTGCCAGAAACAGCAGCAGGGCCACGAGCGCGCCGACCGCAAGCTTTTCCCTGTCATTCATCGTCAGGCATCGATGACTAGGTTGCCGACGGACTTGGCTTGGCAGGCGAGGATGATGCCCGCTGCTTTTTCCTCGGCCGTCAGGGATTCCTCGACTGCCATCTTGACCCTGCCTTCAAGCAGCCTGGTCTTGCAGAGTCCGCAGGTTCCAACCCTGCAGGAATAGTCGATCGGCACCCCGACCGATTCGGCGACCTCGAGTACGCTTCGGTCGGGCGGGAGCGGCGCTGCCTTGTTGGAACGCGCGAACCGGATCGACGCCGTCGCCGGTCCCGTTGCGGTGTCGGCAGTGGAGGCCGACGTTGGAGCCGCCCCTTCCAGTTCCCGCAACGCCGCCGCGATGCGGGCTGGCGGCGACTGCGGCGCTTCGGGTGCCGGAGGCGGCAGGGCGCCGATGGCCGGCCCGAAGGCCTCTGTCTTGATCTGGCTCGTGGGCACGCCGAGATCGGCAAGCATGGCGCGAACCGCCTCCATCATGGGCGGCGGCCCGCACAGATGGATCTGGCGGCGCGCGATCTCCGGAACGGCATGGGCAATGATCTGCTTGGTCAACTGCCCTTCGAAGCCCAGCCAGGCGGTGCCCTGTGCGCGTTGCATCATGGTGGCGGCAACATGCAGGTTTGGGCACCGCCTTTGCAGGTATTCGATCTCTTCCTGGAAAATGAAATCTTCGGTGCTGCGTCCGGCGAACAGGAGATAGATTTCACCCGGCCAGGTCAGGTCCGTGAGATAGCGAACCACGCACATCAGCGGTGTGATGCCGACGCCGCCTGCGATCAGGACGATGCTCTCGGCTCCTCCTCCCTCGAACGTGAAGGCCCCCGCCGGCCCGGTGACGGCAAGCATGTCGCCCACGACGATCTCGTCGTGGAGATAGTCGGAGAAGACGCCCTTTTCCTCGCGCTTCACGGTGATTTCGACATAGGAGATGCGCGTCGGCGGAGAGGCGATCGAGTAGGAGCGCCGCACCTTCTTCCCGTCGATGTCGGCCGAGAACGTCAGGAACTGACCCGGCGAGTAAGTGAAGGGAATCGGGCCACCGGAGGGATCGACCAGCCTGAAGGTCCTCACTTGGGGCGTTTCGCGATAGATCGCCGAGACGCGCAGTTGCCCCGACCAGGACCTCTTGCCGGCTTCGCGAGGCCACAGGGCGCCCCGCGCGGGTGCCGCCAGGTTTGCACGGGCCTCTGCGGCCGGCGGTACCTGCGGCGGCGGATGTCGGGGCCGCGATGCGGCTGGGTCGGTTACTCCCGAGGGTGCCGGATGGCCTGCAAAGGCGACGGGAGGCGAACCTGTCAGCCGATCGATCAAGGCGGTTGCACGACGTCGCCGTGCAATGCCGAGGACGACCGTCGCCGCGGCGAAGAATGCCAGCGCGATCATCGTGATGAAGTGGAACCACGAGATATGGAAGGATCCGATGCGGATCTCGCGATCGTTCGGCGTCGCTTCCGCGGGCGTCAGGCTGAGCTGGTTGCGGAACCACGCGAGTGCAATTTGCCGGGGAGGTTTGCCGTCGGCGAGTGCCCTCAGGACGGCCGCGCCGCTGTCCATCAGGGCGAGCCCCTCGCGTTGACGCACGGCCGCGTCGGACATCGCGGCGGCATCGTCCGCGAGCATCGCGCGATGGAAGTCGCCCTGTGCCCGGGTCAGAAGAGCATTCCCCGTGTCGATCCTCGCCCGTGCCTCCGCCTCGACGCGACGGCGTGTTTCCGGCGTCAGCGCCGGCAATTCCATCAACTCGGGATAAAACTGCTTGACGGGGCGTTTCATCATTTCGCCCATCATCCCCATCATGCCGCTCGATGAGCCTGCGCTCTGCGGCAGAGGTGGCGGTCCACCGGGTTGTGGTGGCGGAAGTGCTCCTGCCGGTGGCGTCTCGGGATGGTGGCCAGCATGCGGATCGGGGGTCGGCTGCCCCAGCACCGGCGGTACGTCGGCACCAAACAACGCTAGCGCCGCAACAACTATGAGACAGTGCCGCAAATTACGGTGAGACGCCCGGATCCAGGACTGCTTGGATCCACCTCTGGACGACACGCCAAAGCTGCGAGGCGACGCGCGATCTCCCGCTTCTCGTTCGCTCGACACGGTCAAATCCATCCCCTGTCGCGCTGTGCCGGCAGCAATACGGCGCGAAGCTGCACGACTCACTCCCACTTGCAGTCGAAGCGACCCACGACGACCGCCGTCACCGCCGTCAAACGGTAAGACCGACAACTGATCTTGCTATCCGGCCAACAGGTGATTCAACTTAATTCGATAGAAATACGCAGATCAAGCGCAAATGAGAGTCTCGTATTGGACAGCACCTCCGCTCGCTTCAACGACACGCTGAGTAGATACCGCACCGTCGACTGCTCGGTACCTTGAGCCGACGCGTACCGGCGCTCCGAGGTCTCTTTCTCGCCAATCAGGAGAACACAACGCGCCGACTTTTCGGTGCTTGTCTTCTTCGGGACTCCGCCAGGTCGAGGCGGACGCATATTGTTTGACGGCTTGGACATACAAAGGAGAAAAGCCGTGAACAGATGGATCAACTTGGCCTCGTCGACCGCGATTGTTGCTGCACTGACGTCGCCGGCGCTTTCACAAAGTAAGGAGGCGGACCAGAGGTACTGCAACGCGCTCGCGGAGACTTACAAGAAGTCGCACGGACAGACTGTCGAGCGGGGGAACCTGCCCATTAGCCTGGAAATCACAAAGGCCATGGACGGCTGTCAATCCGGTGACACAGCGAGTGCCATCCCTACGCTGGAAAAGCACCTGCGCGAACTGAAGGTCGCATTGCCGACGCGATAGCGGACACTGGCGGCGGCGGACCAGAACAGCCATGAATGCAACCTGCTTTGTTCTGTCCGTCCGACGTTACAGATCTTCCCCTGTCTTGAAGTAAGGCATACGTCCGGCCGGAGGATGGTTAGGGCGGGGCGGCCGATGGCTCCCTGCGCTTTCTCAGGCGAAGAGACAGGGCCAGCGTGACCTCCCACGCTGGCCCTGCCCGAGGGTGTCAGGCCAATGCCTTGAGCAGCGTCTCGCAAGCCGCGCGGCAGATTTGGCAAGCATCGGCGCAGTGAGCGCAGTGCCGGTGGTGGTTGGCATGCCTGCGGCACTCCGCCTCGCAGGCAGAGCAGGCGGCAATGCAGGCGGAAAGTTGTGCCTTGAGCGGTGCGCGACCCGCTGCAGAACCGCTGCTCACCAGTGTTGGAATGGTCGCAGCACAAGCCGCAGCGCAGACGACGTCGAGCCGGATGCAGTCGGAGAGCGATGCTCCATTGCGCTCGGACAGGCAGGCATCCGCGCACGCGGTACATGCAAGAAGACAGTCGAGGCAGGCCTTCAGGCAGTCTTCCACCGCTGCCATCGGCTTCTGCGGATGGCTTCGCAGCACATGCAATCCGTGATCCATAGCAAGTCTCCTTTGGAATTGTTGACCGCGGACCGGTGATGACCGGGACGCCGTCGTCACCTCGCAGACCTGCCACGTGGCAGCACAAGCAGAATCACGAACACGTGTTGAGCGATGGCCCGCCGCTTATGCGGCCTTACGGCCTCGACCAAAGTACGGGCTTGCAAGGTCGTCGAGAATCGGACACGCGGGCCTGCCATCACCGGCGCAGGCCTCTATCAACTCCTGCAATGCTTTGATCATGGTCTCAAGCGCCTCTCGCCTGTTCCGCATGTCGCGCACGTGCCGCTCGGCCAGGTGCTGGACCTCGACGTTGCTGCGCTCGGGGTTCTGCCAAAGCGACAATAACTTGCGGACCGTGCGCAATGGGAAGCCCAGCATCCGGGCTCGAGCGATGAAGCGGAGCATGTGGACGTCCGACTCCGTGAATAGACGCGTACCGCCGCGACCGCGCTCGGTGGGCGGGAGCAGTCCGATCGATTCGTAGTGTCGAGCCATCTTGACCGAGATCTGGGCCGACCGCGCGGCCTCGCCGATGGATACTCGACCGCGTCGGTTCATGTCTGCACCTTCACGTAGCTGAAACTCTTGCTCGGTTCGTTGCTGTGTCGTTCCGCTACGATGGAACTCACGATGATTCGCAGAAACATGTGCCGGGTGCTGAGAGTGCACGCCTCCCAGTGCGGCGGGCCAAACCTCGCCTGTCGAACGCAAGCTCTGTCTCCATGCTTCGCGGATCCGAAGCAGCATGCCGATTGAGGTGTTCCGAACGACCGGGACGGCTCATGTCCCCCACGCCATAAGGCGACGTACTTGTAGGCGCATGGTAGGTGGATCCACCGGATTTGTGGAAGGGCGACAGCGAATCTCAGTCTTGCGTTTGGGCAGGGCACGACGAGGGCACCCCCATCAATTCCAAAGCCAGCCGTTTCTTGCAGCAAATGTTCGGTTTGGAACACGCCCGCCACCGGTGAGCGGCCTATCCTTTTCATTGCAATCTTCAGAGTGGTTTGTGTTCGGGACGGAAGTGAGTGGTGCGCAAATTTAGCTTTCTTGCGATCCTGGCTCTCGGTGGCATTCTGTCGGCATGCGCCACCGGGACGGTCGCAGATCTGAACAACCGCGACTGGATCGGACGCCGGCAGGAAGAACTCGTGCGCGCCTGGGGCACTCCTCACCATGACTACCCGATGCCCGACGGCGGACGGGCGATCGGCTATCTGTTCGTCAATCAGGCCGTAACCGGGCCGAAGCAGCAGGTTCTGTTCAGGGCGACCAATTGCATGGTCAATTTCACGGTGGGCCGCGACGGCGTGATCGACGATGCGACCACGACCGGCAAGAACTGCCGGATAGGGCGCCACGACCAGATGCACCCGAAGACGAACTGATCTTCATCGGAAGAAAAAGCCGTCGTGCCGGGAGTCCGGCACGAATGCGCGGTCCTCCGTCGGCAGACGTGCGGCGCGAGACCAGGTTGCGCCGGCGCCGCGCCGATCCGTCAGGACGGAACCAAGGCGCACTACGGGCAGTCACGGTCGTCGATCTGCTGAAGGGCAGCAAGAAGACGGATCTCTCCGACTGGCCGTCCGCGCCCGTATTCAATCAAGCCAAGCCTGCGGAACTTGTTCAAGAAGTGATTGATCCGGGGTCGCGTCGTGCCGACCAAGGCGGCCAGCATTTCCTGCTTTGCATTGGGCACGATCCCGATGCCGGAATCACCGTGGCGCGTACCGGCGAGTGCCAGCAGGACTCGTCTCAACCGTTGCTCGACGGAGCCCACAAGCTGGTCGATCAGGGCGGCTTCCGTCTTCAGTTTGCGCGACAGCAGGAAGGTGGTGAACACATCGGAGAGCGCGGGCGATTCGTGCAGCAAGCGAAGCATTGCCGCTTTCTCGATCCTGATGATCTTGCATTCCTCCATCGTGATGGCCGATGTCGAATGCCAGGCTTGAGCGGTGAGACACTCTTCGCCGCAAAAGTCGTCGGGGCCGAGAATTGCAAGCAGGCGGTCACTGCCGTTCTCGGTTGTAACGACACGATGAACCTGGCCCGCGGTGATGTAAAACACCGCATCGGCCAGTTCGCCCTGTCGGAACAAAACGTGCTGCTTCGGAAGTGTCGTCGTCGGCAGCTGGAGACAGAGTTTCTGCGTCGGTGCCGTTGAGTCAGCTGTCTTGGCGACACCTTCTTCGCCGATCCGGTCGGCTTGCCACGCCGGCACCGGCTTCGGGCGGGACACGTCCTGGGCATTCGACGACGACGCAAGGCACGCGGTGGAGCCGTCTCCACGGTTCGGCATGGACTCGGGCGTCGGTCGCCGCCCAGCCACCAATGGCCGCTGGAAACTTCGAATCACCGACGGCTCGATACAAGCGCAGTTCGCTGCGATGGCTCGTACAGGGGATGTGTATTGTGTCATGGACGGACTTCCAGTGTGAACGTAGTTCAAGGGATTCGGGTGAACGCACTGGCGGCTCGACGAGGATGCCGCCGCGTGCTGGATGTCCCGACGCTCCGTGCGCGTGCCGTCCGGCCGTCGCTACTGGTAGGAAAGCCTGAACACGGATTCAGCGCTTTGAGCGCGGACCACGTCAGGCAGATCGGGGAGGACGGTCGCCTGGTCCGACGGGCCTGCCGTGAAGAATGGATGAGTCGGTCACGGGATCGACACTTCTCGGCCGCCAGCCCGGCATGGAGGTCAGGCCAATGTTCGTAACCGCAACATGACAAGCGGCGCCACAACAGTAGCTGCCGATGAGATGTCCGTCGTCCACATCGTCAAAGGGGTCGACTTCTGCGCTGGAGATCCATCTAGACATCGGTGGGGTTACGAAGGCACTGACGGTGACCGGTGGGACGCATGCTCGCGACAACGGAGGCCGTGTATCGGCCGGTGACTCCACAGAATCCAAACTGCGAGGCCAGTCACTGTCTGCGATTCGGCCACCATGAGCCTGCGCCGTACCCACGACGACCAGCAGACCGACCATGGAGATCAGTAGGGATCGTAGAAGCTGTTGAAACAGACAACGCATGATCGATTCCCAGGAGCAGGTTCGCCTTCCGGTTTCCAGGGCGTTCCTCGAGTATCTAGAAGTTAGCCCATCAAGGGACGTACCGACCAAGTCAATATTTCTGCAGTATTGGAATATCGAGGTGACTTGCCTTTGATGTACATCAAGCCGAAACGGAGAAAGGTTGTAGTAACTCTCAAAGCCACGTCCAAAGGATTGATAGGTCAACCTTGCTTGTGCTCTGAGGTCTATCTTTGGATTGCCGGGGGCGGCCTCGCAACAACGGCGCCGACCCGGGCGATTTCCGGCTGCTGAAGGCCCGGGCCGAGGGGCGGCGTGGAGCCTGGCACTCAGAGCATGGCTGCCATGCAATAAAAAATCTACAGGATCAGCAGGATTTGAGCTATCTTTTTGGTAGGTTGACGGTAGGTCCGTGTAAACCTAGCGACGGGTATGTCGCGACATTTGTCCTCCGCCAGAAGGCGTCCGTGCCACCGGGACTCCCCCCGGCGTGCCCCAAAAGCTCTTCAGAGAGCGCTGCGCCTTGGCAGGGTCCTGACCCTGCCGTCGACCATGACAACGAGACCCAAACAGCAAACAAGACCGACGGCGAACGTCGGCTCGGGCGACCGGTTTGCGGCGCGATTCTGGACAGGACTCTGGACAGAACGCGTTACATTCAGGCGTCCAGAAACAATGCGAGAAAGCCGCGTAAACGCGGCATCGGACGGCCTCGCGGCCGTGAAAAAGCCTGTGGGACTTTGGCCAGGACTCGGGCAGGGAGTTTGCCCGCGTCGCCGGCCGCTCGATGCGGCGGCCACAGAGTAGACGAAAGGGGGCTGGCGGTTGGACCGCCCCAGCCTTGCTACAGGGGCACGACCCGCCCGCGCACGCCGCGGGTTGACGCGTATGCGAGGGTGGAGCTCACACGGATGGCACGTCACGCCAGGCCGTACGAGTCCGTTTGGCCCGTCCCCACCGAGCACGCACAAGCCTCGGAATGGACGCATGGCGCTGCCTGTCACAGGCAATACCGGGCTGGTGACATCGGAAGAAGAAACGACGTCGTCGACGTTCGAGAAAAGCCCGCAAAACAAGGCTCGGCCCGGAGTCCGGGCTCGGGGATGTCACAACATTTGTCTCAACTTGGTGTGACACGCGGGTGTGACAAGCGGGGCTCTCCGGCGTGCGGGGAGCCCGCGACCTACTGGGACTTGCCGACGATCCGCACCGTCACGGCGGTCGAGCGGCCGGCCTCGTCGACCACGGCGAGGCGGGCCTGGCCCGGACCGTCGGGGACCCACTTCGTGCCGTCGAGCGGGCGACCGTCGACCAGCCAGCGCAGGCGGCCCTGGCCGCCCAGCGCGGTGAGCGGCACGGCCTCGCGGGCGCCCAGTTCGATGCGGGCGTCGGCCGGCGGATAGGCGATGCGCGGGCCGCCCCGGTTCTCCCCGTGATTCTCGCTTGCGGGCGCCAGCGTGCGCATGCGCGGCGGGAGCTCGCGGTGCGAGGCGACGCGCAGCACGTCGGCTGGCGGCGGGGCGGCGCGGTTGTCCTCGGCCGGCAGGCGGCCAAACGCTTTCAGGGCGATCGGCAGCGCCGAGAGGCGGCCGAGCTGGCCGGGCCGCGGCGTGCCGTCGGCATGGCCCACCCAGACCACGACGGTCCAGTGGGCGCTAAAAGCGGCGGCCCAGGCGTCGCGGAAGCCGGCCGACGTCCCGGTTTTGTAGGCAATGCGGCGGTCGCGCAGCGCCACCGGCAGCGACGCGAAGCCCTCGGGCAGCGGCGCCTCGGCCAGCACGTCGGCCACGTACCAGGCAGCGGTCGGGCCGATCAGGTGGACCGGCGCGGGCGCGGGGCGGTCGCGGCGCACGGTGGGCGGGGCGAAGACGCCGCCGTTGGCGAGGCCGGCATAAAGCCCCGCCATTTCCAGCGGCGAGACGGTGGCGCTGCCGAGCGCGATGCCGAGCGAATTGCCGGTGTCGCCCTGGGGGAGCCCGGGCGAGACGCCGGCGGTGCGGAGCGTCGAGAGGAAGCGCTGCGGGCCCACCTTCTCCAGCGCCAGCACGGCCGGCACGTTCAGCGACTGTTGCAGGGCGCGGCGCACCGTGACGGCGCCCTGGTGGTCGCGGTCGAAGTTGCGCGGCAGCCAGTCGCGGAAGCGCACCGGCACGTCCTCGACCATCGACTCCGGATGGAGCGTGCGGTCGTCGAAGGCCATGGCATAGATCAGCGGTTTCAGCGCCGAGCCGGGCGAGCGGCGGGCGCGCACGAGATCGACCTGGCCGGCGCGGCCGAAGAAGTCGGAGCCGCCCAGCCAGGCCACGACGGCGCCGCGGCGGTTGTCGAGCACGACCATCGCGATCTCGGCCCGGTCGGTGAACTGGCCGCGCTCTTCGGCCGCGAGCTGGGCGAGGGCTGCCTGCAGCTCGTAGCGGATGGTCGTCGGCACCGTGGTGCCGGGCGACTGGCCGGGCGATTGGCCGGCGAGCCAGGCCGCGAGGTGCGGCGCCTGCATCGGCATGGCGAGGCGACGGTCGGGCACCGGCCGGCTCGCCGCCCGCTCGAAGGCCGGCCGGTCGATGATGCCGTGTTCGAGGCCGCGCATCAGCACGCGGTCGCGCGCGGCCTGCGCGCGAGGGGCGGCGCGGTCGGGGCGGCGGCGTTCCGGCGATTGCGGCAGCGCGACCAGCAGGGCCGCTTCGGCAGCGCTCAGTTGCTTCGGCTCCTTGCCGAAATAGGCGAGGGAGGCCGCGCGCACGCCTTCCAGGTTGCCGCCCATCGGCGCCAGGGTGAGGTAAATCGCCAGCACCTCGGCCTTCGAGTAGCGCCATTCGAGTTGCAGGGCGCGCGCCGACTGGATCAGCTTGGTGGTGAGGCTGCGGGGTCTCGGCTCAAGTAGACGCGCGGCCTGCATCGACAGAGTGGACGCGCCCGACACGATGCGGCCGCGGCCGATCCACTGGCCGGCGGCGCGGGCCGCGGCCAGCGGATCGACGCCGGCGTGCAGGTCGAAGCGGCGGTCCTCGTAGGCTTTCAGCAGGGCGAGATAGAGCGGATCGACGTCGTCGGCCGTGGTTTTCAGCCGCCATTTGCCGTCGGCCGTCGTGAAGGCGCGCAGCAGGCGGCCGTTGGCGTCGACCACCTCGGTCGAGCGCGCGTGGTAGCGCGCGAGGTCGGGCGGGAACAGGCGGTCGAGCGCCAGCGCGCCCGCCGCGACGCCCGCGACGGCCAGCACAAGGCCCGCCAGGAGACCGCGGGCGCGCATCTCAGCGCGGCGCCACCGTGACGCGGCCCATGGCGCTGCGGGCAAAGACCCGCGGGGCGTACATGTCGGAGACGTTCACTGCCGGCAGCGCGAAGCTGCCGGGCGTCACGGCGCGCACGATGTAGGCCACGTGGTAGGAATTGACGGGCGCTCCCGGCAGGTCCCACAGCGAGCGATAGGGCCGGCGTCCCAGGTCGAAGGCGGCGAAGAAGCGGTCGTCGCGCGCCTCGGCGATGCGGGTCTCGCTGATCTTGGGCAGGAACGGGAAGGACTTGGCGGTCTCCTCGTTCAGCACCGACTCGATCTCGAAGCCGGCCGGCAGCAGGTCGAGCAGGGCGGCCTCGTGGTAGCCGCCTTCCAGGTTGCGGCCGGCGAGCGACACGATCAGGCGGTCGTTCTGGCGGACCTGCGCCAGGTCGGCCGGCTGGCCGCCCAGCGTCAGGAACTGGCGGTTGACGCTGAGGCCGCTCGACGCGGCCGGCAGCGGCTCGCGCGGCACGCCGCGCGCCGTCACCTGCATCCAGACGGCGCGGTCGCCCTCGTTGCGGATGCGCACGCCGCGGGCGATCGCGGCGGCGTCGGGGTTGATCACCACCGGGTCGCTGGGCGACGTGGCGCGCGCGCCGTCGACCGAGTAGGCGAAGTCGCCGCCGCCAGCCAGCGCCCGGGCGGCCAGCACCAGCCACGCCTGCTCCTGCGTCGTGGTGTCCTGGATGCGCGCCGCGAGTCGCTCGCGGACCGCGCCGACGACCTGGGTGAGGCCCTCGCGGCCGCCCGCCTCCGACGCCAGTGCCAGCAGCGCGGCGCGGTTGCGCAGCGGCGAGCCGTAATAATCGTCGGTGTCGCGCTGGTCGATGTTCTGCCGCGCCAGCCCGAAGGCCAGGCGCGCGCGGCCGGGCTCGCCCACCTGGTTCAGCGCCGCGGCAAGCTGCGCCCAGGCCAGGCCGCCTTTTATGCCGGTGCCCGTCGCGTCCTGGAAGTAGCGGACGCGGCCCGGATCGGCGAGGCCCGCCTTGGCCAGCACGTACCAGGCATAGGCCTGGGCGTTGGGCGAGAGCTTGTCGGCGTTGCGGTTGAGCCAGGTGAGGCCGCGCTGCAGCGAGGCGGCGGGCACCGCCATCTGCTGGTCGCGGGCGCGCACCAGGAAGTCGAGCGCGTAGGCTTGCAGCCATTCCGCCGCCGGCGTCGTGAACGGACCCCACATGCCGAACGAGCCGTCGCTGATCTGCATGTCGACGATGCGGTAGACGGCATCCTGCACGCGGTCGGCGATGCGCGGATCGGACGGCCCGTAGCCCAGCAGCGCCACGTCGTTGTAGTAGAGCAGCGGCAGGGCGCGGCTGGTGGTCTGCTCGATGCAGCCGAATGGATATTTGTCGAGGGCGCGCAAGAGCGCCGGCACGTCGATGCCGGGCGTGCGCGAGAGCGCCACGCTCACCACCGCCGTGCCCGGCGCGAAGGGCGCCGTGGCGTTGCTGTCGAGGGCCAGTTCGCGGCCGGCCTCGAGCTGGGCCACGGTGTCGATGGCGCTCGGCGTCTGGGCCGACCGCACCTGGATGTCCCATTCGCGGCGGACGGCGAAGTTGCCGGGGCCCGCCACCGTCACGGCCACCTTGCCGAAGCCCGCGTCGCCGGCCTGCAGGTTCCAGGTCAAGAGCTCGCGCTGGCTGGCGGCGAGCCGGCGCGTCTCGGCGACCGGCCGCTCCAGCGCCACGGCGCCGCTCGCCTCGAGGGCGATCCGGTAGTCGCCGGCCGGGCCCTCGACATTGTGCAGCGAGAGCGCGAGGCGGCCGCGGTCGCCGGGCGCCAGGAAGCGCGGCAACACGACGTCGGCGGTCACCGCATCGCGCACGAACAGCCGGTGCTCGGCCGAGCCGACGCGGCTCTTGCCGTAGGCCACGGCCATCAGCCGGAGCTGGCCGATGAAGTCCGGGACATCGAGCGCGATCCGGGCCTCGCCCTTGTCGTCGAGCTTCACCGGACCGCTGAACAGGGCGACGGTGCGGGTCGGCACGATGTCGAGGCCGCCGATGTCGCCGGCATCGCCGCCGGTGCGGATGCGGCCGAGATCGTCGGCGCGGCCGTCGAGCAGGCGGCCGTAGTCGTCGCGCATGGCGATGCCGAGCTGGCGCTTGCCGAAGTAGAAATCGGCCGGCCTCGGCGTGCGGAAGCGCGTGAGCTGCAGGATGCCCTCGTCGACCGCCGCCAGGGTGACGAACGCCTCCTCGCCCTTCAGGTTGGCGACGCGGATCGGCACTTCGAGGCGCTGGCGCGGCGTCATCTTCTCGGGCGCGGCGATCTCGACGCCGAGCGTGCGCAGCGCCGGATCGAGACCGAGCCATGCCGCGCCGATGGCGCGGGCCGGCACGCGGTCGGCCGGCGTCGCCAAGGGCCGCCAGGCGGTCACCAGCGCATAGGCGCCGGCGCCCCATTCGCCCTTCACCGGCACCTCGAGGGTCGTGCCGCCGGCGGGGACCTTGGCCGTATAAGTCGCCACGATGCGGTCGGTGGCGATGGCGACCAGCGCCTCGCCGGCAAACGGCGCTTCTATGCGCAGCCGCGCCGTGTCGCCGGGCGCGTAGTTCTGCTTGTCGGCCGCCACGCGCAGCGTGTCGGGCGTCTCCTCGGCGCCGGTCCCGCCGTACCAGCCGACATAGAATGTCGTGCTGCTCGAGGTGTTCTTCTCCTTGTCGAGAACGGTGAGGCGGTGCTGGCCCCATGTCAGGCTGCGCGAGATCCGCGTCGGCGCGTCGGCCTTCAGGGCGATCGCATCGGCCACCAGCAGACGCTCGTTGGCGATCGCCTGCCAGCGCCAGCGGCCGTCGACCTGGTACCACTGGTAGGCATAGTCGATGCGGTCGATGCGGTACTCGACCGACGGCCGGGCGGTCTGGGCGCCCACCGCATCCACCGCGATGACGTCGAACTCGGTGTCGACTCCCTCGCGCGAGTAGCGGCCTTCGAATGTCGGCCTGATGCCGAGGTAGAGGTCGCGGCTGCGCACCGGCATGACCTTGTCGGTTTTCGTGGCGCGCCCGCCGCCGGGCTCGAATACCCGAGCCGTGAGCTGCGCCCGAAGCGGCAAGGCGGTGTCCTTGACCTGGTCGCCGTCCCATTCGAGGCGCGACTTGCCGGCGGCGTCGGTTTCCGGCGCCGTGAGCGTGATGAACGGTGGCTCAAACTTCTCGCGGTCGGCTTCCGGCCCGAAGCGGTACCTGGCGAATGCCGGGAAGGGTTGGTCGTCGACCGTGACGCGCATGTCGGCCTCGACCGCGAGGCCCGACGCCGGCGCGCCGTAGAGGAAGTCGGCCGACACGGCGAAGCCGTTGGCCCGTCCCGGCCGCAGGATGGCCTCGTCGGGCGTCAACTCGACCTTGAGCTTCTCGGGCACGAAATCCTCGACCGAGAATTCGACGCGGCCGACCGGCGCCGCCTTGGGGTCGATGTGGGCCGCTACCGACCAGCGGCCGCGGCGCGACGACTTGGGCAGCGCCACCGGCTGATGGAGGGCGCCGGACGCCTGCAGGGCGTGCGTGAAGCGGGTGAACTCGCTGCCGTCGGGCCGCTTGACGATCAGGGTCACCGGCAGGTTGGCGAGTGCCGTCGCGCTGTCGTCGCGCAGCAGCGCCATCAGTTGCACGGTCTCGCCCGGGCGGTAGACGCCGCGCTCGGTGTAGAGGAAGGCGTCGACCGGTCCGGGCTGGGCGCGGCCGTCGATGCCACGGTCGGAAAGGTCGAATGC
>JAIETA010000334.1 GCA_019745575.1 Reyranella sp. | reverse complement strand
ATCTCGTCCTCGAGGAAGCGCAGCCGCCGCCGGTCGAGTCCGTCGGCCGACGCATATTCCTCGACCAGGCCCTCCATCTCGGCCATTGCGCCGTGGAGTCCGGCGGCGCTGAGCGGCGGCGTCAGGTGCCCGATGGTGACAGCGCCCAGGCGACGCTTGGCCTGCACCGCTTCGCCCGGATTGTTGACGATAAAGGGATAGACGACCGGCAGCGGCCCCAGCACGGCCTCGGGCCAGCACTCGGCCGACAGCGCCAGCGCCTTGCCGGGCAGCCATTCGAGCGTGCCATGCGTGCCGAGATGGACGAGCGCGTCGATCTTCTCGATCTCGCGCAGCCAGGCATAGAAGGCGACGTAGGCATGGCGCGGCGGGCAGGACATGTCGTGGTAGCCCGCTTTGCGGTCGCCGGCGAAGCCGCGGTCGGGCTGCAGCAGCACCAGGACATTGCCGCAGCGCAGGACCGGCAGGTCGAACGACTCGCCCACGATCGCCGGATCGCCGCCGGCATCGCCCCAGGTCTCGTCGATCGATCGGCGCAGGCTGTCGGGCAACGCGCCGAGCCACGCGCGATAGAGCCGCAGCGGAATCCGGACGCGCGCCGACTGGTCGCGCAGAAAGCGCTCGATGTCGTCGGCCGAGGGCAGCGCGGCGCCGGTGTCGTAGCCGCTGTCGCGCAACAGGCGCAGGATCTCCGCCGCACTGGCCGCCGTGTCGAGGCCGACGGCGTAGCCGGTGCGGCCACCACGGGCGGGATAGTCGGAAAGGACCAGCGCGAGCCGCCGCGCCGGCCGCGCCGTGCCGGCAAGCCGCGCCCAGGCGGCGGCCAGGCGGGCGACATAGTCGACGCGGTCGGGATCGGGAGCATGGCGGACGCTGCCGAACTCGAGCCGCGGATCGGCCGGCGCCTCGGCCTTGAAGGAGATCGCGCGCGCCAGCAGGCGGCCGTCGAGTTCGGGCAGCACCACGTTCATCGCGAGGTCGGCGGGCGACAGGCCACGCGGCGAGGAGGCCCAGCCCTCGTGCGTGCTGCCGGCCAGCACGACCTGCAGCACCGGCACATCGGCGCCGTCGAGGACGGTCGTGTCGTCGTCGCGTCGGGCGGAGAACGCCGTGGTGTTGAGCACGACCGCCGGCCGGCGCGCCGCGATCAGCCGCGCCAGCTCCGGTTCGATCGCCGGATCCTTCAGGCTGTTCACCGCGACCGCGAGCGGTGCCAGGCCGTGACGATCCAGCGCGGCCATCAGGGCAGCGATCGGCTCGACGTCGGCGGCCATCAGGTTGGAGCGGTAGAAGACGATCAGCGCCGACGGACGGGTGTCCTCGGTCCGGCAAAGCTCGGCCGCGGCCACCGCGCGCCGGCCGGATGTAAAGCCCGCGATGGGGCCGAGCGGCGCCGGCGGCGTCCAGGCATTGCCGCGACCGAGCAGTGCCGCGACGTAGTGCAGCGCCTGACGGAGATTGTCCGTGCCGCCCTCGCGGAAGAAGCGGTCGAGCCGGTCGAGCGGTTCGCCGGCCACGGTCGAGACCGAGATCAGGCGCGGGTCGGGCCGGTCGTCGCCCGGCAAGGCGGCGAACAAGATGCCGTTGTCGCGCGCGGCGTCGCCGATCCGTTCGAAGCCGTAGCGCCAGTAGTCGAGGCCGCCCAGGCCGCGCACGATCACCGCCCGGGCATGGGCCACGACGCGCTCGACGTAGAGATCGACCGACATCGGATGGCGCAGCCGCTTCAGGCTGGCCAGGCGCAGCGTCGGCAGGCCGCCCGCGTCCTGCTGCCAGGCCGCGGCCAGCGCCGAGAGGTCGCTGTCGGAAAACGACAGCACGACGACCTCGGCCGGCGACTGGCCGAGGTCGACGGCAACGTCGGCCTCGTCGAGGGTCGCCAGCTGGGTCGCCAGGACATGCATGCCGGTCTAGCCCGCGAGGACGGCGCGGATGGCGTCCTTGTTGAAACCCTTCTCGCCGATCACGACCAGACGCCCCCGCCGCGCCTCGCCCGGCCGCCACGCCCGGTCGAACTGGTGCTGGATGCGCGCGCCCACGCCCTGGACCAAGAGGCGCATGGGCTTGCCGGCGATGTCCACGAATCCCTTCACGCGCAGGATATCGTGCGCACCCGTGGCCCGGGCGATGCGGTCGACGAGTTCCTTCGGCGAGGCGAAGGCCGGGATGTCGACGACGAAGGTGTCAAAGTCCTCGTGGTCGTGCTCGCCTTCGAGTTCGTGATGCGACGGCCGGCTTTCCAGATCGGCCTCGGCGGCGGCGCCGAGCCCGAGCAGGACGGAGACGGAGACCCGGCCGTTCTGGACTTCGACGACCTTCACCGACTTGGACAGCGTCCGGCCGATCTGGTCGTTCACAGACTGCCGCTCGTCGGCCGACATCAGGTCGGCCTTGTTCAGCACCACGAGGTCGGCGCACAGCAGCTGGTCCTCGAAGACCTCCTCCAGCGGATTGTCGTGATCGAGCGAATCGTCCTCGGCGCGCTGGCGGGCGATCGCTTCGGGATCGTCGGCGAAGCGCCCCGCCGCCACGGCGGCGCCATCGACCACGGCGACCACGCCGTCGACGGTGACGCGCGAGGCGATCTCCGGCCAGTTGAAGGCTTTTACCAGCGGCTTGGGAAGGGCGAGACCGGAAGTCTCGATGACGATGTGCTCCGGCGGATTGGGCCGGTCGAGCAGGCTCTTGAGCGCCGGCACGAAGTCGTCGGCCACCGTGCAGCAGATGCAGCCGTTGGAGAGTTCTACGATGCTGTCCTCGGTGCAGCTTTCGATGCCGCAGCTCTTGAGGATGTCGCCGTCGATGCCGACGTCGCCGAATTCGTTGACGATCACCGCGAGGCGCCGTCCGTCGGCATTCTCCAGCACGTGGCGGACCAGCGTGGTCTTTCCGGCACCGAGAAACCCGGTGACGATCGTGCATGGAACCTTGGCCAGGGAAGTCATGATTGAACGGCCTCTGAAGCGATGGGAGGAACGCGGGCGATCACGCCCTTGCGGAACGATGCCGGCCGTTCCCGCCAGGGAACGATGCCGTTTTCGGAGGCGGCGAAACTCAACGCCGCGGCAACGATCTCTTCGGCATGCGAGTCGGGGTCGAGATCACCGATCAGATACGTCCACTTGTCGGCGCCGACCAAGGCCACCGTGCACGGCCGCTTGCACACGGCGAGGCAATCGACCGCGGTCACGGTCACGCCCGCTTGCCCGCCGTCCCGCAAGCGGGCTTTTAGCGCGTCGGCGAGTCCCTGGCCGGGCTGGTCGAACGCCTCGTCGGTGCCGCCGAGCGGACGGCGACACGAGACGCAGACGAAAATCGTCACAGGGGCTTCGGTCATTCAGACAAACTCCAGGCCGCCGTCCGAAGGCAACGGCACAAGGGTGGGAAAGCTCAGCCCGCCGTCTTCGGCGCGAACTTCGGCCAGAGCATGCCGATGCCGACGCCCACCAGGGTCCACAGCAATGCCTGCACGACCAGCGACAGCGCGGTGAACTGCGCGGCGATTTCGGCCGGCACCTTGCTCTCGAATTCGTGCGCATGCGGCGCGCCGATGAAATGCGGCGCCAGCAGCAGGACGATCGCGCCCAGACGCACCGCCGGGTGATGGCCGGCGCGCAGAAAGCCCCATAGACCGACGGCTGTCGCGATGGCCGTTCCGACCCACCAGAGCTGGCGGCCGACCACGTCGCCGGAGGCTGCTCCGGGCAACTCGGGCGCGAGGCCGGCGGCGGGCGCCAGGCCACAGGCAACGAAGCCCGCGATCGCCCAGGCCAGCGCGCGGCCTTCGTCGATCGGCACGCCGGCAAAGACCATGATGGCGATCAGGACGAACGCAACCCCGATGGCGGTGGCGACCGTCGTGACGGCGGTGAAGAAGAAGCGCGGCAGGCCGTCGGCGGGCTTCCAGCCGTCGCCGTGGGAATGAGCCTCGGTGCCGTGATGGCTGTGCGGCGCCTTGGGTGCGGCCGAGACCTCGACCGGCTTCTCGTAGGTTTCGGCCGCGAGGATGAGCGGCGTCGTGGTGACCTGCTGCAGGGCCGCGATCAGCAGCCCAGCCACCAGCCCGGCCAGAAGGCCGACCGACAGAATCCGGGAAAGCATGATGCCTGCGTCAGTGGCAGGGAAAGCTCAGACTATGTCGCGTGTCGTGCGCGGCGTTGTGGATGACCTCGGGGTAGGCGAACCCGGTCAGGAAGATCAGGCCCAATCCCAAAATCAGGGCGATGCCCGCCGCACGCAGCGCATCGCTTCGGTCGGTGGTCTTCGCGGCAGTAACGGTCGTGCTGGCCATATCAATCTCCCTGGCTGCCCCTCCGGCAGCCTGCATGAACGTCTCGACGGCAGGTCTCCTGGCTCTCGGGTCTTCGCCTCAGGCCACCTTCCCGGTTTCCCAGTGGTCTCTTGGCCGTTGGCTTACCGACTACAGTTGCGGGGGCAGCCGTGGAATCGGGGCACAAGACCCCAAACCGCGTTCCCTTTTGAACCCCGTGAGGGGCACCGTCGCCTGCTTGATACGAGTCCGCCGCCTTGCTGACAAGGCCTTTGCCGACCATTCTGCGCGCCCCGATCCGTACGCAGAAGTCCCATGCCCCCAGCCGCTGACGACGAGGCCCGCCACCGGGCCAAAATGGCCAACCGCAAGGCCGTCCAGGACGCCGAAGTGGCCGCCAAAACGGTCGAAAAGGGCCTGCTGGTCGTCCACACCGGCAAGGGCAAGGGCAAGTCGACGGCGGCGTTCGGCCTGCTGCTGCGCGCCGTCGGCCGCGGCTTCCGCTGCGGTGTCGTCCAGTTCGGCAAGGGTGCCTGGCAGTCCGGCGAACGCGCCGCGGTCGAGCGGTTCGGCGACCAGGTGCAGTGGCACACGCTGGGCGAGGGCTTCACCTGGGAAACCCAGGACCGCGCCCGCGACGTCGAGGCGGCGCGGCGCGCCTGGGCCAAGGCCGTCGAGCTGATGGCCGACCCGTCGATCCGTCTCATCGTGCTCGACGAACTCAACATCTCGCTGCGCTACGACCATCTCGACATCGCCGAGGTCGTGGCCACGCTGCAGGCGCGGCGCGCCGATCTCCACATCGTGGTCACCGGCCGCAACGCCAAGCCGGAGCTGGTCGAGGCCGCCGACCTGGTGACCGAGATGACGCTGGTCAAGCATCACTTCGCCGCCGGCGTGAAGGCGCAGGAAGGCATCGAGTTCTGATGGCCGCCCGCAAGGCCGCCCGGGCGCTGATGATCCAGGGCACGGGCTCCGACGTCGGCAAGTCGCTGCTGGTCGCCGCCCTCGCCCGCGTCTTTACCCGGCGCGGCCTCGTGGTGCGGCCGTTCAAGCCGCAGAACATGTCGAACAACGCCGCCGTCACCGCCGACGGTGGCGAGATCGGCCGCGCCCAGGCCCTGCAGGCCCGCGCCGCCCGCGTGGCGCCCAGCGTCGACATGAATCCGGTCCTGCTGAAACCCCAGAGCGACCTCGGCGCGCAGGTGGTGGTGCAGGGACGCGTCGTCGGCAATGCCCGGGCACGCGAGTACCAGGCCATGAAGCCCAAACTGCTGGGTGCTGTGCTCGAGAGTTTCGCGCGACTGGCCGGCGAGGCCGACCTTGTCCTGGTCGAGGGTGCAGGTTCGGCATCGGAAGTGAATCTGCGCGCCGCCGACATCGCCAACATGGGTTTTGCACGCGCCGCCCATGTGCCGGTCGTGCTGGTGGGCGACATCGACCGCGGCGGCGTGATCGCGAGCCTGGTCGGCACCCAGGCCGTGATCGACCCCGCCGACAACGCCTTGATCGTGGGCTTCATCGTAAACCGGTTCCGCGGCGATCCCGCGCTGTTCGCCGACGGCATGGCGATGGTGGCCGACCGCACGGGCTGGCGGTCGCTCGGCCTCGTGCCGTTCTTCGACGACGCCCATCGGCTGCCGGCCGAGGACGCCCTCGGCCTGCCGGCGCGCAAAGGCGGCGGCGACGGCCGGCCGCGCATCGTCGTGCTGGCCTATCCGCGCATCGCCAACTTCGACGATTTCGATCCGCTGCGTCTCGAGAAGGGCGTCGATCTTGCGTTCCTGCGGCCCGGCGAACCCATCCCCGGCGACGCCGCCCTCGTCATTCTGCCGGGCTCCAAGGCCACCATCGCCGATCTCGCCGCCCTGCGGGCCGCGGGATGGGACATCGATCTCGCGGCGCATGTCCGCCGCGGCGGGCACGTGCTGGGGATCTGCGGCGGCTACCAGATGCTGGGCCGGCGCATCTCCGACCCCGACGGCATCGAAGGGCCCGCCGGCGGCGTCGACGGACTCGGCCTGCTCGATGTCGACACGGTGCTGGCCGGCGACAAGGTGCTGGTCGAAACCACCGGCGAGACCATTGCCGGCGCGGTGCCCTTCAAGGGCTACGAAATGCATATCGGCCGCACCACCGGCAGCAATCGTCCGCTGCTGCGCCTGGCCGACGGCAAGACCGATGGTACGGTGAACGACGGCGGCACCGTCGCCGGCTGCTACATTCATGGCCTGCTGGCGGACGATCGGCAGCGACGGCACTGGCTGCAGAAGATCGGCGTCAGAGGATCGACGCTGGACTACGAGGCCGATGTCGACGCGACCCTGGATCGTCTGGCCGACCATATCGAAAAGCATCTCGACTGCGACCGGCTTCTGGCGTTGGCGCGCGAACCCCGGTTCAGAACATCAGGCTGACCACCACGATGAGAACGAGCGCCGCGATCTGCAGGCCGCAGGCGGCGCGATAGAGATCGAGCGCCGCGCGGATGTCGCGGGCGGTCAGCTCATCGCGCCCGTCGCCCACCCAGCGCTCGGCAACCTCGACGCCGTCGTAGATGCGCGGACCGGAGAGCCGGATGCCGAGCGCGCCGGCCATTGCGGCCTCCGGCCAGCCGGCGTTGGGCGAGCGGTGGTGGCCGGCGTCGCGCAACAGCACCTCGATCGCCCGCGGCGCCGACAGGCCCGGCGACAGGGCCGCCGCCAGCACGAGCCAGAAGGCCGAGAGCCGCGATGCCGGCAGATTGACGAGGTCGTCGAAGCGCGCCGAGGCCCACCCGAAGGCGAGATGGCGCGGTGACTTATGGCCGATCATGCTGTCGGCGGTGTTGATCGCCTTGTAGGCGATGGCGCCGGGCAGGCCGGCGACGGCCATCCAGAACAGCGGCGCCACCACGCCGTCGGAGAAATTTTCGGCGAGGCTTTCGATCGCGGCTCGGCTGACCGCTGCCTCATCGAGGGCGCGCGTGTCGCGGCCGACGATCATCGACACCGCCCGCCGGCCGGCTTCCAAGCCGTCGGTCTCCAGCGCCGAAGCGACGGCTCCGACATGGGCGTGGAGGCTGCGCTGCGCCAGCATCGAGCTGCCGGCCACGCCGGCCAGCAGCAATGCCACGGCGTCGTGAAAGAACTCGCCGAGGAATGCAGTGATCGCCAGGCCCGAGAGAACGCCGACGGCCAGCAGCAGCACGAGCACGTAGATGCCGCGCCAGCGCCGTTCGTCGTGGGAGAGCGCCTCGGAATTCCACGCCTTGTCGCACCATGCTATGAGCCCGCCGATCCACGTCACGGGATGGCCGATCCGGCGATAGAGGCCGTCGGGATACCCGGCGGCCGCTTCGGTCGCGACGGCAATGAGGGCAAGAGCGGCGAACATGGGGGCTTTGCCTATCACGGGGGCCATGAGCGTGGAACCGGTCGACCATGGCGGCGATCTCGGCGCCATCCGCGCGCGCTTTCCAAAGGCACCCGAGCCGTGGCTCGACCTGTCGACCGGGATCAACGCCGTTCCCTACCCGGTCGCCGGCCTGCCGGCGGAGAGCTGGTCGCGCCTGCCGACGCGACAGCAGGAGCAGGCGCTGCTCGACGCCGCCGCGCGGCGCTACGGCGTCGGCGATCGCGCAGCGATCGTCGCGGCGCCAGGCACGCAGGCCTTGATCCAGCTCCTGCCGCGGCTGGTGCCGATGTCGCGCGTGGCCGTGGTCGGCCCGACCTACGAGGAACACGAGGTCTGCTGGGCCCGCCAGGGACACGATGTCGGCGTGGTCGCGACCCTCGCCGAAGCGGCGGGCGCCGATGTCGTCGTCGTGGTCAACCCGGACAATCCGAGCGGCCGTCTCGTGCCGCCAAAGATGCTGCGCGGCCACGACGGCCTATTGATTGTCGACGAGGCCTTCGTCGACCTGCTGCCCGTGACCGCAAGCCTGGCGCACGACCTGCCGCCCAACACCGTCGTCCTGCGGTCCTTCGGCAAGGCCTATGGGCTGGCCGGCGTCCGCCTGGGCTTCGCCATCGCGCCGCCGCCGCTGGCCGGCCGCCTGCGCGACGAGCTCGGGCCCTGGGCGGTCGCGGGACCGGCGCTGGAGATCGGCCGCCGGGCACTGAGCGACGAGGCGTGGCTAGAGGCTTCCGCCGCACGCCTGGCGGCAGACCGGGCAAGACTCGACGCCGTTCTCGTTGCCGCAGGTCTGGAAGTTCTGGGCGGGACGCCGCTGTTCCGACTGACCCGCCACCACGATGCGCCGGCAGTTGCGGACAAGCTGGCGCGCGCGGGCATTCACGTCAGGCGGTTCCCCCGCGCGCCGCAGTGGCTGCGATTCGGGCTGCCCGCGAGGGACGACGACTTCGATCGCGTCGCGGCGGCGCTGGCCTGAGGCGAAAATCGCCGTATTCGAAGCATTGCCCACACGGCTAAGGTGAGCCGACTTCCGACCGCTTCGGAGCCATTGCGATGCGCCGCCTGAGACTCCTTCTTCTCGCCCTGCTGCTGGGCCACCTCGCCCTGCCGGCCTTCGCCAAGCCCGAGGACTTTCGAAACTTCGTCATCTGGTCTCTGCCGCCCGGCGATCAGCGGGTGCCGGTCGTCATCCTCATAGAGGGCAACGGCGGTACCGGCGCCAACGCCCGCAGCCCCTGGGTGGAATGGTTCACCAGCCGCGGCGTCGCCGTGGCCCAGGTCCGTAGCGCCGCCCAGCGCGGCCGGCAGAACTGGAGCGGCACCGGCTGCGGCCTGCAATACAGAGGCGATGCGCGCGACGTGCTCGACCTTGCCCGCCTCGACCAGCCGCGGATCGACACGACGCGGTTCGCCGTGATGGGCTTCTCGCGCGGCGGCACCGAGGTCCTGAATTCCGCGCGAAGCTTCCAGGGCGCCGCGGCGGGGCCGACCGCCGTCTTCGCCTTCTATCCGGGCTGCGAGGGCTGGTGCCAGACCGACTACGCCAAGGACGGACCCACCGCCGTCCACATCCTCTACGGCGACAAGGACGACTGGGGACAATACCGCGACAGCTACGGCCAGTGCCGCCGCCTGGCCGGCGGCAGGATCGTCTTTCACACCCTGCCCGGCGCCCATCACGGCTTCGACGGCCGCTCCAGCGGCAGCTTCAACGCAGCGGGCCAGGTCTTCCGCTACGAACCGAACGCGCAGGCGGTCGAACAGGCGCGCGCCATCGTGTGGCAGGCGCTCGCGCCGGCCTGGAACCTGCGGTGACGACGGCGGGTGTCCGCGTTGGTGCGATGGTGCCCCCGGTCGGACTCGAACCGACACCGATGTCAGAATCCTGGTCTTGGGACAGGATTGGGAGCAAAGCGAAAGTGGCGATGAACAGGGCTTCATGGCCCTTGATTTCCGGCCTTCCGAGCCAACCCCGGACCAAAAGCTGTCACGAGCCGTAGTCGAACGTGATCGACGGGCTTATCCCCGAGCATCGATCATGGTAATCGTTCTCGGGCCGGATACAACCGGCGGGGGAGAGACGATGGTGATCTTTCAAGACTGGCGGCCGTCAGCCGCCTGCTGGCTGTTGTCGCCCTGGGTTTTGCCGCGCCGGCCTGCGCCACCATCGTCAGCGGAACGAGTCAGGATCTCAGCGTATCGACGGACCCGGCAGGTGCGGAGTGCCGCGTCGAAAGGCAGGGCGCGCTCCTGGGCCTCATCAAGTTCACACCCGGCAGGGTCACCGTGCCGCGCCACAAGGACAATATCGTGGTGAGCTGCACGCGCGACGGCTACGAGACGTCGAACGAAGTCCTGATCGCCAGCTTCACCGGCGCCACTTTCGGCAACCTGCTTGTGGGCGGCTTCGTCGGCGTCGTGATCGACGCTTCGTCGGGCGCCAACAACAAGTATCCGGAGCAGGTCGTCATCGTCATGACGCCCTCGATCTTCTCCGACGCCGTTGCCCGCGACGCCTACTATGACGGCGTGAAGTCGCGCCTGAGCGCGACCGCCGACGCCGAGATCAGGCGCATCACCACAAATTGCAGCAGCACCGGAAAGGAGCTCTGCCAGATCGAAGCCCGGCAGATCGGGGAGGCACGCGACCAGGCGCTGGCCGGCATCGACAGCAAGCGGTTGGCCGCCCGGATCGGACCGGGAGCCTCCGCGGCGACGGCCGTGACCGAACCGCGGCGCCCCGCCGAAAGCGAGGCCAGGGCACGCGCGGTAGTCGCAGCGCCGCCGGTCGCCACCGCAGCGACGACGACGGCGGCCGCGCCGGCCGGTCCGTTCGATGGCAACTACAGCGGCCCCTTCGTTTTCGTCGGTGGACAGGCATCCTTCGGTGCCGCGTTCGGGCGATCGGTTTCGGTGCGCGTTCTCGACGGCAACGGCACTGGCACGCTCAACACGCCACACTGCGGCTCGGCGCCGGTTTCCCTCACGATCTCGCCCGCAGGCGACATCACTGGCCAGGTGTCCGGCTTCGATCTGGAGTGCAGCAGGCTCTCCCAGTCCATACAAGGCCGCGCAACCGGCGGACAGCTCGAGATCACCTTCGAGGGCATCCCCGCGGCCCGGGGCAGAGCGACGCTCACGCGCGGCGTTGCAGGGCAGTAGTCGTCATATGCCCCGAGGCCGTGATTGCGGCCGATACCTATGCCGTGCCGAAGTCGATAAAGTCGACTGGGAACGGACAGCGGCAGCGCACTCAATCTGTTGCGAAGATTGACAGGAGCACCAGGTGGCGAACAACTACGATGCCGTCGATGCGGAGGGCTACGAGAAGCTCATGGGCAGGTTCGGCGATACGCTGGCCGCCGCCTTCCTGGGCTTCACCGGCCACCCGGCGGGCCAGACGATCCTCGATGTCGGCTGCGGCACCGGTGCCCTCACCTTCGCGCTGGCGGCGCGGGGCGATCATGCGTCGATCGTCGGGATCGATCCGGCCGAGCCCTACCTCGCCTACGCCCGCCGCCGCAACACCGATCCGCGGATCAGGTTCGACAGCGGCGATGCCACTGCGCTCCCCTACCCCGACGCCAGCTTCGATCGGGCCTGTTGCCAGCATGTGCTGCAGTTCCTGCCGGACCCGTTTCCGGCGGTGGCCGAAATGCGCCGCGTGGTGAAGCCCGGCGGCATGGTGGCGGCCTGCGTCTGGGACGGCTACGGCGGCCAGCCGCACCTTCGCATGTTGTGGGATACCGCCTCCGCGCTGGGCTTCGACCGCGACCGCTGCCTGTTCCGTCCTCTCGACAGCGAGGGTGAAATGGAAGCGATGTGGCGCCGGGCGGGGCTGGTCGACGTCAGGCAGGACCAGATCGCGATGCGTTTCGGGTTCGCCGACTTCGCCGACTACTGGACGCCGTTTCTGAGCGGCGATGCGCCAGCCGGGCAGCTGGTGGCGAGCCTAACGGCCGAGCAGCGCACGGCGCTCGAGAAACAGGTTCGCCACGTCTTCCTCAGTGGGCGTCCCGACGGCCCTCGTTCCTTCGTCATCGCCGCCTGGATCTGCAAGGGCATCGTCCCGACCTAAGGCCCGTCACGATGCCCTGGAGCCTTGTCTCGCCAAGACGCCGCGACGGCCAACGTGGCGAGCGCCGACAACGCCATCACCGCGCCGGCAAGGACGATCGGGAGCGTGTGTCCAAAGCCGCCGATGGCGCCTGAAATCAGCGACGAGATTCCCCATCCGAGGGCGACCGCCGAACCCACCATGCCCAGGATCCAGCCCTGCTGGTCGGCCGCGACCCGATCCGACAGCATCGTCACGATGGAAGGATAGGCCACGTTGACGGCGACCCCGGTCGCCAGCGCCGCCAGATAGGCCTGGTAGGGGTGGATCGCCAGCAGGCAGGCGACCATGGCGCACGCCGTGAGGGCCAGGCCCGCCGCCGCCAGCCCGCGCATCGGATAGCGCCGCGCCAGGAGCGGCTGCACCAGCCCGTTGGCCAGGCAGAAGCCGACACCCATCAGCGACATGAAGACACCGACCTGGCCGAGCGAGAAACGCAGCCGCGGGCTTTGCATCATGAAGACCGACACGAACACGAAGTAACTGCCCCAGGCGATCTGCATGAGGAGAAAGCAGGCGAGCAGGCCGCGCACCCGGCAGTCGGCGGCGGCATCGCGAAAGCAACGCACCCCTTCGAAGATCGAAATGGCGCCCAGGTCCAGCCGCCGGGCCGGCCGCTGCGCTTCGCGGTAGGTCATCGCCAGCAACGCCACCGCCAGCGCGCTCAGGACCGCGCAAAAATAGAGCGGCGCCGCCAGCGACCGCGACGACAGGGTCGAGGCGACGATCGGACCGATGACGAAGCCCAACGACGAGAAAAGCAGGCTGAAGCTCAGCCGAGCGGCCTTGTCGCTGCCGAGGTCGACCTGCGCCGCCTGCGCCGTGATCTGCGACGCGGCGGTCGCGCCGGCCACGACCCTTCCGAAAAACAGGAGAGCTAGGCTGTGGCTCTCGATGCCGAGTCCGGCCAGGAGATTGCCCAGCAACACGCCGATCCCGCACACGAGAAGAACGGGACGGCGACCGACCTGATCGGAAAGCCGGCCCAGCACAGGCGCCATGTAGAGCATGAGCAGCACGTAGACGGTAACCAGCAGGCCGGTGACCAGACTGCGGAGATGCAGCGGCGCGCCGATGAGAAAGACCTGCGTGGCGGGATCGATCAGCAGCGGCCCCAGCAGCGGGATGACCACGGCGATGCTGATCGAGTCGACCAGGATCAGCAGGTAGAGCGCGATCACGCCCTGGTCGCCACCGGCTCGTGCAGCCGCGCGCGCAGGCTCTCACGCATCCGGGCTTCGAGCCGCCGGATCGTCTCCGGCCTGAAGCTCCGGGTCGAATAGATGAAGCGCACCCGCAGAGCCCCCTTGTAGACGTAGGTATGCACGTCGAGCCGGAAGTCCGCCAGGTTGTGGGGCGCGCAATGGCCGGGCGGCCACAGCAGCTCTTCCTCCGGACGATGCAGGACCGGGCCGTCGAAGATCCTGTCCCAGGCGCCGCCGAGGAAATTGTAGAGCACCTTGACCGTGTCGTTGCCCGCCAGCTCGTCGCCGCGCGGATGGTAGTAGCGCAGGGCGCCGTGGCCCAGTCCGTGCTGGGGCAAAGAATGCAGCTGGGCCGCTACGTCGGCCAACCCGCCGCTCAGGACAAGCGGGGTGTGGGTGGTGAACCAGCCGCAGATGCGCGTGGGATCGACATCCTCGAACACCGCTTCGCGGCCGTGTCCGACGATGTGCACCAGCAGCTTCGGCTGACCGCTGGCTTCCACCAGGGCCGCGGCGACGCGTTCGTACAGATGCGGCACCGTCTCCTCGAGCAGCACGCACTCGTGGAGGGCGAGATCGCTCTGCAGCGCGCCGTCGCCGGCACTGTCCTCCGGAAAGGACGGGCCGCTCTGGGCGCGCCAGAAGGGGAACTGGGCCTCGGCCTGCGGACTGGTGGCGTACCGGACCAGACGCTCCGTCCAATCCTTGAAGGAACTGCCCGGCCTCGGCAGCGGCTGGCGCTGATAGGCGTGCTGCAGGTCCGACAGCAGAAAGCCCCAGGCAACGCCATCGACGATCATGTGATGGCAGACCAGCACCAGTCGTTGACCGGCCTCGGTGGCGAACAGCACTGCCCGCATGACGGGGCCATGTTCGAGATGCAGGGTCGTCTGCAGCTGCACGATCTTCGCCGGCAGATCGGCCAGCGCCGACTCGGCGCATTCCACCGGGACTTCCGCCTCGCCCGCGACATAGTACTGCCGCTCGCCGGCGACCCGCAGGCGCAGCGCGTCGTGGTGCTGCACCAGCACTTTCAGCGCGCTCCGGAGCCGCTCGACCTCAAGGTCGCAGCGGAACACCGCGGAGACGTTGAAGTGGTGTGGGCAGTTGCGCGCCCAACCCAGGAAGTAGCGCTGCATCGGCGACAGCGGCACATCGCCCGTGACCTGCCCCACGGCGTGCGCGGTCTTGGTGGCCAGCACCTGGGCGAGTTCGGCGACGGTCGGCGCGCTCTGCAAGGCGTTGGCCCCGATCTCGAACCCCGCGTCGCGGGCCTGCATGACGAACTGGATGGTCATCAACGAGTCGCCGCCCAGGGCGAAGAAATTGTCGTGGATACCGACGGGCTGATGCTTCAGGAGCTTCTCCCAGATATCCACCAGGACGGTCTCGACCGGCGTGCGCGGCGCGACGTAGGGGTGGTCGGACGCCATGCGGTCGAAGTCGGGCCGCGGCAGCGCCTTGCGGTCGACCTTGCCGTTGCCCGAGAGCGGTATCTCGGCGAGCGGGACGAAGAACCGCGGGATCATGTAGTAGGGCAATCGCTCCTGCAGCGCCGCGCGAAGCGCCTCCGGCTCGAGCGCGCCCTCGGCAACCACATAGGCCACCAGGCACTTGCCCTTGCCGCCAGGCTGATCCTGCGCGTCGACAATGGCGGTCGCGACCCCCGGCAGGGCCTGCATGGCGCCCTCGATCTCGCCCAACTCGACGCGAAACCCGTTGATCTTGACCTGGAAGTCGCCGCGTCCCAGGAACTCGATGTTGCCGTCGGGCAGCCATCGTCCAAGATCCCCCGTGTCGTAGATCCGCTGGCCGGTCACGGGGTGCGTGCGGAACGCCGCGGCGGTCTTATCCGGGTCGCGCCAGTAGCCCTTCGCGACGCCCATCCCGCCGATGAATATCCGGCCCGGCATGAACGGCGGGCAATGGTTGAAGCCGGCATCGAGCACCACCATTTCCTGGTTCGTCATGGCGCGGCCGTAGGGAATGGAGCTCCAGCTCGGATCGACCTCGCCGATCTCGTACCAGATCGACCAGATCGAGCCCTCGGTGGCGCCGCCCAGGCTCCACAGGCTGACGGACGGCATGATCGCCCGGACCCGGCCGGGCAGGTCGCAGGGGATCTTGTCGCCGCTCAGCATGAACAGTCGCACGCTGGGCAAGGCTTCGCCCGACTGCACCCACATGTCGACGTACATCGGCACGCTGTTCCAGATGGTGACCCGATGCCGGCGCACCAGCTCGATCCAGTGCGGTGGCTCGAGATGATGGTCCTCGTCGGGAATGACGACGGCGCCGCCGGCGCTCAGCATGCCGAAGATGTCATAGACCGAAAGATCGAAGCTGAGGTCGGACAGCTGCAGCGCCCGGTCCGATGCCGTTACCCCGTAGCGACTGTTGCAGTCGCGTATGGTGTTCATCACGCCGCGATGCGACAGCACCACGCCCTTGGGCCGGCCGGTCGAGCCGGAGGTGAAGATGACGTAGCAGATGTCGTCCAGGCTGTTGACCGAGGGCAGCGGTCGATCGGAGTAGCCCCGCCAGACCTCCAGTGCGTCGACGGCGAGGCCGCTGCGCCCGAGGCGGTCGAGCACGCGTTGCTGGCTGAGCACGAACGTTACCTCGCCCTGCGCGATCACGTTGTCGATTCGCTCGGCCGGCCAGGCGGCATTGATCGGCAGGTAGGCGGCGCCGCTCAGCTGGATGCCGAGGCAGGCGACGGCCTGTTCCCAGCCTTTCTCCATCAAGACCGCCACCAGGGTGTTGGGCCGGACGCCCTTCTCGCGCAGACAATGCGCGATCCGGTTCGCCAGGCCCTGGACCTCGCCATAGGAGAAGGTCCGGTCCCGCGTCAGCAGGGCCGGCGCATCGGGCGTCCGCTCGGCCTGTGCCGCGACGGCCTCATGGAGCAGTTGCAGCTCCTGGAACGGCGCCGGTTCGGGGTTCCACTCGCGCTCGATGAGCCGCTGCTCCTCCGGCGTGGCCAGGGGAAGCGTGGCGATCGCCTGGTCGGGATACGCCTGGACCAGTTCGGCCAACCGGACGAAGTGACGGCCGATTTCCCGGGCGAAGGTCTCCGTGAACAGGGCGCTCCTGTAGTGCAGCCGTACGGCAATGCGCTCGCCCTCCTCCTGGAACATGAACAGCAGGTCGGATTGCGCATCGACCGATGTCAGGGGCACAGGCTCGCCGAGCGCGAACGCCGGATGGAAGGACGACAGCGCCAGGGTCACGTTGGGCAGTTCCAGCGAGTCGACCTGGCGATGCCGCCGCAGCGCCCTGATCACGTCCTGTAAGGGCAGCGCCGCATGCTCGCGAGTCGCCTGGCGCTGCTCGTGCACCTGGGTGCTGAGCTGGCGAAAGGTGAGTTCCGGCGACAGGCTGGCCGTCGTGATCAGGGTGTTGACGAAGGAGCCCAGGGACTTGGCGAAGGTCGTTCCGCGCAGGTCCGTCGGATAGAGCAGCGAGATGTTTTCCTGGCCGGTGTAGCGGTAGAGCAGCGCCTCGAGGATCGCCGTCATGGCCAGGAAGGAACTCATGCCGAGGCGCGGCGTCGGCAGCGAGAAATGGTGGATGCCGTCCGGTTCGCCGCCGTACGTCGAACGCCGGCCGGGCAGGCCCATGTGGAAGTCGGTCCGGCCGAACTGCTTCACCCAATAGTCGAGATCCCGGGCGTGCTGGGGACTTTCGAAATAGGCCTGTTCGTGCGCCACCCAGTCGGCCGGGCCGGGGGCGGCCACGGTGACGGGGTCTCCCGCGTAGCGCGCCGCCACCTCCGACAGGAGCATCTCGATGCCGTGGCCATCGATCACCACGTGCGAGGCGTTGACCACAAAGATGTCGCCGCACAGCACGAACCGGAAAAGCGGCCCGCGGGCCAGGTCGAACGGCCGGGTGACCGCCCATTGCCAGGTCCGGGAAGTCTCCAGGATTTCGTCGGGCACCGGCCGCACCGTCTGAACGGGCCGGCCGTCGACCTCCTCGATCACCGATCTCAGGGCCTCGTGCGCCTCCACGGTGGCACGAAGCGCCTTCGCCAGCCGGCCGGCGTCGACGTCCGGCCGGAGCTGGAAAACATAAGGAACCAGGTAGGCCGAGCTCTCCGGCGCGCGCTTCCATTCCAGCCACAGGCGCTGCGTGACGGCGGCCAGCGGGGTACGCAGGGTCTTCGGTTCAATCGTCGGCCATCCAGATCGCGCCAGAGACCGGTCGGCCGAAGCGCAGTGAAAAGTGCGGCGCCCGACACGCCATCTCGATCTCGACAATACCGCGACAGATCGACGGGCTTCGCGTGTCCTCGCGCGATGGTGCCCCCGGTCGGACTCGAACCAACACTTCCGTGAGGAAACCTGATTTTGAGTCAGGCGCGTCTACCAATTCCGCCACGGGGGCACGCCATCGTGCGGCGCGACTAAAGCCGATGGGCGGAACCGGGTCAACGCTTGCCGCGCACGCGATCGTCCGGTTCTATGGCTGCCCTTCAGGAACCGTCGCCAAAGGACGCCGCGCGTGCATCCCTACATCCATGCCCAGAAGAACCCGGACAAGCCGGCCTACATCATGGCCGCCAGCGGCGAGACGGTGACCTACCGGCAGCTCGACGAACGATCCAACCGCGCCGCCCAGCTGTTCCGCGCCCTGGGCCTAAAAGCCGGCGACCATGTCGCTCTCTTTCTCGAGAACAACGCGCGCTTCTTCGAGATCTGCTGGGGCGCCCAGCGCGCCGGGCTGGTCTACACGGCGATCAGTTCGCGCCTGACCGCGGCCGAGGTCGACTACATCGTGGCCGATTGCGGTGCCCGGCTGTTCGTCACCTCGAAACCTCTCGCCGGGCCGGCGGCGGAACTCGGGCCACGGCTGAAGGGCGTCACGAGCCGCTACATGGTCGACGGCACCATTGCCGGCTACGAGTCGTGGGAGCAGGCGGTGGCGCGCTTTCCTGCGACGCCGATCGCCGACCAGACGGCGGGTCACGACATGCTCTATTCGTCGGGCACGACCGGCCGGCCCAAGGGCGTCATGCCGGTCGTCGAGCCGCAGCCGATCGACTACGACAATCCGCTGCTCGCCATCAGCCGCAAGCTCTACGGCATCGACCAGGACACGGTCTATCTCTCGCCGGCGCCGCTCTATCACGCAGCTCCCCTGCGCTTCAACATGAGCGTGATGCGGCTGGGCGGCACGTCGATCGTCATGGAGCACTTCGACGCCGAGGAGTTCCTGAAGCTGGTGCCGAAGTACAAGGCGACGCACACCCAGGTCGTGCCGACGATGTTCGTGCGCTTCCTGAAGCTGCCCGACGAAGTACGGGCAAGATACGACATGTCCTCGCTCAGATGCGCGATCCATGCCGCCGCGCCCTGCCCGATCCCGACCAAGGAGGCGATGATCGAGTGGTGGGGCCCGATCATCTGGGAGTACTACGGCGGCACCGAGGGCAACGGCCTCACCATGTGCAATTCGACCGAGTGGATGGCGCACAAGGGTACGGTCGGCCGCGCCATCGTGGGCAAGCTGAAGATCTGCGACGACGACGGCAACGAGCTGCCGGCGGGCGAGCCGGGCACCGTCTACTTCGCCGAGGGCCGGCCGTTCGAGTATCACAACGATCCCAAGAAGACTGCCGAATCGCGCCATCCCAAGGGTTGGACCACGCTGGGCGACGTGGGCTACGTCGACGCCGACGGCTTCCTGCACCTGACCGACCGCAAGGCGTTCATGATCATCTCCGGCGGGGTGAACATCTACCCGCAGGAATGCGAGAACCTGCTGATCAACCATCCCAAGGTGATGGACTGCGCCGTGTTCGGCGTGCCCAACGACGATTTCGGCGAGGAGGTGAAGGCAGTCGTGCAGCCGCGCGACATGGCCGACGCCGGCCCCGCGCTCGCCGAGGAGCTGATCGCCTATTGCAAGGAGCGCCTTTCGGCCATCAAGTGTCCGCGCACCGTGGACTTCGAGGCCGAACTGCCGCGTCATCCCACCGGCAAGCTTTATAAGCGCCTGTTGCGCGACCGCTACTGGCAGGGCCGGGCCGCCAGAATCTGACGGACATCATCTGAGAGACATGATCTGAGGAGAACGTCATGAAGGCAGCAGTGGTCGGCGAGGCCGGCGTCGAAGTCCGCGAGGCGCCCAAGCCCGCCCCCAAGCCCAACGAGATCCTGATCAAGGTGCGGGCGGCCTCGCTCAACCGCGCCGACCTTGCGGTCGCGGCAGGCCATCGCCACGGCCCGATCGGCGGCAGCGGCACCATCGTCGGCCTCGAATGCGCCGGCGAGGTCGAGGCCGTGGGCGCCGCGGTGACCGACTTCAAGCCGGGCGACCGGGTGATGAGCTCGGCCGCCGGCGGCTTCGCCGAGTACGCCGTGGCCGACGCCGGCCGCGCCCACAGGATCCCCGCCAACAACATGAGCTACGAGCAGGCGGCCTGCATGCCGGTCGCCGTGCAGACCATGCACAACGCGCTGGTCGGCGCCGGCCGGCTGAAGAGGGCCGAGTCGGTGCTGATCCAGGGCGCCAGTTCGGGCGTCGGTCTTCTCGGCATGCAGATCGCTAAGCACCTGGGCGCCGCGATCGTCATGGGCACATCGACCAACGACGGCCGCCGGGCCCGCCTCGCGGAGTTCGGCTGCGACCTCGCCCTCGACACGCGCGATCCCAAATGGCCCGACAAGGTCAAGGAGGCGACCGGCGGCAAGGGCGTCGACCTGATCGTCGACCAGGTGTCGGGCGGCGTCATGAACCAGAACATGGAGGCCGCCGCCATCCTCGGCCGCATCGTCAATGTCGGGCGGCTGGGCGGCATGAAGGGCGAGTTCAACTTCGACCTGCATGCGCTGAAGCGCATCGACTACATCGGAGTCACCTTCCGCACCCGCAGCCCCGAGGAGGTGCGCGACATCGTGAAGGCCGCCCGCGCCGACCTGTGGCCGGCCATCGAGGCGGGCAAGCTCAGCCTGCCGATCGACAAGACATTCCCGCTCGCCCAGGCCGCCGAAGCGCTTGCGCACATGAAGGCCAATGCCCATTTTGGCAAGATCGTCCTGGTCGTCTGACGCAGAGCATCCCTCCCCTTGGCGGAATCCGCGAAGGGGAGGAGAATGATGATCATCGAAGCGAGGGCACCGCCATGAGCAAGTCGATCAATCACCTCGCCACCGCCGACGGCCTGTTCTTCGGCAAGGGAGCGCTCGACCAGCGCAAGACCTCGAAGATGGTCGACGAGGCGCTGGCCGGCACCGATGATGGCGAGCTGTTTCTCGAATACGTGCAGAGCGAGAGCCTGTCGTTCGACGACGGCAAGCTGAAAAGCGCCTCGTTCGACACCACGCAGGGCTTCGGCCTGCGCGCCGTGGCGGGCGATTCGACCGGCTTCGCGCACGCCTCGGCGCTCGACGAGCACGCTCTGAAGCGGGCAGCCGCGACGGTCAAGGCGGTGCGTTCCGGCCGGTCGGCCAAGTCAGACGAATCGCCGCGCGGCACCAACCGGCTGCTCTATGCCGACGACAATCCGATCGACGGCGAGGCTTTCGCCCGGAAGGTGGCGCTGCTCGAACAGATCGACGCCTACGTACGCGCCAAGGAACCCAAGGCGCGGCAGGTCTCGATCTCGCTCGCAGGATCATGGCAAGTCGTGGAGATCATCCGGGCCGGCGGCTGGCGGGCGGCCGACGTGCGGCCGCTGGTGCGGCTGAACGTCAGCGTCGTGTGCGGCCAGGGCAGCCGCATGGAAGCGGGCAGCACCGGCAGCGGCCGGCGCGCCGCCTACGGCGACATTTTCAAGCCCGAATACTGGAAGCGCGAGGCCGACGAGGCGATCCGCCAGGCGCTGGTCAATCTCGAATCCGTCGACGCGCCGGCCGGCGAGATGCCGGTCGTGCTGGGCGCCGGCTGGTCGGGCGTGCTGTGGCACGAGGCCGTCGGCCACGGCCTGGAAGGCGACTTCCATCGCAAGAAGACCTCTGTGTTCAGCCACCTGATGGGCGAGATGATCGCCTCGCCCGGCGTCACCGTGGTCGACGACGGCACGCTCAACGACCGCCGCGGCTCGCTTACCATCGACGACGAGGGCACGCCCACCCAGCGCAACGTGCTGATCGAGAAAGGCCGCCTGGTCGGGCTGATGCAGGACCGCCAGAACGCCCGCCTGATGGGCGCCAAGCCGACCGGCAACGGCCGCCGTCAGAGCCACGCCCACGCGCCGATGCCGCGCATGACCAACACCATCATGCTGGGCGGCGACAAGGACCCGAAAGAGATCATCGCCTCGGTGAAGAAGGGCCTCTATGCCGCCAATTTCGGCGGCGGCCAGGTCGACATCGTCTCGGGCAAGTTCGTGTTCAGCTGCACCGAGGCCTACCTGATCGAGAACGGCAAGCTCGGCCGGCCGGTCAAGGGCGCGACGCTGATCGGCGCCGGGTCGGAGGCGCTGACCAAGGTCGGCATGGTGGGCAACGACATGTCGCTCGACCCCGGCATCGGCACCTGCGGCAAGGACGGCCAGGGCGTGCCGGTCGGCGTCGGCCA
>JAIETA010000299.1 GCA_019745575.1 Reyranella sp. | reverse complement strand
GGCGCGCGCCACGGCGACGCGCTGCTGCTCGCCGCCCGACAGCTGCGCCGGATAGTGGCCGATGCGGTGGCCGAGGCCGACCCGCCGCAGCGCCGCCTCGGCCGCCTCGAAGGCATCGTTGCGGCCGGCGAACTCGAGCGGCAGCGCCACGTTCTCCAGCGCCGTCATGGTCGGAATGAGGTGGAAGCCCTGGAACACGATGCCGATGTGGTCGCGCCGCAGGCGTGCCCGGTCGTCGTCGTCGAGCGGCCCGAGGTCCCGCCCCGCCACCTCGACGCGGCCTGACGAGGCGCGTTCCAGCCCGCCCGCCACCATCATCAGGCTCGACTTGCCGGCGCCCGAAGGCCCGACCACCGCGGCGATCTCGCCGGCGGCGATGTCGAGAGAAATGCCGCGCAGGATGTTGACCGTGCCGGCATCGCTTGCCATGTCGAGATGGACGTCGGTGAGGCGGACGATGGCTGTTGCGGGGGCTGTCAAGAAAGCTCCGGGTAAGGGACGATGACTGTCGGCATTGGATATGGTGGTTTTACGGCAGCGGTCAATTCACGGATCGCGGCGCTGCTGGCTTTGTTTCTGGGCCTGCTGGCCGCCACGGGCCTGCAGGCGCAGACGCCGCCGGTCAGGCTCGCGATTCTGGGCGACAGCCTGGCCGCGGGTTATGGCGTCAAGCCCGAGCAGGCCATGCCGGCCCGCCTCGAGGCGGCGCTGAAGGCGGCCGGCCGCAACGTCTCGGTCATCAATCACGGCGTCTCGGGCGACACCACCGCGGGCGGCGTCGATCGTCTCGACTGGATGCTGGCCGACAAGCCCGACATCGTGCTGGTCGAGCTCGGCGCCAACGACGCGCTGCGCGCCGTCGACCCGGCCAGCGCCGAGCGCAACCTCGACACCATCATCACCCGGCTGAAGGCGGCCGGCGTGACGGTGTGGTTGGCCGGCATGCTGGCGCCGCGCAACTACGGGCCGGAGTATGCTGCCCAGTTCGACGGCCTCTACAGACGGCTCGCCGACAAGCACGGCGTGCCGCTCTATCCCTTCTTCCTCGACGGCGTGGCGCAGGACCCGGCGCTCAACCAGGCCGACGGCATCCATCCCAACCCCAGGGGCGTCGACGTCGTGGTCGAGCGCATCCTGCCCTTCGTGACCAGGAATCTCGACGAATATGCCGCGTCTGTTCGTCGCCCTGCCCGTCCCTGAGGAAGTCGCCGACGAGCTCGCCGCGCTGCAGTCGGGCGTGCCTGATGCGCGCTGGCAGCCGGCCGAGAACCTCCACGTGACGCTCTGCTTCTGTGACGAGGTGCAGGGCGCGGTCATGCGCGACCTCGAGGAGGAGCTGGGCGACATTGCGGCCCCGCGTTTCGCGCTTGCGCTGGCAGGCGTCGAGCAGTTCAGCTCCGGCAAGCAGCCGCGCGCCCTCGCGGCGCTGGTCGAACACAGCGCATCGCTCGAGCGGCTGCAGCAGAAGGTCTCGACCGTGGCGCGCAACTGCGGCATCGCCGTCGAGCGCCGCAAGTTCCGCCCGCACGTCACTTTGGCGCGCTTTCCCAACGGCGCCGAGACCGGCCATCACATCGCGCAGTTCATGGCCAGCCATTCGACCTTCCGGTCGGCGCCCTGGGTGGCCGAGCACTTCGCGCTCTATTCGAGCCGGCGCGGTCGCGCCGGCTCGATCTACACCGAGGAAGCCGCCTACGACCTGACGTTCTGAGGCGGCGATCCTACCAGTCGCCGCCGACTGCGGTGCGCACCGCTTCGTAGAGCAACCGGTTGCCGAGTTCGGTGTAGTGGATGTCGCCGGCGATGAAATACTTGCGCAGGGCCATCTCCGCGGGCTCGGCGAAGAACGCCGCGAAGCCGTCGACGAAGCGCACGCCGCGCGCCGCCGCCCAGTCCCGCCAGTGCCTCACCTGGATGCTGTCGCGGTCGCCGGCGACGACGTTGTCCGGCCACGGATAGACGACCAGCGTCATGCGGCAGTGCCAGTCGCGGCAGATCGCCACGATGCGGTCGAGGTTGGCGCCGGCCACCTCCAATCCACGCCGCCCCCAGCTCTCCATCAGCGCGGGATCGACCGTCCAGCGGGCACGCGGCCGGTTCAACGACATTGCATGATTGAACGACGAGGTCAGGTAGAGATCGTGGAGCAGCCGGACGCTGGTGAAGTTGCCGATCAGGAAGCGGCCGAGGTCGAACCGTTCCATCGGCCGGCCGCCGGCCGCGGCGTAGGTCACGGTGCCATCGGCCTCGACCCGGTAGATATTGGCGTCGTCGTCGATGTCGGACAGGTCGAGGAAGACGTAGATCTCGGCCGGCCGGACGCCCAGCCGCTCGGCCGCCGCCCGGATCTTGGCGTGGTAGATGACCGGGCTGTAGGAGGCGACGCCGAGATTCCAGACGGCCTTGTTCTGACGCGCGGCGTCGCACGCCATGAGACCTACGAAGCTCTGCTCGTAGCTCGAGCCCACCGCCTCGACGAACGAGTCGCCGACCACGAAGATCGCCGGCCAGCCCTTCTCCGACTCGCCGGGCGCGCATCGGCCGGCGCGAAAGCCATAACGGTCGGTCTGCCAGGGAAACACGATGTTGCCCCACAGCCGGTTGCTCTTGATGTCGGCGATGAGATCGTGGTGATACGGCACCGGCCGGTAGACCAGCTGGTTGCCGGCCTCGGCGTCGGAGAGGGCCCGCTTGACCCTGTCGAACAGCGTGGCGGTCAGCACGAAATCCAGGGCCAGCGTGATGGCCACGATGGCCAGCGCCTGCCCGACCCGTCGCAATGCCCGCCTCATCCCGGTCCAGGCTCCATCAGACGAACGTCAGCAGCCGACGCGGATTGCCGACCAGAATGGCGTCGATCTCCGCCGCGCTGTAGCCGCGCTTCTTCATCATCGGCACGACATTCCGGAAGATATGGCCGTAGCCGTGGCCGCCGAAGCTGGCGAGCCGCGTGCGATAGCAGATGTCGTGGCTGATCACGACGCGTTCGAGATGGCCGTGCGAGATCAGCGCCCGGATCAGCCTGAGCCGCGTGGCGTCGTTCGGCATGTCGATGTCGGACAGGCCGTAGTAGCTCGCCTCCTGCCCGAACAGGTCGAACTCGACCGTGACGCCGGAGTCGGCCAGCCTGAGCAGCCGCGGCTCGTCGAAGATGGTTCGGTCGATATGGCTGATCACGACCCGGTCGGTCGGATGGCCGGCCGCCCGGATGAAGTCGGCGACCTCCTGCGGCTGGTCGGGGTCGCGGCCGGGATGGACGTTGATGGCGGCACCGGTCTCCGCGGCGGCAAGCAGCGCCGCCTGCATCACGCGCTTCTCGGTATCGGTCCACGGCGACTGGCAACCGATCTCGCCGATCATGCCGGCGCACACGTCGGTGCCCCAGGCGCCGTCCCGGATCTGGCCGATCATCTCGGCCGCGAAATCGTCGACCGTGCGGCGGTGGTTCGCCGGATCCTGGTAATCGTCGACATAGTGGCCGCAGCCCATGATCAGGTGCACGCCGGTGCCGGCGGCGATGCGCTGCAGGCCGCGGGGGTCGGGCGAGAGGCCGCCGCAGGTCAGCTCGACGATGGCGTCGCCGCCCTCGTGCTTCATCATGCCGACTTCGCGCGTGGCAATGTCCTCGAGGTCGAGCATGTACTTGCGGCCGGCCCGCTTGATGCCGTGTCCGTGGTTGATCTGCCAGACGTTCTCCAGCGTGATCTCGGGGCCGAGATCGTTGTCGCCGCGCGTCTGCGGCGGACGGATGTCGCAGAGCACGTGCTCGTGCATCAGCGTGCGGCCGAGCGCCTCGGGCTGGATCGGGCCGAGGACGGTCTGGATCTTTCCCCGGAGCGACGCGACCATCACTGCGGTTCGAGCTTGGCCGCGTCGATCACCTTCTTCCACTTGGCGTTCTCGGCCACCATGTGCCGGGTGAGCGCCTCGGCGTCGCCCGGCAGCTCGGCCGCGCCGGCATCGCGGATCTTCTTGATCACCGGCTCCGACTTGAGGCCCCTCACGATCTCGACGCTGAGCCTGTTCACGATCTCGGCCGGCGTGCCCGCCGGCGCCGCCACGTACCACCAGGGCGCGGCGTCGAAGCCGGGGTAGCCCTGCTCGGCGATGGTCGGCACGTCAGGCGCGGCGAACCAGCGCTTGGCCGAGGTGACGCCGAGCGCCCTCAGCGCGCCCGACTGGATGTGCTGCAGATAGGGCGGCAGATTGTCCATGGTCACCAGGATGTGGCCGGCCAGCAGGTCCTTCATGACCAGCGAGCTGCCGCGGTAGACGACATGCTCGAGCTTGATCCCGGCAAGGCTGGACAGATACTCCATGGCCAAGTGGCCGGTACCGCCGACCGCCGGCGAGCCGTAGCTCACCTTGTTGGGCCCCTGCGCCTTGCAGTACTCGACGAACTCCTTGAGCGTCTTGGCCGGAAACGACGGGTGGACGATGAGGCCGTTCGCGACCTCGCCGACCAGGGCGATCGGCGCGAAGCTCTTCACGCTGTCGTAGGGCATGGACTTGTAGAGATACTGGTTGGTGACGGCGGTGCCGACCGTGCCCAGCAGCAGGGTCATGCCGTCGGACGGCGACTTGGCCACCAGCTCGGCGCCAACATTGCCGCCGGCGCCGGTCTTGTTGTCGACCACGAAGGTGCCGCCCATCTGCTCGGTCAGGAGCTGCGCCACGATGCGGCCCAGGATGTCGGTGGTGCCTCCGGCCGCGAAGGGCACGACGATGCGCACGGTCTTGCCGCCCGGATAGGCACCGGCACTTTGCGCCCAGCCGTGGCGGGCGAGCATCGGCGCGGCGAGCGCGGCCGCGACGGCGGTGCGGCGGCGGATCATCTTGGTCATGGCGTTCCTCCTTGAATTCAGGTGACTATATCGGGCAACGACGAGGACTCAATCGTGACCGCACCGCTCACCGGCTATGCCGACAAAATCTCCGTTCGCGTGGGAGAAAAAATCACCTTCAAGGTCTCGAGCGCCGGACCGAACCCCTACAACGCCACCCTGGTGAAGATCGTGCGCGGCGACCCCAACCCCGCCGGCCCGCCGCCCAAGCTGGAGGACCTGTCGGACCTCTTCGACGGCCGCTTTGCCTCGCGCGTGCAGCATGCCTGGCCGGGCTCCTACGGTCTGGTCGACGGCGCCCGGGCGGTGAAACTGCCCTCGGCCCTTGCCGTCGAGGCGGTGATCTGGCCGACGCTGCCCGACGACGGGCCGCAAACCGTGCTGTCGCGCCGCGATCCGGAGAGCGGCGCCGGCTTCGCGCTGGTCGCGACGCCCGAGGGCATGGCGCTGGAGGCGGGCAGCGCGCGGGTCGTCGTCGGCAAGCCGCTGCGCGCCCGGGTCTGGTATCGTGTGTGGGCGAGCGCCGACCCCCGCACCGGCACCCTTCGCGTCGGCCAACAGCCGCTGCGCCGGGCCCACGCCATCGACGACGAGGGCGATGCCGAGGCCACGGCGGCGCTGCCGCTCGCCCTGGAGGCGGCGCAGCCGGTGCTGATCGGCGCCGAGCAGGCCGGCGACCGGCCGGCCCGACGCTGCTTCAACGGCAAGATCGAGGCGCCGGCCATCGTGGGCCTCGCCGCCTGGGACTTCGCCCGCCGCATGGACACGATGGAGATCGAGGACTGCGGCCCCAACGGACTGCACGGACGGCTGGTCAACCTGCCGACGCGGGCCATGAAGGGCGCGGCGTGGACCGGCGCCGAGCGCGACTGGACCCGCGCGCCGCATCACTACGCCGCCATCCACTTCCACGACGACGACCTTCACGACTGCGGCTGGGCCGACGATTTCGAGTTCACCATTCCCAAGGACATGCGGAGCGGCATCTACGGCATCCAGCTTTCCTGCGGGCCGCACCGCGACGTCATTCCCTTCTTCGTGCGGCCCCAGGTCGGCAAGCCGCAGGCCAAGGTCTGCTACCTCGCCTCGACCTTCACCTATCAGGTCTATTCCAACTTCTCGCGCGGCGTGTTCGACGAGGCGTTCCGCCGGCGTGTCGCCGACTGGAAGGCCTTCCCGAACCATCCCGACGAGCACAAGGACTACGGCCTCTCGACCTACAACCACCACCGCGACGGCTCGGGCGTCGCCTACTCCTCGCGTCTGCGGCCGCTGCTCACCTGGCGGCCCAACTTCCTGAGCTTCAACGACGCCGCCGGCTCCGGCCTGCGCCATCTGCCGGCCGACACGCACCTCACCGGCTGGCTCGACCGCATGGGCGTGGCCTTCGACGTCGTCACCGACCACGATCTCGACGAGAAAGGGCCGGCGTTGCTCGCCTCCTACAAGGTGGTGTTGACCGGCACCCATCCCGAGTACCACACCGCCGGCACGCTCGATGCGCTGCAGACCTACACCGAGACCGGCGGACGGCTGATGTATCTCGGCGGCAACGGTTTCTACTGGCGCGTCGCCCTGTCGAAGAAGGTGCCGGGCGCCATAGAAGTGCGGCGCACCGAGGGCGGCATCCGGACCTGGGCGGCCGAACCGGGCGAGTACTACCACGCCTTCGACGGTGCCTACGGCGGACTGTGGCGGCGCAGCGATCGTCCGCCCAACCTGTTGTGCGGCATCGGCTTCTCGAGCCAGGGCACCTTCGTGGGCAATTCGTACCGCCAAGCGGCGGCAGCGCGCGACAACAGCCATGCCTGGGTCTTCGAGGGCGTGAAGGACGAGCTGTTCGGCGGCTACGGCTTCTCGGGCGGCGGCGCGGCGGGCTTCGAGCTCGACCGGCTCGACCATCGCCTCGGCAGCCCGCTCAACGCCGTCGTGCTCGCCTCCTCGGAAGGCCACGAGCGCAGTAACTTCGTCGTCGTCCACGAAGAACGGCTGGGCATGGTCTCCACCGTATCGGGTCAGCCGCTCGCTCAGCTGATCCGCGCCGACATGACCTACATCGAAAAGCCTGCCGGCGGCGCGGTGTTCTCGGTGGGCTCGATCACCTATTGCGGCAGCCTGCCCCACAACACGTTCAACAACGACGTGTCGCGACTGACTTTCAACGTGCTGAACCGCTTCGGCGAACTCGGCCTCAAGTGGCCCTTTTAGCGGCCGCTCCCAGGCGGTCCAGCAGGCCCTTGCAGCCGGCCTCGATGAGGCTCAGCGCGCGCTCGAAGCCGGCCTTCGGCCCGCCGATCGGATCCAGCACTTCGCTGATGCCGATCGGCGGCGCGAAGCTCAGGAACATCTTGGGCTTGTCGGCAAGCGCCCGCGGCGCCAGCCAGCGCATGGCCACGAGATGGCTGGAGTCCATGGCCAACGGGTAGTCGAAATGGGCGATGTCCTCGGCGACCACCTGTCGGGCGCGGATCGCGGAAATGTCGTAGCCGCGGCCGGCCGCGATCTCCACCGCCATCGGCACCGGCGACTGGCCGACGAATTTCTCCGACGTGCCGGCCGAGGCGATCTCGAATGCCTCTGCGAGGCCCGCCTGCCCGGCCAGGTTGCGGAACACGCCTTCGGCCATCGGGGAACGGCAAAGGTTGGCGGTACAGACGAACAGAATCTTGATGGTCATGGCGTATTACTCTAGCACGGCGCTAGACTGCGATCATGCATCAGGATTTCTCTCCTCCCGCGATCGTGATTCTGACCGGCGCGGGCATCTCCAAGGAAAGCGGCATCGACACCTTCCGCGACCCCGACGGGTTGTGGACCCGGGTCAATCTGGAGGAGGTCGCCACCATCGAGGCCTGGCACCGCGACAAGAAGAAGGTGCTCGACTTCTACAACCAGGCGCGCGGCCTGTTCCGGGCCGCCCATGTCGCGCCCAACGCCGCCCACGACGCACTGGCCCGCCTCGAGGCGGAGTACCCCGGCGACGTCACGATCGTCACCCAGAACATCGATCCGCTGCACGAAATGGCGGGGTCGAAAAAGGTGATCCACATGCACGGTCGCGAAGGCGAGGTGCGCTGCATGGCGTGCGCCGCGACCTTCCCGTCCGACGCCGACCTGTCGCCGCAGTCGGTCTGCCCGCGCTGCGCGGCCGTGGGCGAACTGCGGCCGAACATCGTGTGGTTCGGCGAACAGCCGATGCATCTCGACGAGATCTATGCGGCGCTCGAAGGGTGCGGCCTGTTCATGGCGGTCGGCACGTCGGGCGAGGTCTATCCGGCTGCGGGTTTCGTGTTACATGTCCGCCGCCGTCGCGCCCAGGCGCGGACCGTCGAACTGAACCTCGAGCCGACCGACAACCAGCCCTTTTTCCACGAACACGTCTACGGCCCGGCGACGCGGATCGTGCCGCCCTACGTCGAGCGCATCCTGGCCGGCGACGTGATCTAGAGAGGAGAGACCGATGCCCGACATGATGTCCAACCGCACCCACGGCATGAACGAAGGGCCGCACGGCGCGCACCACATTGCGCCGGACGTCCATGGCCAGAACTTCTACGCCATCGACCGGCAGTTCCAGGATCTGCTCTCGCTCTATCTGGAGCCGGGGCTGCGCGCCGCGATGACACCTCACTTCCAGCGCCTGGGCCAGTTGGCCGGCGGCAGGCTCGACGAGCTCGCGATGATCGCCGATCGCAACGTCCCGGTGCTGCATGCGCGCGATAGGTTTGGCCGCGACGAGGACTGGATCGACTACCACCCCGCCTATCGCGAGATGGAGAAGATCGCCTTCGACGATTTCGGCATGCACGCCATGAGCCACCGCGCCGGCGTGCTCGGCATGACGGAGCCGGCGCACCCGCTGGTGAAATACGCCTTCACCTATCTCTATGTGCAGGCCGAGTTCGGGCTGATGTGTCCGATCTCGATGTCTGACACGTCGAACTTCACGATGAAGACCCACGCTTCGCCCGAGCTCAAGCGCCTCCTGATGGACCGGCTGCTGAGCCAGGACCCGGCGCGCATGATGAAGGGCGCGCAGCTCATGACGGAGAAGGCCGGCGGCTCCGACGTCGGCGCGCTGGAGACCGAAGCCGAGAGAATCGGCGTCGGCGCCGACGGCATCGAGCGCTGGAAGATCCATGGCCAGAAGTGGTTTTGCAGTCACGCCGACGCCGACCTGGCCCTGATCCTGGCCCGCCCGCGCGGCGCGGCGCCCGGCACCCAGGGACTCGGCATGTTCGCCCTGCCGCGGCGTCTGGAGGACGGCTCCCGCAACAGCTACCGGATCGTGCGGCTGAAGGACAAGCTCGGCACACGCTCCATGGCATCGGGCGAGATCGTGCTCGACGGCGCCATCGCCTATCTGGTGGGCGACGTGACGCGCGGCTTCAAGCAGATGATGAGCCAGGTCAACCTGTCGCGGCTCAGCCACGGCGTGCGCGCCGCTGCGATGATGCGCCGCTGCCTGAACGAGGCGATGGCGGCCGCCCGCGGCCGCCGCGCCTTCGGCAAGCCCACCAGCGAGTACCCGCTGCTGCGCCGCCAGCTCATGAAGATCATGCTGCCGACCGAGCAGGCGCTCTCGATGTACGCCTTCTCGGCCGACGCGATGGGCCGGGCCGAGGGCCATGGTGGCAAGGCGGGCGACAAGGACGCTGCGAACCTGCTGCGCGTGCTGACGCCGGTCTACAAGTTCCGCGCCTGCCGCGACAACATCCCCGTGGCGAGCCAAACGCTCGAGGTGCGCGGCGGCATCGGCTACATCGAGGAATGGGCGACCGCCCGCCTGGTGCGCGACGCCCAGATCGGCACGCTGTGGGAGGGTACCTCCAACATGAACGCCCTCGACGTGGTGCAGCGCGCCGTCGGCAAGTCGGGCGGCCACAAGACGCTGAGCGCCGCGCTGAAGGCAAAGTACGAGCCCAGCGGCGCCCTGCCCGGCCAGTACAAGGGCCTGCTGGGCGCCACGCTCGACCGCGTCGAGCGCTTCGCCGAAGCGGTGGCCGCCGATCCCAAGCACGAGAAGCGCTCGCGCCAGGCCGCCGGCGCCCTCTATCACGCCACGACGGCGGCGCTGATGGCCTGGGAAGGCGCCACCCTAGGCGCCCGCGGCGGCGATGCCCGCCGCCTGCTGCTGTCGCGCCTCGTGATCGAACATCGCCTCAGCACGCAGGACCCGCTGTCGCTGGGCGAGTCGGCCTGGGAGGAAGAGGCGATGAACCTGCTGCTCAACGACGCGCCGGTGCCGCTGGCGAAGGCCGTGTCGCTGCTTTCATAGGAGCGCGCCACTGGAGTGGCGCGCTCCTATGATTTCATCCGTGTGCTCGCCGAGCAGCGGCTCGCGGTACAGCGGCTTGGACGGTTCGTTGCGGAAGCGGACGACGGGCGCGAAGTGTTTGCGGCCCTGTTCATCGGTCACAATCATGCCGCGCTTGGCAAGGTTCGCATCGGCGATGGCTTCGGGCAGCGTGTTGACCGGGCCCCAGCAGATGTCGAGCGTGTCGAGCCATTGCATCCAGTGCGCCAGCGGCTTCTGCCTGAATGTCTCGGCAAGGAAATCCATCACCGGCTTCTGGTGCGCGCCCGGCCATTCGCAGAGCGGCGCCATCTCCGGCTTGCCGAGCGCACCCAGCAAATTCTCGATGAACTTCATCTCCTGGCCGGCCAGCACGAGCTGGCGGCCGTCGGCGGTGTCGTAGACGCGATAGAAGGCCGAGCCGCCCGTCGTGCGCTGGTTCTTCACGTCGGGCTGCCTGCCTTCGGTGAAGGCCGTGCCGACCACGTTGGCGCACGACGCCATCAGCGCTTCGTGCATGGAGACGTCGATATAGTCGCCGCGGCCGGTGGTCTGCCGGCGCAACAGCGCCATCAGCACACCGGCGAGGCCATGGAGGCCGCTCACCAGGTCGGCGACCGGAACGCCGGGAATGGCGGGCCGTCCGTCGTCGCCCAGGGTCAGGCTCAGCACGCCGGTCATGGCCTCGAGTGCCAGGTCGTGCGCGGCGCGGCCGGGATAGGCGCCGTCCTGGCCGAAGGCGCTGATCGAGCAGTAGACGATGCCGGGGTTGGCGGCACTCACGTCGTCGTAGCCGATGCCGAAGCGCGCCGCGACGCCCGGCCTAAAAGATTCGACCAGCACATCGGCCTCCGACGCCAGCCGGAACAGGGCGGCGCGGCCGGGCTCGCGCTTGAGATCGAGCACCACGCTCTTCTTGCCGCGCCCCATGTTGCGGAAGAACACCGAGGTGCGCCCATCCATTGGCTTGATGTGGCGGCCAGGATCGCCCTCCCCCGGCGGCTCGACCTTGATCACTTCCGCGCCGTGGTCGCACAGCGCCGTGGTGAGATACGGCCCCGGCAGGAACCACGACAGATCGACAACTCTTAGACCTTCGAGCTTCATGTGCCTCTACCCAGCAGGGAATCGTTGTCGGCACCGAGCGGCGAACAGGCAGCCTGTGTCGGCCGCGCCCCGTCGATGCGGATCGGATTGGCGATTACCCTGAGATCGCCCTTCACCGGATGCGGCACCGACGACACCATCCCGGTCTCGCGGACAAACGCACTGTCCAGCGCCGCGTCGAGCCGGTTCACTGGCGCCGCCGGCAACAGCCCGTTGAACCGCGCCAGCCACTCCGCCGTCGTGCGGGTGCGGAACGTCGGATCGAGGGTGTCGGTCATCTCGGCGCGGTTCCTGGCCCGCGCGTTGGGATCGGGGAAGCGCGGATCGCCTAAAAGGTCGTTGCGGCCCATCGCCTCGCACAGCGACAGCCAGAATTTCTGCGTCATGCACATGATGAAGATCCAGCCGTCCTTCGTGGGAAAGGTCTGGACCGGCGCCAGCGACAGATGGGCGCTCCGGGGCACGCGCGGCGAGACGTCGCCCTCGTTCAGATACCACAGGCCGGGATAGGTGAGCTGGTGCAGGGCGACGTCGTAGAGGCAGGTTTCGACGTCGCAGCCCTGGCCCGTCGTGCGGGCGCGCAGCAGGCAGGCGAGGAGGCCGACGATGCCGGTGAGGCCGCTCATGCTGTCGATCAGCGACACGCCAACCCGCGTCGGCGGCCCGTCCGGCTCACCGGTCAGTTCCATGAGACCCGCTTCGGCCTGCATCAGGAAGTCGTAGCCCGGCCAGTCTTCGCGCGCGTTGGCGCGACCGTAGGCGGAGATGTGCAGGCAGACGATTGAAGGCTTGAGATGTTTCAGGCTCGCATAGTCGATGCCGAGCTTGGCCGGCTGCGTGCCGCGCAGGTTGTTGACGACGCAGTCGGCGGTCCTGACCAGCGTCTCGAACTGCCGCCGCCCGTCGGCCGACTTGAGGTCGAGCGTCACGCTCTTCTTGCCGAGGTTCCAGGCCTGGAAATACTCGCTGTCGTCCTTGCCCAGCTTGTAGGGGCCGACCTGGCGCGACGGATCGCCCTCGGGTGCCTCGATCTTGATCACCTCGGCGCCCAGCTCGGCCAGGAACATGGTGCCGTAGGGTCCGGCGCCGAACTGTTCCAACGTCAGCACGCGAATGCCCTCGAGGGGCTTGCCGGGCATGTTCACGAGATCGGATTCCGGCGCAGCCACTGGCGCGCGATGATAAGGCGCTGCATCTCGTTGGTGCCCTCGCCGATGCAGGTAAGCGGCGCGTCGCGATAGAGGCGCTCGATGTCGTACTCCTTGGAGTAGCCGTAGGCGCCGTGGATGCGCATCGACTCGATGCTGTTCTCCAGCGCCGCCTCCGAGGAGAAATACTTGGCCATGCCGGCCTCCATGTCGCAGCGCTCGCCGCGGTCGAAGATGTCGGCGGCGTCGAGGGTGAGGAGCCGCGCGGCGCGGGCGCGCGTCGCCATCTCGCCGATTTTCAGCGCGATCGCCTGGTGCTCGGCGATCGGCTTGCCGAAGGTCCTGCGCAGTTGGGCATAGCTGGTCGCGAGCCTGAGCGCGCCCTCGGCGATGCCGACGCCGCGGGCCGCGACATTGATGCGGCCGAGTTCCAACCCGCCCGCGACCTGCGCGAAGCCCTTGCCCTCGACCTCGCCGATCAGATGGTCGGCCGGGATGCGATAGTCCTCGAAGATCAGCTCGCCCGAATCGATCGACTTGTAGCCGAGCTTCTCGAGCTTGCGTCCGACCTTGAAGCCCGGCCCCTTGGGCGTGATGAACAGGCTCATGCCAGCATGGCGCGGATTGGCCTCGGGGTCGGTCTTGACCAGCATGGCGAAGCAATGGCCCTCGATGCCGTTGGAAATCCAGGTCTTGGTGCCGTTGATCACGTAGCCGTCGTTGCCGTCGCGCCGGGCCACCATGCGGATCGACTGCAGGTCGGTGCCGGCGTCGGGTTCGGTGAGGGCGACGCCACCGCGGATCTCGCCGGTCGCGAACCTGGGCAGCCACTGCTGCTTCTGCCGCTCGGTGCCGAACTTCTCGACCGCCAGCGCCAGCATGAGGTGCGAGTTGAAGATTCCGGTGATGGCCATCCACACCGACGACACGCGCATCACGATCTCGGCGTAGGTGCGGGCCGGCAGGCCGAGGCCGCCGTATTCCGGGCTGATGGTGGCACCGAACAGGCCGAGTTCCTTCATCTGTTCGACGATCTCGGCCGGCCACTTGTCGGCGTGGTCGAACTCCTTGACCCGGGGCGCCACCTCGCGCTCGATCCAGCGGTCGATGGCGGCCAGAAGCTGCGCCTCGTCGGCCTTGTCGATGCCAGCCATTGTTCTTCCTCCCGACAGTGTCGGCGGCAAGGTGGAAACAGACTCCAGTCAAGTCAACGGCATGTCGATCCCATCGCCAGGCCGTGCGGAAATCCACCGCAATGAAGGCATTGTCCCCGAGACAGCTGCGCCACCGAGGTCCAAGATCGGTTTCGTCGGCCAGCAGGGGGAGCGGATCATGGATGGCGACATCGCACAGCTTCGGCAAGGGCTGGATTTCGTCTGGCTCGAGATCACAGGCCGCTGCAACCTTCGTTGCACGCATTGCTACGCGAACTCCGGTCCCGAACTGCCGCTCGAGAGCGGCATGCAACTCGGCGACTGGTTGCGCGCGCTCGACGAGGCAGCCGCCCTTGGCTGCCGCAAGGTGCAGTTCATTGGCGGCGAACCCACGCTGCATCCTGGCCTGCCTCAGCTGATCGCGCACGCCCGTGCCCGCGACTTCCGGAGTATCTGTGTCTACACCAATGGTACCCACTTCACGGATTCCCTGAAGACGACGCTTGTCGCGCACCGCGTGACCCTGGCGTTCTCGGTCTATGGATCTTCGGCCGAGACGCACGACCGCGTGACATTGCGGCCCGGCGCCTTCGAGCGGACTCTGTCGGGCATACGATGGGCCATCGATGCCGGCCTGAGCGTCAGCGCCAACATCATCGAGATGGAAGCCAATGCCCACGACGTCGATGCCGCCGCGCGCATGCTGCGAGACATGGGCGCCCACAGCTTGGGCGTCGACCGCCTGCGCGGCCTCGGCCGCGGCCATGACGAACGGCCGGCACAGCCGCGATTGAGGGAATTGTGCGGTCGCTGCGGCGACGGGAAGGTCTGCATCAGCGCAAGCGGTGCGATTTTTCCCTGCGTGTTCTCGCGCTTCGTCGATCTCGGTCACTTCAAGTCGGGCGGCCTGGGCGCGGCTGTCAGCGGCGCGCCGCTGGGCGATTTCCGCAGTTCGCTCGAAGCGGCTCAACCCTGGATCTCGCCAAGCCGGGAGGCGGCCGCCGCCGAGAGCACGAATCGCGGGCACGGTCTGTCGCCCTGCACGCCGGAAGAGCCGGCGCCGCCCTGCCGGCCCGAGCAGGATCCCGGACCGTGCCGGCCCGAGCAGGATCCCGGACCGTGCCGGCCCGAGCAGGACCCCGGGCCGTGCCGGCCCGAGCAGGACCCCGGACCGTGCCGGCCCGAGCAGGACCCCGGACCGTGCCGGCCGGAACGGGACCCCGGCCCATGCATACCCGAGCATGCCTAGGCCGACGCCGAGCGGCGGACGGCGGCGCCGGGCGTCATGAAGGCCGGTTTCAAGGTGCTCGACTCGGACCTGCATACGTTCGAGCCGCAGGATCTCTGGATCCGATACCTCGACGATAGGTTCGCCGACCGAGTGCCCGACCTGCCGCGCCGACGACCGGAGGCGGCGCCGGCCTCGCCACGACATCCGCTGCTCGCCGCCGCCGCTGCAGCGGGCTACGACCCGCCATCGCATCTGGCCGCGATGGATGTCGAGGGAATCGACGTCGCTGTCCTGTTCGGGACCCGGGGACGGCACGTGCAGATGTACGACGATATCGATCCCGACTACGCGGCCGCCCTGGCCCGTGCCCACAACGAATGGTCCCGCGACTTCTGCGCAGCGGCGCCGGATCGCCTGAAGTTTGCCGCCCAGATCGCCTACCACGACGTAAGTCAGGCGGTGCGCGAGGTCCGACGCGCCGTCGACGATCTCGGCGCAGTCGCCGTCGTCGGAAATCCCAACCCGGTGAACGGCCGGCATGTCCACGACGCGTGTTTCGAGCCCCTGTGGCAAGCGATCGAAGAGCTCGGCGTGCCGTACTGCTTCCATCCGACCGGTGTGTGGACTCTGAAAGACGATATCGGCCGCCGGTTCAGCGGGCAGATCGGCGCTCATTTGCTGGCCGACGCCGCCCGCAATCCGATCGAGTTGATGCTGGCCTTCGCCAGCCTGGTCGCCGGCGGTGTACTGGAGCGGCACCCGGGGCTGGTTTGCGCCTTTCTGGAGGGGGGATGCGGCTGGCTGCCGTGGTGGCTGGAACGACTCGACGATACGATCGAGAAGTTCCCCGAGAACATCGATGTGCCGCTGTCGCTGAAACCCAGCGGATACTTCCAGAGGCAGTGCTTCGTTGGCGCCGAAGCGTCCGAACGCGGCCTGCCCCACGTCGTTGCCGCCTTGGGCGACGCAACTGTGGTGTTTGCCACCGACTACCCGCACCGCGACAGCCTGTTTCCCAAGACGACCGACACCCTGATCGCCCGCGCGGATATCGCCGACGACGCCAAGCGCCGGATACTCTGGGACAATCCCCTGCGGCTCTACCGGCGCGCGGACCTATCCTCGATGCCTCCTCTCATGCATCATGGCGGCCAACGCTAGACGCGGACCAACACGAGGCAACGTCGCCATGAGAAGACGCTCGTTCACCATCGGCCTTGGAGCCACAGTGGCCGCCAGCCCCGCATTCGCCCAGGGGAGCGACTGGCCGCAGCGCACCGTGCGCATCGTCTGCCCGTTCACGCCGGGCGGCTCGCAGGACAACATCGCCCGCCGCCTCGCCGTCAAGCTCACCGAATATCTCGGTCAGTCGTTCGTGGTCGAGAACCGCACCGGCGCCGGCGGCTCGATCGCCGCCGACAACGTCGCCAAGTCGGCGCCCGACGGCTACTCCGTCCTGCTGGGCAACATCGGCAGCCACGCCCTGGTGCCGCATCTCTACGCCCGGCCCGCCTACAACGCCTTCACCGACCTCGAGACCGTGGTGTGGATCGGCACGCAGCCCAACCTGCTGTGCTGCAGCCCGAGCTTCCCCTACGACACGATCCCCAAGCTGATCGCCGCCGCCAAGGCCCGGCCGGGCACGATCAGCTACGGCTCGTCGGGGCTCGGCACCTCGCCGTCGCTCACCATGGAGCTTTTCAAGCAGAAGACCGGCGTCGACATGACCTTCATCAGCTACCGTGGCGCCGCCGCCGCGGCGGCCGACGTGCTGGCCGGCCATGTGCCGTTGTGTATCGCCAACATCGACTCGCTGATGGGCCAGGTGAGCGCCGGCAAGCTGAAGCCGGTGGCGACTACCGGTGCCACGCGCTCGAGCGTGCTGCCCGACACGCCGACCTTTGCCGAGGCGGGCTTCCCCGACCTCGTCGTCACCTCGTGGTCGCTGTGGGCCGTGCCGACCGGAACCCCGGCCGCGATCAAGGAAAAGCTCAAGGCTGCGACCGAGCGCGCCCTACAAGCACCCGACGTGATCGCCAGCATGAAGGCCGGCGGCTTCGAGCCCGGCACCATGCCGCTGCCCGAGGTCGAGGCCTTCATCAAGGCCGAGCACAAGCGCTGGGGCGAGGTCATCCGTGGCGCGGGCATCAAGCCGGAGTAGCCATCGGCTGCCCGATGTACTGGCGCCCGGACTCGACCTGGTGTTCTGCGGCACCGCACCCAGTCCCGCGTCGTTCAAGGCGCGCGCTTACTACGCCAATCCCGGCAACGCCTTCTGGCCGACTCTGCATGCCGTCGGGCTGACACCCGAGCGGCTGGCGCCCGAACGCTTTCCCGAGCTGCTCGTTCATGGGCTGGGCCTCACCGACCTCAACAAGACCGAGGTCGGCTCCGACCACGAGCTGAGCGCCGAGGCCATGGATGCAGCCTCGCTGCACGCCAAGCTGCGTCGCTTCAGGCCGGCCGCCATCGCCTTCACCAGCAAGCATGCCGCCGCCCTGGCACTGGGCGTGAAAGCGCCCGGCTACGGCCGACAGGAAGAGGCCCTGGAAGGCGTGGTGGCCTTCGTGCTCGCCTCGCCCTCCGGGCGGGCTCGCTCGTTCTGGACTCTGAAGCCGTGGCAGGAGGCCGCCGCCTTCGTGGCCGAGCGGCGACGCCGGCGGGAGAGGGCGGCATGAGGCTCGGCCGTCGCCCTCTGCTCGCCGCCCTGCTGGCGGGCCCCGCAACCGTGCATGCCCAGGAGACCCCGCCGATGCTTCGTGACCTCGCCCGGCGCGCCGCGATCTACCTGTTCCCGCTCTACGAGATGTACCGCACGCGCTGGCAGGCCACAGTCAACGATGCCAATCCGTTTCGCCAGAAGCTCAACCGCTTCCTTCACGTGCCGATGCTGGCCGACCATAGGTCGCGGATGGTGACGACGCCCAACAACGACACGCTCTATTCGGTCGCTTGGCTCGACCTCTCGATCGAGCCGCTGTTCCTCACCGTACCGCCGATGGGCAGCCTCTACTACAACTACGCCTTCATCGACCTGTTCACCGACAACTTCGCCTATGTCAGCCACCGACTCTATGGCGGCCAGCCGCCGCCGCACATGATCGTGGGGCCGGACTGGAGGGGCGATGCGCCGTCCGACGTGAAGCTAGTGCGCGCGCCCACCAACTCGGTGTGGCTGCTGGGACGCATCCTGGTCGATGGGCCCGAGGAGCTCGACCGCGTGCGCATCCTGCAGGCCCGCGTGTTGCTGGAGACCCCCGACATGCGCAACGAGCGGCGCATCCTCGAGACGCGGGAGCTGATGCGCCAGCGCACCGTGACACCGCCCGAGTCGGTGGCCGACTGGCTGGCACCCAACCGCGCCGACCCGTTCGATCTTTTCGAGGTCGGCATGCGGGCGCTGGGCGAGAGCCCGGTGCCGGAGCGCGACCGAGCCTTCCTCGAACAGCTGCTGCCGCTGCGGCTGCGGCCCGGGCGCAGGTTCGACCTGCGCGCCTTCAGCGACGCCGAGCAGCGCGCCGTACGGACCGGCATCGAGCAGGGCCAGGCCGAGATTCGAAGCAGCGGCGGGAGCTTCGGCAAGACGGTCGATGGCTGGACCTACGGCGAGCGCGACCTCGGCAATTTCGGCACCAACTATCTCTATCGCGCCGTCGTCGCGTTGGCCGGCCTGGGTGCGCTGGAGCCCGCCGAGGCGATCTATGTGACCTGCAACGCCGATTCGGACGGCCAACCCCTCGATGGCAGCCGCCGCTACGAACTTGCCTTTCCTGCCGGCGGTCTGCCCCCGGCGCGCGCCTTCTGGTCGCTGGCCATGTACGAGGTGATGCCCGACGGTCGCGCCTTCTTCATCGACAATTCGATCGGCCGCTACGCCATCGGCGACCGCACCCGGGACCTCAAGACCGCCGCCGACGGCTCCGTCATCCTTTACCTGCAGCACAAGCCCCCGGAAGGCGAACGGGCGGCCAACTGGCTGCCGGCGCCCGCCGGGCGGATGCGACTCGTGCTCAGGGCCTACGAGCCCGAGGAGTCGCTGATCGAGGGACGCTATCGCGTGCCACCCGTTCGACGCATCGGCTAGCGCCGCGGGAGCTAGGCGCCGGGCTGGACGCGCTGCGACTCTTCCTCGGCCTTGGCTTCGATCGCTTCCATGTCGTCGTCGCTCAGGCCGAAGTGATGGCCGATCTCGTGGATCAGCACGTGACGCACGATGTGCGGCAGGTCCTCGCCCGACTCGCACCAGTAGTCGAGGATCGGGCGGCGGTAGAGGAAGATGCGGTCGATGTCGTTGGCGATGTGGCCGGCGCCGCGCTCCATCATCGAGACGCCCTGGTAGAGGCCGAGCAGGTCGAACGGCGTGTCGAGCTCCATCTGCTTCTCGACCTCGTCGGACGGGAAGTCGTCGACCTGGATTCGGACATTGCCGACGTGCTTGCGGAACTCCTCGGGGATCGTGGCCAGCGCCTCGGCGGCGATCTCCTCGAAATCCTCCAGGGTGGGCGCCAGGCCGAAGCAGGGCGTGCGCCGCGGGTTGGTGAACACCGGCATGACTCCCCCATATAGGAGCCGCGCGCGCTCGCCAAGCGCCAGAGCGGCCGATTGTTCACCGCCCTGCCCGCGCCGCAATCGCAGGGTCGCGCCGGACTTCGAACCGCTCTAAGGTCGGTCGACCCATGCTGAGTTTTCTCACCCGCCGCCTGATCGTCGCCTTCCTCGTCGCGGCGACCGTCATGACGCTGGCCTTCATCCTGACGCGGCTGTCGGGCGACCTCGCCACGTCGATTGCCGGCCCCAATGCGACAGAGGCCGACATCGATGCGATCCGCAAGGCCTACGGGCTCGACCGCCCGGTGCTGGCGCAGTTCTTCGACTGGGTCGGCCGCGCCCTCACCGGCGACCTGGGCGAGAGCTACTTCTTCAAGGCCCGCGTCTCCACCCTGATCGCCGAGCGCATGCCGGTCACCTTCACGCTCGGCCTGACCGGCCTGGTCATCGCCCTCGCGGTCTCCCTGCCGCTCGGCATCCTGGCCGCGGTCCGCGAGAACACCACGCTCGACCGCTGTGTCCAGTTGGTGGCGCTGCTCGGCCAAGCGATGCCGAGCTTTTGGCTCGGCCTGATCCTGATGATCACCCTGGGCTTGCAGCTCGGCTGGCTGCCGATCTCCGGCACCGGATCGTGGCAGCACTTCGTGATGCCCGGCATCGTGCTCGCCTTCTCGGCGATCCCGGCCCTCACCCGCCTCACCCGCGCCGGCATGATTCAGGCCATGGGCAGCGACTACATCCGGACGGCACGGGCCAAGGGCCTGTCGCGGGCCTCGATCCTGCTGAAGCACGCGCTGCGCAACGCCGCCATCCCGGTGGTGGCGATCGCTGCCGTGCAGTTGGGCTTCATGCTGGGCGGCTCGATCGTGATCGAGCAGGTCTTCGCCCTGCATGGCGTCGGCTACCTTGCCTGGGAGTCGATCGGCAAGAACGACTTCCCCGTGGTCCAGGCGGTCGTGCTGGTGCTGGCGGTGATCTACGTGGCGCTCACCATGCTGGCCGACCTGATGAATGCCGTGCTCGATCCGAGGTTGCGCGGCCCATGAGAAACTTTCGATGAGCGTCGTCAGTGTGAATGCCGGCCCCAAGCGCGGCTGGAAGAGCGTCAGCACCTGGATCGGCGCCGTCATCGTGGGCATCGCCACGTTCTGCGCCCTCGCCGCGCCCTGGATCGTGCCCTACGACCCTTTCGCCCAGGACCTCGGCAAGCGCCTGATCGTGCCCTTCTGGATGGCGGGCGGCTCGACCGAGCATCTTCTCGGCACCGACCAGCTCGGCCGCGACTATCTCTCGCGCCTGATCTGGGGCTGCCGCATCTCCATGCTGATCGGCGTCACCGTCACGGTCGTCTCCGGCCTGATCGGCATCGCCATCGGCGTGCTGGGCGGCTTTTTAGGCGGCCGGGTCGACGATGCGGTGCTGTTCGCCATCACCACACGGCTCTCGATCCCGGTGGTGCTGGTGGCGCTGGCCGTCGTCGGCCTGCTCGGCAGCTCGATGACGCTCCTTGTCCTCACTTTGGGTCTCCTGCTGTGGGACCGCTTCGCCGTGGTCGCGCGCTCCACCACCATGCAGGTCCGCAACCTCGACTTCGTGGCCGCCGCCTGGTGCGCCGGCTGCTCGCGCTTCCGCATCCTCGCCCGCGAGGTGCTGCCCAACATCGCGAGCCATCTGGTGGTGGTGGCGACGCTGGAAGTGGCGCTCGCCATCCTGCTCGAGGCCGCCCTTTCGTTCCTCGGCCTCGGCGTGCCGCCGCCGCTGCCGTCGTGGGGCCTGATGATCGCCGAGGCCAAGGACTACATGTTCTTCTCGCCGTGGGTGATCGTGATCCCGGGCGTGGCGCTGTTCGTGCTGGTGCTGGGCATCAACCTTTTGGGCGACGGCCTGCGCGACCTGTTCGGCGCCCGTACCGATCCATGAGGGACCGATCCGTGAGCGCGCTGCTGGAGGTCGATCACCTCGAGGTGAATTTCGGCGGCCGCGTGTCGGCGGTGCGCGGCGCCTCGGTCACGGTCGAACGCGGCGAGACCCATTGCCTGGTGGGCGAATCGGGCTGCGGCAAGTCGGTGACGGCGCTCGCCGTCATGAACCTTTTAGCCCGCGGCGCCCGCCGTTCGGCGAAAAGGCTCGCTTTCGAGGGCCAGGAC
>JAIETA010000359.1 GCA_019745575.1 Reyranella sp. | reverse complement strand
CGAACCCACGGTACGCTTGCACGCACAACGGTTTTCGAGACCGTCCCGATCGACCACTCTGGCACCTCTCCGGGCGCCGGGTTATAGGCGGGAGAAATTGTCGGGGCAACTGCCCCGGCGAAGGGAGGAAACGGCATGAAATTGCCTGAGAAGGGCCTCGCCTGGCCCGAGATCGAGGCCCGGCTGCAGGACGCCAAGAAGGGCGACTTCTCGTGGCGGGACGGCCGCATGGCCCTCTACTACTACTACCTCGACGACGCCCTGGCCGAGGTCCAGAAGCGCGCCTACGAGGCGTTCTGGACCGAGAACAGCCTGGGCAAACGAGCCTTCCCGTCGCTGGCCAAGCTCGAGGGCGACGTCGTCGATTTCGGCCTGTCGCTCACCAACGCGCCGGCCGATGCTGCGGGCACCTTCACCTCGGGCGGCTCGGAAAGCATCTTTCTCGCGGTGCAGACGGCGCGCGACTGGGCGCGGGCGACCAAGGGCATCGACCGGCCCAACTTCGTCGTGCCGCGCACCGCCCATCCCGCCTTCACCCGCGCCGGCCATGCGCTGGGGGTCGACGTGCGGCGCGTGCCGACCACGCGCAACGACTTCAAGGCCGATGTCGCAGCCATCGCCTCGAAGCTCGACGACAACACCGTGGGGCTGGTGGGTTCCGCCCCCTGCTACCCGTTCGGCGTGTTCGACCCCATCCGCGAACTCGGAGCGCTGGCCCAGGCGCGCGGCCTGTGGCTGCACGTCGATGCCTGCGTCGGCGGCTTTCTCTCGCCCTTCGTGAAGCGCCTCGGCCACGCCATTCCGGACTGGGACTTCACGGTGCCGGGCGTCACCAGCATTTCGGCCGACCTGCACAAGCACGGCATGGCCGCCAAGGGCGCCTCGCTGATGATGGTGCGGTCGAAGGAGTTGAAGGAAAAGCACCAGCTCTTCGATTTCCACGACTGGGAACGCGGCCCCTACGTCTCCTACACCATGCAGGGCACCCGGCCGGGCGGCGCGGTCGCGTCGGCCTGGGCGGTGCTGCACCATCTCGGCGACGAGGGTTATATGCGCTGCGCCGGCATGATCATGGACAACAAGAAGGCGCTGGTGGCCGGTATCGGCCGGATCCCGGGCCTCGCTGTCCTGGAACCCAGCGAACTCTCGATCTTCGTCACGCGGTCGGCCGACCCCGGCCTCGACATCGGGGCAGTGTCCGATGCCATGGGCACCCGCGGCTGGCTGATCGGACGCCAGGCCGAGCCGGCCGGCATCCACATGCACCTGAACCCCAGCCACGAGCGCATGGTGGGGGAATATCTGACCGACCTCGCCTGGGCAGTGGCGCAGGCCCGGCAGTCCGGCGCCCGGCCCCAGGCGACCGGCTCGACCTACTGAAAAGCCGGCAAAGAAAAACTTGACGAATCCGCAGGAAATAGCCTATTTTTCCTATAGTCTGGCGGACCATGCGTCCGCCGCGACCAATCCGGCACGACCTGCCCGCGACCGCCCGCGGGTTCGCGCTATGCGCTTGGGTGCAGCCGCCCCGGGTCCTGACCCGTGGACCATGCCAAGAACGAGCCCGCCTTCCCGACGGCCGTCGGGACGGCAATGACGACGCCGGCCCAACCTGGCGCCCCGGGCCCGATCAGACCGACGGCCGCAACGAACGAACGAAACAACGTCCCGAAAATCCAATCGGGCACAGGTGCGGGCCCAACTCGGGGCCCAACACATCATGCCTTCAGGTGGGCCGGGCGAGCCCGCAAAAAGGCTGTGTCTATTGTCTTTCAGGCGGTTTGGAAGGCAAATTTCCGGCAGCGGAGTTGGGCCAAAATCGCCAAGTTGGGCCCGGCTCGCCGGCCCCCTCGCCGGCGTTGACTTGAGGGGCGTCCTGCGTATATTCCGCCCTCCTCCGGCGGGTCACTCAGGCCCGCCGCGCTCTTTCGTGCTTTACGGCATTTTGGGCGTGATTCGGGCCAATCCCCCAAGGGATGGTAGGATCCGCCCGGACCTCCCGGAAAGCCTCAGCCAGGTGTCCTCATGATCGCCGTTATCCGCACGGGTGGAAAGCAATACACGGTCGCCGCCGACGACCAGCTCACGGTCGAAAAGATCGAGGGCGAGGCCGGTGCCAAGGTCGAGTTCACCGACGTGCTGATGGTCGGCGACAAGGTCGGCGCGCCGACCGTGGCCGGTGCCAAGGTCGTGGGCTCGATCGTCAAGCAGGCCCGCGGCCCGCACCTGATCGTCTTCAAGAAGCGCCGCCGCCAGAACTCGCGGCGCAAGAACGGCCATCGTCAGGATCTGACGGTGGTCAAGATCGAACAGATCGTCGCCTAGCAAGAGCGACCGGAGCAGAACGATGGCACACAAGAAAGCAGGCGGCTCCTCGCGCAACGGCCGCGACTCGGCCGGCAAGCGTCTGGGCGTGAAGCGCTTCGGCGGACAGAAGGTCCTGTCGGGCAACATCCTGGTCCGTCAGCGCGGCACCAAGATGAATGCCGGCGAGAATGTCGGGATCGGCCGCGACCACACGCTGTTTGCCACGGCCGACGGCGTCGTGGCGTTCCGCAAGCGCAGCGGCGGCAAGGTCGAGGTGAACGTGCGCCCGGCGCCGGCCCAGAACCCGGCCAAGATGGCTGCCGAATAGCCGTTCCCATCCAATCGGAATTCGAAGGGGGAGCGGTCAGCCGTTCCCCTTTTTCGTTTCTGGACACAACGCATGAAGTTTCTCGACCAGGCCAAGATCTACGTCCGCTCCGGCAACGGCGGCGCGGGATCGGCAAGCTTTCGCCGCGAGAAGTTCATTGAGTACGGCGGTCCCGACGGCGGCGACGGCGGGCGCGGCGGCGACGTGGTTCTCGAATGCGTCGACGGCCTCAACACGCTGATCGACTACCGCTATGCCCAGCACTTCAAGGGCGAAACCGGCCACCACGGCATGGGCGCGCAGCGCACCGGCGCCAAGGGCAAGGACGTCGTGCTGCGGCTGCCGCGCGGCACACAGGTCTTCGCCGAGGACAACGAGACTCTGCTGGTCGACATGACCGAGGTCGGCCAGCGCGTCGTGCTGTGCCGGGGCGGCGACGGCGGCTACGGCAACCTTCACTACAAGAGCTCGACCAACCGTGCGCCCCGCCGGGCCGACAAGGGCTGGCCGGGTGAGGAGCGCGCGGTCTGGCTCAGGCTCAAGCTGATCGCCGACATCGGCCTGGTCGGCCTGCCCAACGCCGGCAAGTCGACCTTCCTGTCGTCCAACTCCAACGCACGGCCCAAGATCGCCGACTATCCCTTCACCACGCTGCATCCCGGTCTCGGCGTCGTGAAGGTGGGCGACCGCGAATTCGTGATGGCCGACATCCCCGGCCTCATCGAGGGCGCCCACGAAGGCGCCGGTCTCGGCACGCGCTTCCTCGGGCACGTCGAGCGCTGCCGTGCGCTGCTGCATCTGGTCGACGGCACCCAGGACGACGTCGCCGGCGCCTACCGCACCGTGCGCGGCGAGCTGCGCGCCTATGGCGGCAATCTTGCCCGCAAGAAGGAGCTGGTGGCGCTCAACAAGACCGACGCCATGACGGAAGAGGACATCGAGGCCAAGCGCGCGAAACTCGCCAAGGCCAGCCGCAAGACGGTGCATGTGATCTCCGCCGTCGCCGGTCACGGCGTCCAGCCGCTGCTTCATGAGCTGATGAAGCTCGTCGACAAGCAGCGCGACGCCGGCACCGGTTCGGGCAAGGAAGCGGCATGAGCCCGTTGGCCAGCTCGAAACGGCTGGTCGTCAAGATCGGCTCGTCGATCCTGGTCGACGAGGCGCGTGGCGAGATCCGCCGCGACTGGCTGGAGGCGCTGACCGACGACGTCGCGCGCCTGCACAGGGCGGGCTGCGAAGTCGTGCTGGTGTCCTCCGGCGCCATCCGGCTTGGCCGCACGCGCCTCAAGCTGTCGGCCGGTCCGCTGAAACTCGAGGAAAGCCAGGCCGCCGCCGCCACCGGCCAGATCCAGCTCGCACATGCCTACCAGGCGGCCCTCGCGCGCCACGACATCACCGTCGCCCAGGTTCTGCTCACCCTCGACGATTCCGAGGAGCGCCGCCGCTATCTCAACGCCCGCCAGACGATGGCGACGCTGCTTGGCCTCAAGGCCGTGCCGGTGATCAACGAAAACGACACCGTGGCGACCGACGAGATCCGCTTCGGCGACAACGATCGCCTGGGTGCCCGCGTCGCCGAAATGATTTCCGCCGACACGCTGGTGCTGCTGTCCGACATCGACGGTCTCTACACCGGCGACCCGCGCAGCGACACCTCGGCCCGGTTCATTCCCGAGATCCGCGAGATCACGCCGGAGATCGAGGCGATGGCGGGCAGTGCCGCCTCCGAGATGTCCAACGGCGGCATGGTGACCAAGCTCATGGCCGGCCGGATCGCCATGGCCGCGGGATGCCGCATGGCGATCGCCGACGGCCGCGCGGTCGGCGCGCTGGGAGCGCTGATCGACGCCCGGGCACGCTGCAGCTGGTTCCTGCCCGAAGCGTCGCCCTTGTCGGCGCGCAAGAAGTGGATCAAGGGGTCGCTCAAGACCGCCGGGGCACTCACCGTCGACGATGGTGCGGTGCAGGCCCTGTCGGCCGGCAAGAGTCTGCTGCCCGCCGGCGTCACGGAAATAGAAGGCGAGTTCAAGCGCGGCGACGTGGTCGACGTGAAGGACCGCACCGGCCGCCTGCTGGCCCGCGGGCTGGTCGCTTACGCAGCCGAGGACGCCCGGCGGATCGCCGGCCGCAAGAGCGCCGAGATCGAGCGTCTGCTGGGATTCCGCGGTCGCGACGAGATCGTCCACCGTGACGACCTCGTGGTCGAGTGAGCCGCGGCAGGGCATACTGGGGCGACCGATGAACGTTCAAACCAAGCCTGCCGAGGATGCCGTCGCGATCATGGCCGAGCTGGGCCGGCGCGCGAAGGGCGCCGCCGTCGCCCTGCGAACCGCCGGTACCGAGACCAAGAATCGCGCACTGACCGAGGCTGCCCGTCTGATCCGCGGCGAAAAGGCAGCAATCCTCGCGGCCAACGCACAGGACATCGCCGCGGCCCGGACCGCCGGCATGACCGCGGCTCTGCAGGACCGGCTGCTGCTGGACGACGCCCGCGTCGAGGCGATGGCCAGAGGGCTGGACGACATCGCGGCGCTGCCCGATCCGGTCGGCGCCAAGATCGAGGAATGGACCCGACCGAACGGTCTGGTGATCAGCCGCGTGCGCGTGCCGATCGGTATCATCGGCGTGATCTACGAGGCCCGGCCCAACGTCACGGCCGATGCCGGCGCGCTCTGCATCAAGTCGGGCAACGTCGTGGTGCTGCGCGGCGGCTCCGACAGCTTCCACTCCTCGCGCGCCATCGTCGCACTGCTGCGGCGCGCTCTGGCCGGCGCCGGCCTGCCCGAGGATTGCGTGCAGCTGGTGCCCACCACCGACCGGGCCGTCGTGGGCGAGCTGTTGCGCGCCGGCGACTGGCTCGACCTGGTCGTGCCGCGCGGCGGGCGCTCGCTGATCGACCGCGTCACCGAGGAAAGCCGGGTGCCGGTGCTGCGCCACTACGACGGCATCTGCCATGTCTATGTCGACCGCGACGCCGACGTCGCCATGGCGCGCGATCTGGTCGCCAACGCCAAGATGCGCCGGGTGAGCGTCTGCGGCGCCGCCGAGACCCTGCTGATCGACCGCGCCGCCCTCGACACGCATCTGATGCCCGTGCTGACCAGGCTGCACGAGCTGGGCTGCGAGGTGCGCGGCGACGCCGAGGTGCGCCGCCGCGACCCCAAGGCCCTGCCGGCCACCGAAAGGGATTGGCGCACCGAGTATCTCGAGCCGATCATTTCCGTCGCCACCGTCGAGGGCGTCGAGGGCGCCATCCGCCACATCGCGACCTACGGCAGCCAGCACACGGAATCGATCGTGACCGACAACGAAGCGACGGCCGCCCGTTTCCTGGGCGAGGTCGACAGCGCCATCGTCATGCACAACGCCAGCACCCAGTTCGCCGATGGCGGCGAATTCGGGCTGGGCGCCGAGATCGGCATCTCGACCAACCGCATGCATGCCCGCGGCCCGGTCGGGCTGGTCGAACTCACGACCTACAAGAACGTCGTGCGCGGCAAGGGCACCCTGCGCCCATGAGACCGATCGCGTGACTTCGGCGCGCCATCCCATGCCGGGCGTGCCGCGCGACACGACGCGCCGCATCGGCCTGCTGGGCGGCTCTTTCAACCCGGCCCACGCGGGTCACCGCCATGTCAGCCTGGAGGCCCTGAAGCGCCTCGGCCTCGACGAGGTGTGGTGGCTGGTCTCGCCGCAGAATCCGCTGAAGAGCGACGACGGCATGGAGCCGCTGCCGACCCGCGTGGCGCGCGCGCGCCAGCTCGCCGATCATCCCCGCATCCGCGTCGACGCCCCCGAACTGCTGCTCGGCACCCGCTATACGCTCGATACCGTGCGTGCGTTGCGCCGGCTCTACCCGCGCGCCCGGTTCGTCTGGCTGATGGGCGCCGACATCCTGCCGCAGCTCGTACACTGGCTGGGTTGGCGCGAGCTGTTCTCGGCGATTCCGATCGCCGCCTTCGCGCGGCCCGGCTGGAGTTACCCCGCGCTGGCCTCGGCCGCCCCGCGCGCCTTCGCGCGTTACAGGATGGCGGCCGGACAGGAACGCCGTCTCGCCTCTTGCGAACCGCCAGCCTGGTGCTTTATCCCGAGCCGGTTGGACAGCCACTCGGCCACCGCCATCCGCGCCGTCCGACCGCGGAAAGCCCGACCCAACGCCGCCAGAGCGAAAGGAAAGACCATCGCCGACCAGACCCGCCGGCTTCCCGACCGGAGCAAAGCCTCCGACGCCCTGCTCGCGCAGGTGCGCCGTTCCCTCGAAGACGACAAGGCCGAGGACATCGTCGTCATCGACCTGCAGGGCAAGTCCGCCTTCGCCGACTACATGGTGATCGCCTCGGGGCGCTCGACCCGCCAGGTCGTGGCCATCGCCGAGCATCTGGCCGACCGGCTAAAGCAGGCTGGCCATGGCTACATTCCGGTAGAAGGCAAGCAGACCGGCGACTGGGTCCTCGTCGACGGCGGCGACGTCGTCGTCCACATTTTCCGGCCCGAGCCGCGCGCGTTCTACGCCCTGGAAAAGATGTGGGCTCTCGAGACCGAGGCTGCGGCCAAGCCGGCGGTCGCCAAGGCCAAGGCGGCCCGCGCCCGCCGCACCAAGAAGTCGGCGTGAAGCTCCTGATCGCCGCCATCGGCCGCGCCCCACGCGGCCCGGAGCGCGATCTCTACGAGCACTACGCCGCCCGCATCCGCTGGCCCCTCGAACTGCGCGAACTCGAGGAGAAGCGCAAGCTGCCGCCAGCCGAACTGACCCGTCGCGAGGGCGAGCTTCTGCTGGGCGTGACCCCCGCCAAGGCCGTTCTCGTGGCGCTCGACCGCCGCGGCAAGGCCCTGGACAGCGCCGGCCTTGCGGAGCAGCTGGGGCGCTGGCGCGACGACGCCATCCCCGCTGTCGCCTTCCTGATCGGCGGGGCCGACGGACACGCCGATGCTCTCCTGGAACGGGCCGCCTTGGTGGTTTCGTTCGGGGCCATGACATGGCCCCACCTGCTCGCCCGAGCCATGCTGGCCGAGCAGATCTACCGGGCGCAGCAGCTTCTGGCCGGCCACCCCTACCACCGGGCCTGATCCGGGACCTGAAATGGCGTCGATTTTGCCTCTGTTCTGACGAAAAACCGGGGCTACATTGACAGCCATGCGCACTTCCGTCCGGCGGCTGACCGCCGCCCTCGCCGCCTTTGCCCTGGTCGCCGCTCCGGCCCTTGCCGTGGCCCAGACGGCGCCGTCGCAAAAGCCGGCGGCCAAGCCCGTTCGCAGCATTCCCTACGTGTCGATCGCCGGCGACGATGGCCGGCAGCGCCACTACGAAACCAACGCCATTCCGCTGCTGTTCAACCGCGCCTGCTTCGGTTGGCGGATGTATCTCGGCGGACCCAATCGCGTCGTGTCCCTGAAGGAGGTTCTGACCACCTCGCAGCCCGCCGAGCAGGTGATTGCGGGGCCGGAGACCGAGGTGAGCCCCGACAAGACACGGGCAACGACGCGCATGTTCGAGACCGTGCAGGACGGCGTCCTGCAGCGCTCCTGGTGCATCATCCCGGGCGATCCGCCGGGCACCTACACCTACGACATCACCATCGACGGCGAGCCGCGCGGCGAGTTCGTGTTCTGCGCCATCGAGGTGCCGGACCAGAATCCCAACACCGATCCGCGCGACCTGAACTGCCCCAACAAGTTCAACGCCGTGGAGCGCGACCGTCCGCGTTCCGGTGCGCCTTCCTGATGCCGTCGCCCGCGCGCCCGCGGCCGGCCGTTCTGTGCATCCTCGACGGCTGGGGCCATCGCCCCGACCGGCCGTACAACGCCATCCTCAACGCGCGGAAGCCCAACTATGACCGGCTGGTCGCGACCTGCCCGCAGGGGCTGATCGATGCGTCGGAGACCTTCGTCGGTCTGCCCAAGGGCCAGATGGGCAATTCCGAGGTTGGCCACATGAACCTCGGCGCCGGTCGGGTCGCAGTGCCCGATCTGCCGCGCATCGACACCGCCATCGCCGATGGCTCGCTGGCCAGGTCGCCGCTGCTGGCCGACATGATCGGCGCGCTCAGGAAGTCCGGCGGAGCCTGCCATCTGATGGGTCTCGCGTCGCCGGGCGGCGTGCATTCCCACCAGGATCATCTTGTGGCGCTTGCCAACCTGATCGCAGCCGCCGGCATACCCGTGCAGATCCATGCCTTCCTCGATGGCCGTGATATGCCGCCGCGCAGCGCGCTCGAGTGCCTCGCCCAGATCGAGGCCGGCTTGCAGCCCGGACTTCCCATCCGCATCGCCACTGTAGCCGGGCGCTTCTATCCGATGGACCGCGACAAGCGCTGGGAAAGGGTGGCCCTGGCCTACGACACCATGGTCGATGCCCGCGGCGAACGGGCGGCCACGCCGGCCGAGGCCGTCAACAAGGGCTACGCGGCCGGCCTCGACGACGAATTCGTGCTGCCGACCATGATCGACGGCTACACCGGCATGTCGGACGGCGACGGCGTCCTGATGTTCAACTACCGCTCCGACCGCGCGCGCCAGATCCTGACGGCGCTGCTCGACCCGATGTTCGACGGCTTCAGACGTCCCAGGATCGTGAAGTTCGCCGCAGCGGTCGGCATGGTCGAATACTCGGCCGCTCTCAGCTCGCTCCTGACGACGCTGTTCCCACCGGCCACGATCCGCATGGGGCTTGGCGAGACGGTGTCGCGGGCCGGCCTGAAGCAGCTGCGCATCGCCGAGACCGAGAAATACGCGCACGTCACCTTCTTCTTCAACGGCGGCGAGGAAAAGGTCTTCGACGGCGAAGAGCGGATCATGGTCCCCTCGCCCAAGGTCAAGACCTACGACCTCAAACCCGAGATGAGCGCCCCTGAGGTGACCGACCGCCTGGTCGAGGCGATCGCATCAGGCAAGTTCGACCTGATCGTCGTCAACTACGCCAATACCGACCAGGTCGGCCATTCCGGCGATTTCGCCGCGGCGGTGAAGGCCGTCGAGACGGTCGATGCCTGCCTCGGCCGCGTCATGGCGGCGGTCAAGGCGGCGGGCGGCGTTCTTCTGGTGACCGCCGACCACGGCAACGCCGAATTGATGTTCGACGAGGCAAGCGGACAGAAGCACACCCAGCACACCCTCAATCGCGTGCCGGCGCTGCTGTTCAATGCGCCGGCCGCCATCCGCTCGCTTTCCGACGGCAAGCTGGCCGACATCGCGCCCACCCTGCTGGCCCTGATGAACGTTCCGCAGCCCGTGGAAATGACCGGTAAACCGCTGGTTTCCGGGGCCTCGCGCCCGGCGATTCTTGCCGCGCCGCGGACGGCGGCGGCGGCTTCCGCCTGAATTGTGAAGCCTTTGTGAGCCGCCTGCGCCTTGATCCTGCCAAAGACCGCCCTGTATCCTCTCCCCCAAGCCCGAAAACCTGAGTTGCTCGGCCAACAGGTGCCCGGCGACAGTTCGTGAAAGCATACCAATGACCCGTTTGCGCATCGCCTCCACCGCCGCCGCCCTGGCTTTCCTGGCCGTTCCCATCGCTTTCTCGGCCTGGTCGCAGGACAAGGCCGACCCGAAGGCGGCAGGCGGCGACAAGAGCGAGCTTTACCAACAGCTCAATTTGTTCGGCGACGTGCTCGAACGCATTCGCCGCGACTATGTCGAGCCGGCTGACGAGAAGACGCTGATCGAGAATGCGATCAACGGCATGCTGACGGCGCTCGATCCGCACTCGAGCTACATGAACCCCAAGTCCTACAAGGACATGCAGGTCCAGACCAAGGGCGAGTTCGGCGGCCTCGGCATCGAGGTCACGATGGAGAACGGCGTCATCAAGGTGGTCTCGCCGATCGACGACACGCCCGCCTCGAAGGCCGGCATCATGCCGGGCGACCTGATCTTCGCGCTCGACGGCGAGCCGGTGCAGGGACTGACACTGCAGGAGGCGGTCGAGAAGATGCGCGGCAAGGTCGGCACGCAGATCAAGATCTCGATCCGGCGCGCCGGCAAGGATCCGTTCGATGTCTCTCTGACGCGCGAGACCATCAAGGTGAAGTCGGTGCGCTATCGCCTGGAGGGCGGCGACATTGGCTATATCCGCGTCACCTCGTTCACCGAGCAGAGCACGGCGGGCGTGCTGGACGCGGTGGAGAAGCTCAAGAAGGAAGCCGGTAACAAGCTCAAGGGCTACATCCTCGACCTGCGCAACAACCCGGGCGGCCTGCTCGACCAGGCGATCGCCATGTCCGACGCCTTCATCGACAAGGGCGAGATCGTCTCCGTCAAAGCGCGCAAGAGCGAGGACGTCCAGCGCTGGAATGCCAAGCCCGGCGACGTCACCGGCGGCCTGCCGATCGTCGTTCTGGTGAACGGCGGCTCGGCATCGGCCTCGGAGATCGTGGCCGGCGCGCTGCAGGATCATCGCCGCGCGATCATTCTGGGCACCCGCACCTTCGGCAAGGGCTCGGTGCAGACCATCATGCAGGTGACCGGCGGCGGCGCCATTCGGCTCACGACCGCGCTCTACTACACGCCGTCGGGACGCTCGATCCAGAAGGAAGGCATCAAGCCCGACATCGAAGTCGAGCCGGCGAAGATCGAGGCCATCCAGCAGCGTTCGAACTTTCGCGAGGAAAACCTGCGCCGCTCGATCACCAACCCGAACGAGAAGCCGGGCGACGCCAAGCCGGGCGACAAGCCTGGGCCGGCGAAGCCGGAGGCTGCCAAGCCGGGCGACAAGAAAGACGACAAGCCGGCGGCCAGCCAGACCACGCCGACAGGCGACCCGGACGAGCCGCCGAAGGAAGCCGTCGCCGACTACCAGCTTCTCCGCGCGGCCGACCTGATCCGCGGCATCTCGCTCTACGGCAACCGCGGCAACTGAGCGGTCGGCAGAGGATGATGTCGTGGCAGCGGCCGATCGCGAGGCCGGACAGCAACGAGGGCGCGGCGGCCTGATCGCCGCCTACGGGCTTGTCCTTGCCCTGATCGTCACTTGCACGGCCGTCGTTCTCGGCATCGGCGGCGGCGCATCGGATGCCGTGGGTTCAGCGGCGCCGACCGGCCGGGATCCCGAGAGCCGGCCGTCGCATCACACTGCCTCCCTGAAGATCCCGCCCAGGCCGCCGCCAGCCTTCCGAAGCCTGCCGCCGGCCGAGACGGCGGCTATGGTCGAGGTCACGGGCGACGGCCTCAGCCTGCCTCGTATATCGCCCGGCGGCTGGATGCCGTGGCTGGCCTATGCGCGGCGCTTCGACCCGTCCGGCCCGCCCGCCCGGATCGGGCTGCTGGTGATCAATGTCGGCGTCAGCGAACCGTTGATGCAGCGCGCCATCGAAGAGCTGCCCGGCGAAGTCAGCCTCGCCTTCCTGCCGGGCACTCCCGACTTGCCGCGCTGGCTGCGACTGGCGCGCGAGCACGGCCATGAAAGCTACCTCATGCTTCCGGTCGAGGATCCGGGCGAGCTGGCGGAACGCGGCATACGGCCCATCCAGACGTCCGCCGACGCCGCCGAGAATCTTGGTCGGCTGCGCTCCGTTCTGGCGCGTGGCGAGGCCTATGCCGGCGTCGTCATCCCGGCGTCCGGACCGGTTTCGCAATCGGAACCGACGGCGCGCCCGGTGGTGCGGGAGATCGCCGACCGCGGCCTGGCCCTGATCGAGGTAAATCCCCTGTCCGACTCGGCGGTGCTCCAGCGGCTGGCCGATGAACTCGGGGCGGGCTACGCGCGCAGCGCCAAAGTGCTCGACTACCGGCTGACCGGCGAAGGCGTCGCGGGAAACCTCGATCGGCTGGTCGCCTGGGTCGCGGAGTCGGAGCCCGGACAACCGCCTCGCCACGCTTTCGGCGTGGTGCAACCGGACGACGAGGCGATAGATGCCATCGTCTACTGGTACAAGCAGCGGCGGCCGACGGCAGCCGTTTCGCTGGTGCCGATCATCGGCCATTTCGAGTGCCGAGAGGCCTGCATGGCGCGCGTACGCCTTCAACCTGCGCAGCTGCTGCCGTGACGAGCCAGCCATCGCCCCGTCACCGTCGCAACGTCGGCCTGATGCTGATCGCGGCAGATCGCCGGATATTCGTCGGTTGCCGTGCCGGCCAGACGGGCGCCTGGCAGATGCCGCAGGGCGGCATCGATCGCGGCGAGGCCGCCATCGAAGCGGCGTGCCGCGAACTGAAGGAAGAGGTCGGCACCTCGAAGGCCCTGCTACTGCGCGAAAGTCGCGGATGGATCGCCTATGACGTACCGCCGGCGCTTCGACCGGCTCACTGGAGGGGGCGGTGGCATGGTCAGGCGCAGAAGTGGTTCGCCCTGGCCTTCACCGGCACCGACGACGACATCGACATCGACGCGCACGACAGGGAATTCGAAGCCTGGCGATGGGTATCGGCGCGCGACCTGCCGGCGCTGATCGTGCCGTTCAAGCGCCCCGTTTACGAAACCGTTCTGGCCGAATTCGCCGACCTCGTCGCCTAACGGCCTACGCGCCCGACGCCGCCAGGCGGGTGGCGTTGCGGCGAAGGAACCAGAGGCCGGCGCGGGTCAGAAGACCGTTCAGCCAGCCCTGCGGCTGCAGGCCGACCGCCTTCAGCACCATGGCCATGGCGCGCTGCACGTGCGTCTGGCGGTAGAGCGGATAGGCGCGCCGGGCATAGGCCTGCATGTAGCGTTTGCGGTCGTAGACCGCGCCGACGGGCTCGTTGGCGGCAAAGTAGGCATAGGCCAGTTCGTCGTCCTCGCTCTCCTTGAGACGTCCCCAGCCAATGCGCAGCCGGCCCCAGCGGCTCAGCCGGTCGCGCTGCAGGCAGCGCCGCAGATGTCCGTAGAAGAGCTTGTAGTGGCGGAATTCGTCGGCCGCGATCCGGCTGCAAATCTGTTTCAACACCGGCTCGTCGGTCGCGTCCTTGAGCGCGCTGTAGTAGGAGCTGGTGCCCGTCTCGACGATGCAGCGCGCCATCATCTCGCCCGCCTGGCTGCCGCGCACCGAATCGCTGACGTCGAGCGGCACCTGATAGCCGGCGCGGAAGCGTTCGAAGGCCGCCTCGAAATCCCACGCCGGGTCGGCAAGCTGCGCCCAGCGGCCAAGTGCCATGCCGTGCTGGACTTCTTCCACGACCCAGACATTCACCGCCTCCATGAAGGCAGGGTCGTCGGCAAAGACGCGGCCGAGATAGATGCCGTAATCGCCGCCGTTGCGCTCCACCAGCGCCGCGGCCTTGATGTTGCGCAGGATCTCCGGATCGACTTTCGACGCGTCGAACCCATCCCAGGCAATCGTCTCGAGTGTCCAGTTGCCCATGATTGAGACCCCTTGGCGGCCTATCGCGTCAGCGTAATAAAGCGACGTCCGCACCGGCTTTCAATGGCCGGTCGGTGCACATCTTGAACGAAAATTGCGCAAAAGGACCGGGGTCAGCGGCCGGCGTAGTAGGCCTGGGCCCGTCGCAAGTCCCTGGCGATGGTCAGGTTTTTCTCCGCAGCGGCCTTTTCGGCGTCGGTCGCGGCGTCCGTGAGGTCGCGCTCCGCTGCGCGCTCGCGCTCGGCCAGTTGCTCTGCGGTGACGGTCTCGAACGGCAGCGCCTCGTCGGCCAGCACGGTGCAGCGCTCCGGCGTCACTTCGGCGAAGCCGCCGACCACCAGGAAGCGCTGCTCGGCCTTGCTGCCCTGGAACACCTCGAGCACGCCCGGCCGGACGGTCGAGATCAACGGCGCGTGGCCGTGCAGGACGCCGAAATCGCCCTCGCTGCCCGGCACCACGACCATGTCGGCCTCGGTCGCGAGCAGCTCGCGCTCGGGCATGACCAGCCGGAAGTTGACCTTCGCCATCGGCCTACGCCGCCTCGGCGGCGAGCTTCTTGGCCTTGGCGACGGCCTCGTCGATCGTGCCGACCATGTAGAAGGCCGATTCCGGAAGGTCGTCGTACTCACCGGCGACGATGCCCTTGAACGCCTTGATCGTGTCCTCGAGCTTCACGAACACGCCGGGCGTGCCGGTGAAGACCTCGGCCACATGGAAGGGCTGGCTCAGGAAGCGCTGGATCTTGCGCGCTCGGGAGACGACCAGCTTGTCCTCTTCCGAGAGCTCGTCCATGCCCAGAATGGCGATGATGTCCTGCAGCGACTTATACTGCTGCAGCACGCGCTGCACGGCGCGCGCCACGTTGTAGTGCTCCTCGCCGACGACGCGCGGATCGAGCATGCGCGAGGTCGAATCGAGCGGATCGACGGCCGGGAAGATCGCCTGCTCGGCGATCGAACGGCTGAGCACCGTGGTGGCATCCAGATGGGCGAACGAGGTGGCCGGCGCCGGGTCGGTCAAGTCGTCGGCGGGCACGTAGATGGCCTGCACCGAGGTGATCGAACCCTTCTTGGTCGAGGTGATGCGCTCCTGCAGCGCGCCCATGTCGGTCGACAGAGTCGGCTGATAGCCCACCGCCGAGGGGATGCGGCCGAGCAGCGCCGACACTTCCGAGCCGGCTTGCGTGAAGCGGAAGATGTTGTCGACGAAGAACAGAACGTCCTGGCCTTCGGCGTCGCGGAAGTACTCCGCCACGGTGAGGCCCGACAGGCCGACGCGGGCGCGGGCGCCCGGCGGCTCGTTCATCTGGCCGTACACCAGAGCCACCTTGGAGCCCGGGCCGTCGAGCTTGATGACGCCACCTTCGATCATCTCGTGATAGAGGTCGTTGCCCTCGCGGGTGCGCTCGCCGACGCCGGCGAACACCGACACGCCGCCGTGCGCCTTGGCGACGTTGTTGATCAGCTCCATGATCGTCACGGTCTTGCCGACGCCGGCGCCGCCGAACAGGCCGATCTTGCCGCCCTTGGCGTAGGGCGCGAGCAGGTCGATGACCTTGATGCCCGTGATCAGGATCTGCGCTTCGGTCGACTGCTCGACGAACTCCGGCGCGCTGCGATGGATCGGCAGGGTCTGCTTGTTGTTGACCGGGCCACGCTCGTCGACCGGCTCGCCGATGACGTTCAGGATCCGGCCGAGCGTCTCGGGGCCGACCGGCATCTGGATCGGGCTGCCGGTGTCGACCGCCTTCTCGCCGCGGACCAGGCCGTCGGTGGTGTCCATGGCGATGGTGCGAACCTCGGACTCGCCCAGGTGCTGCGCGACTTCCAGCACGATCAGGCGGCCATCGGCCTTGACGTGCAGGGCGTTCAGGATGTTCGGCAGATCGGCGTCGAACCGCACGTCGACGACCGCGCCCGTGATCTGGGTGATCGTGCCGATGTTGTTGGTGGCCATAAGACGGATCCCTTTCCTTCGATTGCTGTCAGCGCGCGGCCTAGACGGCCTCGGCGCCCGAGATGATCTCGATGAGTTCCTTGGTGATGGAAGCCTGGCGCGAACGGTTCATCTGCAGCGTCAGCTTCTTGATCACGTCGCCGGCGTTGCGCGACGCGTTGTCCATCGCCGTCATCTGCGAACCGTAGAAGCTCGCCGCGTTCTCGAGCAGAACGCGGAAGATCTGGACAGTGAGGTTGCGCGGCAGCAGGTCGGCCAGGATCTCGCCCTCGTCGGGTTCGAACTCGTACACCGCGCCGCCGCCGGCGGCGGGTGCCGCCCCGGCAGCGTCGGGCGCCGGCGGCGGGATGAGCTGCTGGCGCGTGACGATCTGGGTCATCGCCGACTTGAAGCGGTTGAAGACGACGGAGGCGACGTCGAAATCGCCCGCCTCGAACATCTCCATGATCCGCGACGAGACCTTGTGGGCGTCGGCGAACGACAGGCGCGGACGGCCGAGATCGGTGATCGTCTCGACGATGTGGCTGCTGAAATCCCGGCGCAGCTGGTCGCGGCCCTTGCGGCCGACGCACATCACCTTGACCGTCTTGCCCTCGGCGAGCAGCGCGCGGATGTTGCGCCGCGCTTCGCGCACGATCGAGCTGTTGAAGGCGCCGCACAGGCCGCGATCGGCGGTGGCGACGATCAGCAGATGGACCTTGTCGGAGCCGGTGCCGGCCAGCAGGCGCGGGCCGGTGCCACCCTTGAAGCTGGCCCCCAGCGACGCCAGGATCTTGTCCATGGCCTCGGCATAGGGGCGGGCGGCCATCGCCTGCTCCTGGGCGCGCCGCAGCTTGGCCGCGGCAACCATCTTCATGGCCTTGGTGATCTTCTGCGTCGACTGGACGCTTCGGATCCTGAGGCGGAAGGTTTTTAAGCTGGGCATCGATACCTGCGAAGGCCTAGGCGAACTTCTTGACGAAGTCGGCGAGGAAAGCCTTCAGCTTGTCGTCGGTCTCCTTGACGATCTCGCGCTTGTCGCGGATCGACGCCAGGATCGACCCCTCGGCGCGCAGCGCATCGAGCACCTGACGCTCGAAGTCGCCGATGCGGGCCACCGGCAGCGTGTCGAGAAAGCCGCGGGTGCCGCAGTACAGCGACACGACCTGCTCTTCGATCACCATCGGCACGTACTGGCCCTGCTTCAGAAGTTCGGTGAGGCGCTGACCACGGGCGAGCAGACGCTGGGTCGAGGCATCGAGGTCCGAGGCGAACTGGGCGAAGGCCGCCATCTCGCGATACTGCGCCAGCTCGAGCTTGATGGTGCCGGCGACCTGCTTCATCGCCTTGATCTGGGCGGCCGAGCCGACGCGGCTGACCGACAGGCCGACGTTAATCGCCGGGCGGATGCCCTGATAAAACAGCTCGGTCTCGAGGAAGATCTGGCCGTCGGTGATCGAGATCACGTTGGTCGGAATGTAGGCCGACACGTCGCCGGCCTGCGTCTCGATGACCGGCAGCGCGGTGAGCGAGCCCGAGCCGTTCTTCTCGTTCAGCTTGGCGGCGCGCTCGAGCAGACGCGAATGCAGATAGAAGACATCGCCCGGATAGGCTTCGCGGCCCGGCGGGCGGCGCAGCAGCAGCGACATCTGGCGATAGGCCACGGCCTGCTTGGAAAGATCGTCGTACACGATGACGGCGTGCATGCCGTTGTCGCGGAAGTACTCGCCCATGGCGCAGCCGGCATAGGGCGCCAGGAACTGCATCGGCGCCGGATCGGATGCCGTGGCGGCGACGACGATGGAGTACTCCATCGCGCCGTTGTCCTCGAGCGTCTTGACGATCTGGGCGACCGTCGAGCGCTTCTGGCCGATGGCGACATAGACGCAGTAGAGCTTGCGGCTCTCGTCGGTGCCCTTGTTGATCGGCTTCTGGTTGATGAAGGTGTCGATGGCAACGGCGGTCTTGCCGGTCTGGCGGTCACCGATGATCAGCTCGCGCTGTCCGCGGCCGATCGGCACCAGCGAGTCGACCGCCTTCAGGCCAGTCTGCATCGGCTCGTTGACCGACTTGCGCGGGATGATGCCGGGCGCCTTGAGCTCGACCAGGCGACGCTCGGTCGTGGCCAGCGGCCCCTTGCCGTCGATCGGATTGCCGAGACCGTCGACCACGCGGCCCAGCAGGCCCTTGCCCACCGGCACGTCGACGATGGTGCCCGTGCGCTTGACGATATCGCCTTCGCGGATCGTGCGATCCTCGCCGAAGATCACGACGCCGACGTTGTCGCTCTCCAGGTTGAGCGCCATGCCCTTGATGCCGCCGGGGAACTCCACCATCTCGCCGGCCTTGACGCTGTCGAGGCCGTAGACTCGCGCGATGCCGTCGCCGACGGACAGGACCTGGCCGACCTCGGCCACTTCGGCCTCGGTGCCGAAATTGGCGATCTGCTGCTTGAGGATGGCCGAGATTTCGGCGGCACGGATATCCATTTAGGCAACTCCCTTCATGGCAAGCTGCAAACGCTGCAGCTTGCTGCGGATGGATGAATCGAACAGGCGCGAACCGGCCTTGACGACCAGACCGCCGAGAATGTCGGGCTCGACGCGCGCGTCGATGGAAACCTTGGCGCTGCCCAGCACGCCGCGCAGCGCGTCGGTGAGCTGCTGAAGCTGGGCCGGCGAGAGCGGCACCGCGGACGTGACGGCGACGGTGGTCTCGCCGCGGCGGCTGGCCAGCTCGGCCAGGAAGGCTGCGGCCATCGCCACGAGGTCGCGGGCACGGCCGTTGGCCGCCACCGTGCCGACGAAGTTGCGGGTGAGGCCTTTTATGCCGGCGGCATCGAGCACGGCCAGCAGCGCCTTGCTCTGGAGGTCGCGGCCGATCACAGGGCTTGCGATCAGGCGGGCGAGATCGGCGCTTTCACCGACCATCCCGCGGAACGTCGTGAGGTCCTGGGCTACCTGATCGAGCGCCTTGGCGTTGTCGGCCAGCTCGAACAGGGCACTGGCATAGCGGCCGGCGACGCCGGCTGGGGCGGAGGTAGCAGTTGACACGTTTAAGAGCCTCTCCAATGCCGTTTCGTCCGGCCGGCAACGTCTTGATCCGGCGGGACTTTTCCCAGGAGAACGTGTCGCGCTGTGTCCCGCCCCGCCCCGGAAAAGCGCGCGTTGCTACCATGCGGTTTTCCCAGGCGCAAGATTGCCAAAGGCCTGTATTACCGCGGTTTTTCGGCGCGCCGTGTCACAGGAAGGAATAGGGATCGACATCGACCTGCAGACGCACCGAACCCGGTAGCCCGATGCGCGCCAGCCAGCCGTGGAGCAGCGGCTGGAGCGCGGTTTCGCGGGGCGCCTTCAGCAGGAAGCGTCGGCGGTGCCGGCCGCGCAGCAAGGCCAGGGGCGCGGTCGACGGTCCCAGCACGGTCACGCCGGGCTGCTGGGGCGCCCGGCGCGCCAGCGCCGCGCACACGCCGTCGACCGCCGCCGGATCGGGCCCCGACACGATCAGCGCGGCCAGCCGGCCATAGGGCGGCATGCCGGCGGCAGCACGGTCGGCCAGCTCGGCCGCGACGAAGCGGTCGCGATCGCCCGAGACCAACGCCTGCATGACCGGATGCTCGGGCATATGGGTCTGCACCAAGGCGCGCCCGGGCCGGTCCTCGCGGCCGGCCCGGCCGGCGACCTGGTAGAGAAGCTGGAATGTCCGCTCGGCGGCGCGGAGATCGCCGCCATTCAGCCCGAGATCGGCGTCGACCACGGCGACCAGCGTGAGGCTGGGAAAGTGGTGTCCTTTGGCCGCCATTTGCGTCCCGATCAGAATGTCGATCTCGCCCCCAATCATGCGCTCGACCGCGGCCGACGCCTCGTCGCGGTTCATCAGCGAGTCGGACGTGAAGAGTTCCAGCCGCGCCTCGGGAAAGAGTTCGAGCGCCTCCTCGGCCAGCCGCTCGACGCCCGGACCGCAGGCCACGAACTGATCGGCGGCACCGCAATGCTTGCAGGCATGCGCCGGCGGCTCCGTGTGCCCGCAGTGATGGCAGACCAGGGTGCGGCGGAACCGGTGCTCGACCAGCCAGGCCGAGCATTGCGGGCATTCCAGCCCGTGGCCGCAGGCGCGGCAAAGGGTGAGCGGCGCGTAGCCGCGGCGGTTCAGGAACAGCAGGGTCTGCTCGCCGGCCGCCAGGGTCTGGCGCATCGCCTCGACCACTGGCGGCGACAGCCAGCGGCCGCGCGGTGGCGAGTCGCGCCGCAGATCGACCGCCGTCAGCCGCGCCAGCTGCTGGCCGCCGTGACGGCCCGGCAGATGAAGCGCCCGATAGCGGCCGGCGGTGACGTTGACGACGCTTTCGAGCGACGGCGTGGCCGAAGCGAGGACAATGGGTGCCGCCACCAGCCGGGCCCGCACCACCGCCATGTCGCGGGCGTTGTAGGTGACGCCCTCGTCCTGCTTGAAAGAGCCGTCGTGCTCCTCGTCGACGACGATCAGGCCGAGTCTGGCGAAGGGCAGGAACAGCGCCGAGCGGGCGCCGACCACGACCCCCACCCGGCACTCGGCGATGGCGCGCCAGGTCTCGCGGCGCTCCAGGCCGGTCAGGCCCGAGTGCCAGGCCGCGGGCGGCGCGCCGAAGCGATCCTCGAACCGCCGCAGCCACTGTGCCGTCAGCGCGATCTCGGGCAGCAGCACCAGCACCTGGCGGCCGGCGGCCAAGGCGGCGGCGATCGCCTCGAAATAGACCTCGGTCTTGCCGGCGCCCGGCACGCCGTCGAGCAGGGTCGCGGAAAAGACGTCGGCGCGGACCTTCTCGACCAGGGCCTGCGCGGCGGCCTGCTGCTCGGCCGACAGCGCCGGGCCGGGCCGCTCGCCGTCAGGTCGCGGAAAGTTTCGCCGCAGCATGCGCTCGACCGTCTCGAGCAGGCCGATCTGCGCCATGGTCTTGACCACCGAAGCGCCGACGCCGGCGAGATGGGCGAGTTCGGCCGCCGGCATCGCCGGCCCGTCCCGCAGAGCCTCGAGCACGCGGCGCCGCGCCGCCGTCAGCTTCAGCGCCGCATCGCCCGGCGACGGAGCCGGCCGGTAGATGGTCTCGGTCCGGGGCGCCTCCAGCGCGGACGGCACGCTCATCGCCATGCGCAACACCGCGCCCGGCGGCGACAGGGTGTAGGCCGACACCCAGTCGACGAAGCGGCGCAACGCGTCGGCCATCGGCGGCGCCGGCAGCAGCTGGGCGACGTCGCGCAACTTCTCGGGCGCCACCTCGCCCGTGCCGGTCCCCCACACCACGCCCACCGTCTCGCGCTTGCCCAGCGGGACCACGACGAAGTGTCCGGGCGAGACCGCCATGCCGTCCGGCACGCGGTAGTCGTAGGCATCGGCCAGGGGCAGCGGCAGCAGGACCCGGATGATGTTTTCCACCGATTCCAGGCACGTCGGGGCTGCCGCCTCGGCTTGTGGCTGCGGGGGGGAAACGCTAGAAATTGTGGTGGCGCGCACGTCCGGACCACTGGCCATTGGGGTAGTTTATATGAAGTTCTTCGTCGATACCGCCGATGTCGCCGAGATCAA
>JAIETA010000272.1 GCA_019745575.1 Reyranella sp. | reverse complement strand
CGGTCGGCCAGGGTCTGCGCTCGCCGCAATTCATCGTGCTGGCGCTCACCTTCTTCTGCTGCTGTGCCGCGCACTCCGGACCGATCTTTCATACGGTGAGCTATGCGCTGGCATGTGGCCTGCCGGCCATGACGGCGGTCACCATCTACAGCGTCGAAGGCCTGGCGGGTCTCGGCGGCCGCATCGTGTTCGGCCTGGCGGGCGACAGGTTCGGCGCCCGGCGCGTGGTCGTGGTGGGCCTCATGGTCCAGGCCTTAGGCGCCGGCAGCTACTACTTCACGCGCGACGTCGCTGAGTTTTATGCCGTCGCCATTCTCTTCGGCATGGCCTATGGCGGCGTGATGCCGCTCTACGCCGTGATCGCGCGCGAGTACTTTCCGATGCGCATCATGGGCACCGTGTTCGGCGCGGCGTCGATGATCGCCAGCCTCGGCATGGCGCTCGGTCCCGCGGCCGGCGGCTGGGTCTTCGACACCTTCGGCGGCTACGGCTATCTCTACATCGGCTCGTTCGGCATCGGCCTCGCCGCCGTGGCCATGGCGCTCGCCTTTCCGCAGTCGCGACCGCCCCTGCGCTTGCAGCCGGCCTGAGTCCGTCAGCCAGCCGAAGACCTTCGCCAGACGATGCGTTGCGTTCGGCCTGAGCCCGCCACGAAGTCCGGTCCCGACAGGGTCAGCCTGTCGCCGTCGAGTTCGATGTGCCGCGTCGAGGTCAAGCCGACGAGAGCAGGGTTGGTGGCGACTTCGATCGAATGAAAGACCGCGCCGTCGCGGACCTCATAGTGGCCGGCGTAGGCGAAGCTTTCCTCGTAGGCCGCGGCCTTCTCGCGCTCGGAGGCGGGCGCTCTCGAAGGACGGCCTCCCCGCATCAGCGTAGCGCTGACCTCGCCGCCGGGCATGTAGAAGATGAACCCCTTGGCCTCGCGACCGAGCGGAAACTCCGGCGCGCGGCCGTCGTCGTAGACCAGCGACCAGCTTTCGAGACGCCAGGCGCCGACGAGATGCCGTGCATCCACGGACCGACTCACCCGCCGATCAGCTTCTTGTCGATCATGCAGTGGATGCCCTTGTTGCCGTCGACCGTCTGCGTGACGTGCAGGTCGGCCTGCAGGCTGCACAGCATGTAGGCGTCGGCCGCCGAGAGGCCGGTCTTGGCGGTGATCAGCCGGATCATGTCGCGCAACGCCTCCTTGGCGGCGTCGTCGAGGTCGGGATCGAAGCCGTGGGTGATCCAGTGCGTGGCCGTCTCGGCGCGCGGGTTGTTGAGTTTCATGTCCTTGCGCACCGTGAAGCGGAAGGTGCCCGAGAGCGAGGTTTCCAGCGCCGTGAGATTGACCTCGCCGTCGCCCTGCACGCCGTGGCCGTCGCCGGTCGAGAACAGGCCGCCTTCGGCGAACACCGGCAGGTAGACCGTCGTGCCGACGTTGAAGTGCTTGTTGTCGATGTTGCCGCCGAAGGCGCGCGGCTCGACCGAGCTGCACTGGCCCCACTCCGGCGGCGGCGCCACGCCCATGATGCCGAAGAACGGCTTCAGCTGGACTTCGAGGCCCCACGGCATGGTGCAGACACCGCGGTTGGAATCGATCGGGATGTGCGTCAGGCGATAGAAATTGAAGTCCTCCGGCAGGGTGCCCATCAGCGGCCGCTGCACGTTCCAGCCCCAGTTGGTGCGGAACTTGATGTCGAGGACCTCGACCGCCAGCGTGTCGCCGCGTTCGGCGCCCTCGACATGGACAGGTCCGGTCAGGATGTGGCGGCCGATATGCGGCTTCAGCTTGGCCAGGATCTCGCGATGCTCGGGCAGCACGTTCATCGGCGGCTGCGGCAGGATCTCGGCGGCGCCGGAGACGCAGTGGATCGTGGCGATGTCACCCGACTTGATGCGCAGCTGCGGCTTCAGCTGGCTGTCGAAGTAGCCCCAGTGGCAGGTCTCGGGCGAGGAGTGAAGTTCGTGCGTGGCCATGCGGTCTCCCATTCTTGCCCGACGGTTGAAGCACATACCGTGCCCCCAAATCCATGGACGATGCTATAGGCGGGACATGAACTACCGCCACGGCTATCACGCGGGCAATTTCGCCGACGTCCTCAAGCACCTTGCCCTGTGCGAGTTGCTGCGACTGCTGACGGCGAAGGACAAGAAGCTGTTCGTCCTCGACACCCATGCCGGTACGGGCGGCTACGATCTTGCCGGCACGCTGGCCGGGCGCACCGGCGAAGCCGCGGCGGGCATCGCGCGCCTGATCGCGACGCCGCCGGCCGGTCGGCCGGCCGCTGTGGCACGCTATCTTGCGGCGGTGGCCGTCTACGATCGCAAGTTCGGCCCGTCGGGGGGAGGACTGCGGCATTATCCCGGTTCGCCGCGCCTGGTGCGGGCCGCGCTGCGGCCGGGTGACCGCTTCATCGCCTGCGAACTGCATGCCGAAGACGCGCTGGCGCTCCGGCGCGAGTTCGCCGGCGACCGGGCGATCGAGGTGCGACAGGAGGACGGTTACAAGGTGTTGAAGGCCATGCTGCCGCCGGTCGAGCGGCGTGGCTTTGTGCTGATCGATCCGCCGTTCGAGGCGACGGACGAATTCGAGCGGCTGGCGCGCGCGGTGCGGCAGGGGCTGCGCCGGTTCGCCACAGGCTGCTATGCCGTCTGGTATCCGATCAAGGACGAGGCGGCGGCCGCTGCCTTCATCGCCACACTGGGCGCGCCCAGGCGTCTGGTCATGGAACTGAGGATTCCCGGCGAGGCCGGCACGACCAAGCTCACGGCCTGCGGTCTGGCGGTGATCAATCCGCCGTGGCGCTTCGAGGAGGCGATGGCCGAGGCGCTGCCCTGGATCGCTTCGGTGCTGGACGGCAGGGCTAGGCTCGTCGTGCCGCCAGCCAGCGCGCCGGCTCCGGCGTCGCCAGCGTGATGGCAAACGACACCACGCAGAGGACGGCGCCGGCCAGGATGGCGCCGGTGTAGGATCCGAAGAAGTCGTAGGCGTAGCCCGCAACCGGCGATCCGAGCAGGGCGCCGAAGGCGACGCCGCTGTAGAGCGCGCCGATGATCGAGCCCAGCGCGCGGCCGCCGAAGTAGTCGGCGGCAAGCGAGGGCGCGATGGCGACGAAGCCGCCGTAGAAGGCGCCGAACACCAGGGCGAACGCCACCAGGGCCGGGGCGCTGGTCGACTGCGACCACATCACCAGCATGGCGCCGGCGCCGAGATACATCAGGGCGAAGGACCGGCGGCGGCCGAGCCAGCCGGTCAGGCTGGCGAACAGGAACCGGCCGACGGTGCTGCCGACGCCCAGAAGGACGATCAGCAGCACGCCGAAGCCCTCGCCCAGCCCCAGGTCGCTGGCATAGGGCGCCAGGTGGACGAACGGCACGAAGAGGCCGAACGACAACAGCAGCGCGCCGATATAGATCGCCCAGAACGGCGCCGACCTCGCGGCTTCGCCCAAGGCGAGACCGGCCGGGATCGCCAGGGCGCCGCCAGGGTCGGCGGGGTCGCCGTCGGGCGCGAGGCCGTAGTGCTCCGGCCCGGGACGGACCAGCAGGCCGCTGACTGCGGCGCCGACCACGGTCAGCGCCGCCAGGATCAGGTAGGTCTGCCGCCATCCGAAGTCGGCGATCAACTCATGGGCCAGCGGCGCGCCGATCAGGGTTCCGACGCCGATGCCGGCGACGGCGATGCCGCTTGCCGCGCCGCGACGGCGGACGAACCAGCGCTGCACGGCGGCGATGGCCGGCACATAGGACAGGCCGACGCCGATGCCGACCCCCAGCCCGTAGCCGAGATAGACCTGCCACAGGGTCGTGGCCTGGGCGGCGGCGAGAAGAGGCCCGCGGCCACCAGCAACAGGCCGCCCACGACCACCGGGCGTGGCCCGACCCGGTCGGCGATCAGGCCGGCGGGAAAGCCCAGCAAGAAGTAGAGGAATGCCGAGATGGAGAAGACGAGCGCGGTCTCGCCGCGTCGGGCATCGAACTCCGTCTCGAGGGCGCCGAAGAAGGCGGCAAACGAGTAGGCAACGGCATAGCCGGTCATCATGCAGAGGAAGGCGCCGGCGACCACCCACCAGCCGGCGAAGACGCGCCCCATCACTTCCGGTTGCCGTTCTTCTTGTTCTTGTTGTTGTTGCCGTTTTCGGGTGTCCACCCCCACATACGGAAGGCGGCGGCGGCGATCTCGGGATCGAGAACCGGCTCGGTGAGGGTGATGCCTTCGCCCAACCTGTCGGCGATCGCCGTCACGCCGGCGAGGCGGGCCTGCATCTTGTTGTCGGAGGCGATGACCCGCCAGGGCGCGTGGTCGGTGTCGGTACGCTCGAGCATGTCGTCGTAGGCCTCGATGTACTGCTGGCGCTTGGCGATGTTGCGGAAGTCCTCGAGACCGATCTTGTAGCGTTTGTGCGGCTTGCTCAGCCGTTCGATCATCCGCTTCTTCTGCTCGTCGGCGCTGACATGCATGAGGAGCTTGACGATGCGCACGCCGTCGTCGGCAAGCTGTTGTTCGAACTCGTTGATCTCGCGGTAGGCCCGCTTCCACGCCTCCTTGCTGCAAAAGCCTTCGATGCGTTCGACGAGGACGCGGCCGTACCATGTGCGGTCGAAGATCGCCCAGTTGCCCGGCGCCGGCAGGCGCTGCCAGAAGCGCCAGAGATAGTGGCGTCCCTGCTCGTCGGGCGTGGGCGCGCCGATGCGCCAGACATGCACCGACTTGGGCTCGAGGCCGGTGACCGCGCGCTCGATCAGGCCGCCCTTGCCGGCGGCATCCCAGCCGTCGATGCAGATGACCACCCGTCCGCCCGTCCGCAGGTGATGGATCTGGAGGTCGAGCAGGCGGCTCTGCAATTTGCGCAGATCGCGCTCATAGGTCGCATCGTCGATCGGACCGTCGACCATCTCGATCTTGTCCAGACTGGGCCACTTTCCCATTTCGTCCTCCCCCGACGGATCGTGCCAGCGGCGGCACGGCAGGGCAACGAGCGCAGGGACATTGACAGCGCGAACCGGCGTGGCGACTAATCTCGGCAATGTCCGACGCCGAACCGACCATTCGCTTTACCGTGCGCGCCGGCAAGCCCATCGCGGAGGTCGGCGGCAGCTGGACCGTGTTCAGCCTCCGCAGCATCCGCCGGAAGGCGGCGCGGGCTCTCGAGGCGGCGGGTACCGGGCGAGCGACGCGCACGGTCGACGCGAGCGGCGTGGAACGACTGGACACGGCAGGCGCGCTCGAAATCCTGAAACTGTCCGGCGGCGGGCCCGACACCGAGGTGACGACGCGCGAGCAGGGCCATGCCGACCTGTTCCGGGTCGTCCAGAAGAACATGGGCGCCGCCATGCCCGAGCGGCACGTCAACTGGTTCGGCCATTGGCTGGAGGAAATCGGGCGCAACGCGGTCGACCTTTACCGTCAGGTGCTCAGCCTTTGCGCCTTCTTCGGGGAGATCCTCGTGGTCTTCGTCGAGGCCTGCGCCCGGCCGCGACGGTTCCGCGCCAATGTCGTCGTGCGCCAGATGTACGAGGTCTGGATCAGGGCCCTGGTGATCGTCGGCGTACTCTGTTTCCTGATTGGCGTGGTGATCGCCTACCAGGGCATCCAGCAGCTGCGCCAGTTCGGCGCCGAGACGTTCGCCGTCGAGGCGGTCGGCATCAGCATGTTCCGCGAGCTGGGCGTACTGCTCACCGCCATCATCGTCGCCGGCCGGTCGGGCAGCGCCTTCACGGCCCAGATCGGCACGATGCAGGTCAACCAGGAGGTCGATGCCATGCGCACGATCGGGCTCAACCCGATCGAGTGGCTGGTGCTGCCGCGGATCGTGGCCCTGGTGCTGGTGATGCCGTTGCTGGCTTTCTGGGGAAACATGACGGGCCTGCTGGGCGGCGCGGTCGCCTGCACGATCTATCTCGACTTCACGTTCGTGCAGTTCTTCGACCGGCTGCGCGATACGGTGGGCATCTGGCATTTCTATACGGGCATGATCAAGGCGCCGGTCTTCGGCATGGTCATCGCCACCATCGGCTGCTTCGAAGGCCTGCAGGTCCGCGGCAGCGCCGAGAGCGTCGGCCAGCTCACGACGAAGTCGGTCGTCGAGTCGATCTTCTGCGTCATCGTGCTCGACGCAGTGTTCTCCATCATCTTCCTGCTGGCCAACGTGTGATGGTCGAAGGCGGACAACTCGTCGACCACAGCAACGGCCGCGAGGTCGTGCTGCGGCTGCGCGGCGTGCGCACCCAGTTCGGCAGCAACATCATCCACGACAAACTCGATTTCGACGTCTTCCGCGGCGAGATCGTCGGGTTGGTCGGCGGCTCGGGCACCGGCAAGTCGGTGCTGCTGCGCACCATCATCGGCCTCAATCGAGCCAGCCGCGGCACGATCGAGATGCTCGGCGTCGACACGGGCAGCCTGCACGGCCAGGCCGAGCGCGACATGCAGGCGCGGACGGGGGTCCAGTTCCAGGACGGCGCGCTGTTCTCCTCGCTCACCGTCTCCGAGAACATCATCGTGCCCCTGCGCGAGCATGCCGGGCTGGACGAGGAGATGATGCGCGACATCGCGGCCCTCAAGATCGCCCTGGTCGGCCTGCCACCCGATACCGGCGGCAAGAAGCCGTCGGAACTGTCCGGCGGCATGCGCAAGCGGGCAAGCCTGGCGCGCGCCCTGGCCCTCGACGCCGAGCTGCTGTTTCTCGACGAACCGACGGCCGGCCTCGACCCGATCGGTGCCGCCCACTACGATGAACTCGTCAGAGGCCTGTGCCAGAGCCTCGGCCTGACCGTCTTGATGGTCACCCACGACCTGGACAGCCTGAACGCCATCTGCGACCGCATCGCCGTGCTGCTCGACAAGCGCGTCGTGGTGGGTACGATGGCGGAGTTGCTGCAATACGATCATCCCTGGGTCCGGGAATATTTCCATGGGCCGCGTGGCCGGGCGGCGCGGCAGGAGCGGAAGTAGCGTAGGATGGAAAGAAAATCGCCTTATGTGCTGATCGGCGCGGCGATGATCCTGTTCATCGTCGCCGTGGCGGGCTTCGTGGTCTGGAAGCTGCGGACCGGCGACCGCACCGCCTATGCCTACTACGACATCCTCTTTTCAGGGGACGTGCAGGGCCTGACCAAGGATTCTCCGGTCTTCTACCGCGGCCTGCGCGTCGGCCGGGTGCAGGACATCCAGCTCACGTCGCGGGTCGACACGCAGCGCGCCACGGGTCGCGAGCGCCTGACGGAGAAGATCGAGGTCACCGTTGCCGTCGACTGGAACATCGACATCCGCGAACGCTCCTACGCGGTTTTCGAGAAGCCGTTCATCGCCGGCGCCCCGTTCATCCAGATCGTCGGGCGGCTGGACGTCGACCAGATCAAGCCCAAGAAGCGGCTCGGCGAGAAGCCCTATCCGGAGATCCGCGAAGGTGCGTCCTTCCTGCAGGCGACGTCGACCTCGGCGCAGGAACTGCTGTCGAAGGCCAGCACCACGGTCGACCGTCTCAACGAACTTCTCAGCCCCGAGAACATCGGCGCGGTGAGCGACACGCTGCGCAACCTGTCGACGGCCAGCACCGCGCTCGCCAAGCAGGATGGCGCGATCCAGACGACGCTGGCCGAACTGCCCGGCGCCATCGCGGAGTTCCGCAAGACCTTCGAGAAGGTGAACGGGCTCGCCGACTCGCTCAACCTGGTGGCGCTCGAACTCGGTCCGCAGGATGCGGCGACCCGCAAGGCGCTGGCCGGCAAGGAGCCCGGCGAACTGCGCAAGACGATCGCGGATGCGCGCTCGGCGCTGGGCAACATCGATGCGACGGCCCTTCAGCTCAACAAGCTGGTGGCCGACAGCAAGGGGCCGATCCGGCAGTTCTCGGAGACCGGACTCACCGAGCTGTCGCTCGCCATTCGCGAACTGCGGCAACTGACGGCGAACCTGAACGTGATCGCCACCAAACTCGAACGCGACCCGGCCGCCTTCGTGTTCAGCGGCAAGCAGGGGTACACTCCAAAATGATCGCCCGTTTGGCCGCCTGCGCGGCCGTCGCCGCCTTGCTCGGCGGTTGCCAGCTCATCGACGCGGCGACCGAGCAGACCGATCTCTACACGGTATCGCCCAAGAGTACCTTCGACCCGGGCCTGCCGGCCGTCTTCTGGCAACTGGCGGTCGAGGTGCCGGCTGCGGCGGCCAGTCTCAACACCGGGCGCATCGCGCTCGCCATGACCCCGACATCGACCGACTATTATGCCAAGGCGGCATGGACCGACCGCGCGCCGCTGATGGTCCAGACGCGGATCGTCGACTCGTTCGAGAACACACGCAAGATCGTGGCGGTGGCGCGCGAGTCGATCGGCTTGCGCGCCAACTACGTGCTGCAGCCGGATCTGCGCAACTTCGAGGCCCTGTACTACTACGGCAGCCCACCGATCGTGCGGGTTCGCGTCATCGCCAAGCTGGTGCGCATGCCCGACCGCCAGATCATCGGCGTTGCCTCGTTCGAGCGCTGCGTGCGGGCGCGTGCCGACAAGGTGCCCAAGGTGGTCGAGGCGTTCGACCAGGCGCTCGGCAGCGTCATCAAGCAGCTGGTCTCGTGGACTTTGCGCACGCCGCCGCGTCGGCCGGCTGGCGAGTCGAGCGCCTACGACATCGAACGCTTCCGCGATCCGGCCAACGCCCTCATCGACAGCGAAGGTTGCCCCAAGGGCAATGATGCCTCGATGGTGCCGCTTACCGACGAATAGACGGCCGGCGCCGGTTCAGGCGCGGTCCCGGACGAGCGCCCAGGCGAGATCGGCGAGCGCCCGCGCCCTGTCGCCGTAGTTCTTGGCCGTCTCGGACGAGGCGTTGCCGTCGAGGCCGCGCTTGTAGACGCCCTGGACGATGGCGGCGAGACGGAACAGGGAGAAGGCCACGAAGAAGTTCCAGTCGGGGATTTCGCGGCGGTTGGTGCGACGCGCGTAGGCGTCGAGATACTCGCGCTCGGTCGGAATGCCGAATGCCTTGAGATCCATGCCGGCATAGCCCGCGGCGGCGCCGAAGCCTTCGCCGAAATGATACATCATGCAGTTGTAGCCGAGATCGGCCAGCGGGTGGCCCAACGTGGACAGTTCCCAGTCGAGTACCGCGATGATCCGCGGCTCGGTCGGATGGACGATCGTGTTGCCGAGCCGGTAGTCGCCGTGGTTGATGCGCGTCTCGTCGCCCGGCGGGATGTGCGCCGGCAGCCAGAGCTTCAGCGCCTCCATCGAGTCGAGGTGCTCGGTTCTCGCGAGATCGTACTGGCTCGTCCAGCGGGCGATCTGGCGCTGGATGTACTGGCCCTCGCGGCCAAAGTCGCCAAGACCGACCGCGCGGTAGTCGACGTTGTGAATGCGGGCCAGCACGTCGTTCATCGAATCGAAGATCCTGCCGCGATCGGCCGGCGAGATGCCCGGCATCTTGGCATCGGCCAGGATGCGACCGGGCAGGAACTCCATGAGGTAGAAGGCGGTGCCGATCACCGCGTCGTCCTGGCACAGGGCGTAGGGCTTCGGCACGGGAACGTCGGTGTGGTCGGACAGCGCCTTGATCACCCGGTATTCGCGGTCGACCTGGTGTGCCGAGGGGAGAAGCTTGCCGGGCGGCTTCTTGCGCAGCACATACATGCGACCGCCGCCGTCGGTGATGTGGAAGGTCGGGTTGCTCTGCCCGCCCTCGAACTGCAGCACGCTGATCGGCCCGCGGAAGCCCGCGACATTCGCCTTCATGTAGTCGGCAAGGCGTGCCTGGTCGAAGGCGTGCGCGGCCCGCACGGGCGTGAGATTGTCGGGCAACTGGGACATGCTGTGTCGAGCCATCAACGGGGAGATGCAGCCCTTCTAGCGCCGCCGTCCGGCGATTTCGAGCGGCGTTTGCGGTGGCGTTCGCCAAGCGGTGCCGGCTGCGGTCAGTTGACCTGGCGCGTCTTGCCGGCCCAGTACGGCAGGCGCAGTTCGCGCTTGAGGATCTTGCCGGTCGGATTGCGCGGCAGCGCGTCGATGAAATCGACCGACTTCGGCAGCTTGTAGCCGGCGATGCGCTCGCGGGCCCAGTTGATCAGCTCGCCTGCCGAGATCTCCGCGCCCGGCTTTTTCACGACCACGGCCTTCACCGCCTCGCCCCAGCGCTCGTCCGGCACGCCGATGACGGCGACGTCGGCCACGGCGGGATGACCGAACAGCGCGCTCTCGACTTCCGCCGGATAGATGTTCTCGCCGCCCGACACGATCATGTCCTTCACCCGGTCGTAGATGAAGAGGTAGCCCTTGGGGTCGAGGTAGCCTGCGTCTCCGGTCATGAACCAGTCGCCGCGGATGGCTTTCTTGGTGGCGTCGGGCAACTTCCAGTAGCCGCCCATGACCTGTGGCGAGCGCACGGCGATCTCGCCGACCTGGCCGGCCGGCAGATCGGCACCGTCGTCGCCGACGATGCGCAGCTCGACGCCGTCCTGCGCATAGCCGCAGGACAGCAGCCTGGTCGCGTCGGCGGGATCGTGATCGTGCGGCGGCAGCAGCGTGATCGCGCCGGTCGTCTCGGTCAGCCCATAGACCTGCTGGAAGCCGCACTTGAAGATGTCCATCGCCTGCTTCAGCAGGTCGGCGGGAATGGGCGCCGCGCCATAGACGATCAGGCGCAGGCTCGAGAGGTCGGTCTCGCGGATCTGCGGGGCCTGCACCAGAAACAGGATCATGGCCGGCACCAGCAGCATCACCTGCAGCCGTTCGCGCTGGATGATGTCGAGCACCTGCGCCGGCACGAACTCGCGCACCACGAAGTTGGTCGCCCCGGCGAACAGGCCCGCGATGCCCCAGCCGGCGCCGCCGATGTGGAACATCGGCAGGCAGACGAGGTTGGGCACGCCGGGCGCCATCAGCCAGCTCCTGGTCCACAGCGGAAACATCCAGGCGAAGTTGGCGTTGGTCAGTTCCGCGCCCTTGGGCAGTCCCGTGGTGCCACTGGTGTAGAACTGGATGGCCGTGTCCTGCGGCCGTGCCGGCAGGCGCGGATCCTCGGACGCCTGCCGATCGCGCCAGGTCTCGAAGGCCTCCCAGGCCGGGTGGCGTCCGCCGATGGCGACGACCTTGCGTACCGTCTTCAGGTCGCTGCGGATCTTCTCGACGAGCGGGAAGTACTCCTCGCCGACGAACAGGATTTCGGCCGCCGCGTCGTTCACGATATGGAGGACTTCCGGCGCCGCCAGGCGCCAGTTGACCGAGACCATCACGGCGCCGGCCTTGGCAACGCCAAACAGCAGTTCGAAGAACAGGTCGCTGCTCTTGTCGAGGTGGGCGACGCGAGTCTGCGGCGCGATGCCCTCGGCGATCAGGCCGTTGCCCACGCGGTTCGCCGCGGCGTCGAGACGGCCATAGGTCGTGGTGCGTCCCTCATAGACGATGGCGGCGGCGTCGGGCCGCTGCATCGCGTGCGTGCGGACGATATCGGCGAGGCCCGCGGTCTCGATGTCCATGCGACGTTTCCCCTCAACTCTTGGCCGCACCGGCGGCGCGCGCGGCGGCATCCTTCGGCGGATTGGGAGTGATTTCAAGACCTCGATCGCCTAGTGTCGGGCGCGATGGCGGGGCGATTTCCAGAGGCATCATGAGCAAGCGTATCTTGGTCACCGGCGGCGCGGGCTTCCTTGGTTCGCATCTCTGCGAACGGCTGCTGGAGGCGGGCCACGACGTGTTGTGCGTCGACAACTACTTCACCGGCTCCAAACACAACATCATGGCGTGCCTCGGCAATCCGCGTTTCGAACTGATGCGCCACGACGTGACGTTCCCGCTCTACGTCGAGGTTGACGAGATCTACAACCTGGCCTGTCCGGCGTCGCCGATCCACTACCAGCACGATCCGGTGCAGACGACCAAGACCAGCGTGCATGGCGCCATCAACATGCTGGGCCTCGCCAAGCGCGTGCGCGCCAAGATTTTTCAGGCCTCGACCAGCGAAGTCTACGGCGACCCCACCGTGCATCCGCAGGTCGAGAGCTATCGGGGCAGCGTCAACCCGATCGGCCCGCGCGCCTGCTACGACGAGGGCAAGCGCTGCGCCGAGACCCTGTTCTTCGACTATCACCGCCAGCACAAGCTGCGCATCAAGGTGGCGCGCATCTTCAATACCTACGGCCCGCGCATGCATCCCAACGACGGCCGCGTCGTGTCGAACTTCATCGTCCAGGCGCTCAAGGGCGAGGACATCACCATCTACGGTGACGGCATGCAGACCCGCGCCTTCTGCTATGTCGACGATCTGCTCGACGGCTGGTTGCGTCTGATGGACCACACGCCGGACGACTTCACCGGCCCGGTCAACATCGGCAATCCGGTGGAGATGCCGATCCGGCACCTTGCGGAGAAGGTGCTGGAGAAGGTCGGCGGCAGGTCGAAGCTCATCTTCCAGCCGTTGCCGGTCGACGATCCGATGCAGCGTTGTCCCGACATCTCGCTGGCCCGCGAGAAGCTGAAATGGGAGCCGAAGGTCCCGCTCGATCAGGGCCTGGCGAAGACGATCGCCTACTTCGACGATCTGCTGAAGAGCAACAAGAGCCCGAGCCGCGTCGGCCGTTAGGGCCGACGCGGCCTCGGCGCGGTCCTACTGGGCGGCGACAGCGCGCGGCAGCGCGTTGACGACCGAAGCCTTGCCCGACGTCATTTCGTCATGAATCCACTTGTAGGTCTTCTCCATGCCGTCCTCGAGGCGGATGGAAGGAGCCCAGTTCATCAGCTTCTTGATCAGCGTGTTGTCGCTGTTGCGGCCGCGCACGCCCTTGGGTGCATCGAGCTTGTAGCGGCGCTTCAGCTTCACGCCGGCGATCTTCTCGACGATGTCGACCAGGCGGTTGATGCTGACCAGCTCGTCGCTGCCGATGTTCAGAGGCTCGACGATGTCGCTGGCCGTCAGCCTGATCGTGCCCTCGGTGCAGTCGTCGATGTACATGAACGAACGGGTCTGTTCACCGTCGCCCCAGATCTCGATCTCGTGCTTGCCCGACAGCTTGGCTTCGATGACCTTGCGGCAGATCGCAGCGGGCGCCTTCTCGCGGCCGCCGTCGTAGGTGCCTTCGGGGCCGTAGACGTTGTGGTAGCGGGCGACCCGCGTGGCGATGCCATAGTCCTCGCGATAGTGCCGGGCCATGCGTTCGCTGAACAGCTTCTCCCAGCCGTAGCCGTCTTCCGGCAGCGCCGGATAGGCGTCTTCTTCCTTGAGCGCCGTCACATTGGCTTCGGTCTGCTTGTCGCCGTTGTAGACGCAGGCCGACGAGGCATAGAAGAAGCGTTCGGTTCCGGCTTCCTTGGCCGCCACCAGCATGTGGGTGCTGACGAGCACCGACAGCATGCACTCGGCCTTGTGGGTCTCGATGAAACCCATGCCGCCCATGTCGGCCGCGAGATTGTAGATCAGCCGGGCGTCCTTGGCGGCCTTGCGGCACGGCTCGAGGAGGGCGAGGTCGCCCACCTGGTTCTCGACGCCGGGGGTCTTCTGGTACCACTCGGTGAGCGGTTTTACGTCGACCGCGCGTATTTTGGTGTGTCCCCGCTGCTGCAGGACACGGACCAGATGGCCACCGATGAAGCCACCGGCCCCGGTGACGACCACAAGATCATTCTTGGACATGAAACAGCCTTTCAATCGACGCGAGGGGCGTTTTAACCAACTTTTCAAAGAGTTGCGATACGGGCTGACGAAATGTTGCCGACCCGTTCGGGCACCGTCGACCCCGTGCCGCTGCCTCTGAACCTGAGACCGAGCCGGAATTGGCGCACAAGGCTGCTCGTTTGCTCGCCTGTCGCTTCGCCGTCAAGCCGTTGTCGCGCCGCAAGCGCCCCGCGGGTCGCCGGCCGGCCGGGCCACCGTTATCCGGCCAAAAGCGATGGTCTGCGGGAAAAAATTCATTTATACCAAATACATAGCTGCTTCCCCTCTCGTCATTGCGCCGTGCTGGCCGACATCACCCCCGTCATCTTGACCTACAACGAAGCGGCAAACATCGGCCGGTCCTTGGACCGGCTGGCCTGGGCCCGCGAAGTGGTGATCGTCGACAGCGGCTCGACCGACGAGACTCTGGCCATCGCCGCGCGTTTCCCCAATGTCCGGACCGTCCACCGCCCATTCGACACCCATGCCCAACAGTGGCGGTTCGCCGCCACCGAGACCGGCATAGCGACCGATTGGGTTCTGCGGCTCGATGCCGACTACATGATGGAACCGGCGTTGCGCGACGAAATCGCCGCGCTGGTCCCGGCGGCAGCGACAGCCGCCTACGAAATCGCGTTCTCCTACTGCATCGATGGCCGGCCGTTGCGCGCCTCGCTCTACCCGGCGTTGCCGGTCCTGTTCCGGCAGGGACGGGCGCGGTTCGAGCAGGATGGCCACACGGAGAAGCTGCGCATCGATGGCGCGGTGGTGCGGCTGGCCAACCGTCTGCTGCATGACGATCGAAAGAGCCTCGAGCGCTGGCTGCAGTCGCAGGTCCGCTACCAGGCTTCCGAGGCCGAAAAGCTTTCGACGCAACCCTGGGCGGCGCTCGGATGGGCCGACCGGCTGCGCTGCACGCGGGTGCTGGGTCCGCCCGCGGTGGCGTTCCACTGCCTCGTGCTCAAGGGCCTGATGTTCGACGGCAAGGCGGGACTTCTCTATACGGCCCAGCGAGTAACGGCCGACCTGATCCTGTCCATGCATCTGCTGCGTCGCGACCTTCAACGCATCGGCGCCGGAAAGCCTTCCGGATGACCTACGTTCTTGGGCTGAATGCCTTTCATGCCGATGCCGCCGCCTGCCTGGTGAAGGACGGCACTCTGGTTGCCGCGGTCGAAGAGGAGCGCTTCCGGCGGATCAAGCACTGGGGCGGCTTCCCCAGCGAGTCGATACGCTACTGCCTGGCCGAGGCCGGCATCTCCCTCGCCGACGTCGGTCATGTGGCGGTCAACAGCGACAACCGGGCGAATCGTTGGCGCAAGCTTGCCTATGTGCTGACGTCCGGTGTCAGCCCGGGCTACGTGATGAAGCGGCTGCGCCAGCGCGGCGAGCGTGCCGACATCGCCGGCAACCTCAAGCGACACCTGCCGGACCAGGAGTTCCGCGGCGCCATCCACGCCGTCGAGCATCACCTCTGCCATCTGGCATCGGCGTTCCTGGTGTCGCCCCATGACCGGGCGGTCGCTGTCTCGGTCGATGGTTTCGGCGACTTCTCCTCGGCGGCATGGGGACTGGGCGAGGGCGGCAGTCTCTCGGTCGACGGCCGTGTCTACTTCCCGCACTCGCTGGGTGTCTTCTACGAGGCGATGACCCAGTTCATCGGCTTCCCGCACTATGGCGACGAATACAAGGTGATGGGCCTCGCGCCCTACGGTGAACCTCGCTTCGTCGAGCAGATGAAGCGGATCGTCCGGCTCAAGGATGACGGCACCTTCGCCCTCGACCTGCGCTATTTCCGTCATGCCTCGGGCGACGGCGCCGACTACACGGTCAAGGACGGCATCCCGTCGGGCGGGCGGCTGTGGAGCGACGCGCTGGGCGAATTGCTGGGGCCGGCGCGCGATCCCGCGGCACCGCTGGAGGATCGTCACCGCGACATCGCGCGATCCGCACAGGTGACCTACGAAAATGCGTTTTTCAACCTGCTGCGGACGCTGCACGGCCGTTATGGCGCCGAGGCGGTCGTGCTGGCCGGCGGTTGTGCCTACAATTCCGTGGCCAATGGCAAGGTTCTCGAGCGCTCGCCGTTCAAGAAGCTCTATGTCCAGTCGGCGGGCGGCGATGCCGGCGGCGCGATCGGCGCGGCATTCGCGACCTGGCATCGGCTGGGCGGCGCGGCGGCCAAACGCCATTTCGTGATGGATCACGCCTACTGGGGGCCGTCGGCAACGCCGGATCAGGTCGCCGTCGCGATCGCCGCACGCCGCGCCGATTTCGATTCGGCGGGCTGCACGATCGAGCGCATCGGCGACGAAGCGACGCTGTGCCGGCGCACCGCCCGGGCGATCTCGGAAGGCAAGGTGATCGGCTGGTTCCAGGGGCGCCTCGAATGGGGCCCGCGCGCGCTCGGCAACCGCTCGATCCTGGGCGATCCGCGCCGTGCCGACATGAAGGATATCCTGAACCTGAAGATCAAGCGCCGGGAGTCCTTCCGGCCGTTTGCGCCGTCGATCCTGCGCGAGGCGGTGCCGGACTGGTTCGAAACCGACGACGACGTCCCCTTCATGATGCAGGTCTTCCGGATCCGCGAGGGCAAGCGGGCCGAGATTCCCGCGGTGACCCACGTCGACGGCACCGGCCGTCTTCAAACCGTCACCTGGGCGGGCAATCCGCGCTACGCCCGCCTGATACAGGCCTTTCGTGACCTGACGGGCGTGCCGATCGTGCTCAACACCAGCTTCAACGAAAACGAGCCGGTTGTTTGCAGGCCCGAGGAAGCGATCGACTGCTTCCTGCGCACCAGGATGGACGTGCTCGTACTGGGTGATACTCTCATCGAGCGATGATCTCGTTCACCCTGAACGGCCAGCTGCGTCAGGTCGATGCCGAGCCGGACAAGCCGCTCCTCTGGACCCTGCGCGAGGACCTGAATGTCGTCGGCCCCAAGTTCGGCTGCGGTGTCGCCGTTTGCGGCGCCTGCACGGTTCATGTCGACGGCACGCCGGTGCGTTCCTGCTCGATGGCGACCGGCGACGTCGCCGGCAAGTCGGTGGTCACGATCGAAGGTCTGTCGCAGGGGCAACTGCACGCCGTTCAACGCGCCTGGATCGAGAACCAGGTGCCTCAATGCGGCTACTGCCAGCCCGGCTTCATCATGGCCGCGGCAGCGTTGCTCAAGGCCAACCCCAAGCCCACCGATCGCGACATCGATGACGCGCTGAGCAACATCTGCCGTTGCGGCACCTACGGCGCCATTCGCCGCGCCGTGCATCGTGCGGCGGCGATCCTGGGCGGCGCGTCGTGAAGTTCACCCGGCGCAAGGCGATCATCGGCGGCATCGTCGGTGGCGGGCTGCTGGGCGTCGGTTTCTGGTTCGCGCGCGAGCGCGACCGGCTGGGTAGCCGCAAGCTGCTCAACATCAAGCCGGGCGAGGTCGGCGTCAACGGCTGGGTCAAGATCACCCGCGACAACGCCGTGATCGTGGCGGTGCCGCGCGCCGAGATGGGGCAGGGCGTGCAGACCGCACTGGCCATGCTCGTGGCCGAGGAGCTGAATGCGCGCTGGGACCAGGTCCGGGTCGAGGATCCGCCGGAGGACGCCGTCTATCGCAACGTCGACATCCTGATCGACGGCCTGCCGTTTTCACCGGAAGAAGCCGGCACCATGGTCGACATGGCGCATTGGATGGCGGGCAAGCTGGGCGGCGTGCTGGGGGTGCTGGCGACGGGCGGCTCGACCTCGGTGCGCGATGCCTGGCTGCCGATGCGCACGGCGGGCGCGGTGGCGCGCGACCTGCTGCTGAGGGCCGCCAGCCGCAAGGCGGCGACCCCGGTGACCGATCTGGTGGCGGTCGACGGCGAAATCCGCCGACGCGACGGAACCAGGGTCGCAACGTTTGGCGACCTGGTCGATTCGGTTGAAGACCTCGCCATCAGGCCGCCACCGGCGCTCAAGCAGCCGTCGGAGTTCAAGCTGATCGGCAGGCCGCTGCCACGGGTCGATGTGCCGGCCAAGGTGACGGGTACGGCCGTGTTCGGTGTCGATGTCAGATTGCCCGGCATGCTCTATGCCGCCGTGCGCAACGCGCCGACCTTCGGCGGCTCGGCGATCGCCTTCAAGCTGCGGCAGGCCGCTCTTCCAAAGGGCATCGAGAAGGTCGTCATTGTGCCGGGTGGCATCGCGGCGGTCGGCGCGAGCTGGTGGCGAGCGGAAAAATTCCTCGACGAGGGCATCGACATTCAGTGGCAGGCCGGACCCGAGCCGGCGCTCGACAGCCCGACACTGTGGAAGCGCTACGAGCAGCTTCTGGAGACCGGCGCGCCGGCATTGACGCGTACGCTCGGCAGCGCGAAAGCGCCGACCGGCGGGCAGGTCCTCGAGGCGACCTACCGGGCGCCGTACCTTGCCCATGCGCCGATGGAGCCGATGAACTGCACGGCGCTGGCGCGCAAGACGGCGGCCGGCGCGCCGGGCATCGATATCTGGATGCCCAACCAGTCGCCGACGCTGATGCGGCTGGCGGCGGCCAAGACCGCCGACGTGGCGCAGGCCGAGGTGGTCGTCCACACAACCTTCCTGGGCGGCGGCTTCGGCCGACGTGCGGAAGTGGACCTGGTGCGGCAGGCGGTGACCTGCGCCCTGGCCGTGCCGGACCGGCCGGTTCAGGTCCTGTGGTCGCGCGAGGAGGACATTCGCCACGACATGTATCGGCCGATGGCGCTGGCGCGGTGGCGGGCCAACATCGACATTGCCGGCCCCGTGCCGCAATTGGCGGGGGTCGCCAAGCGTCAGGTCGCGCAATCGCCGACGGACCAGTTTCCCGCCCGCACCGTCGGCCTGCCGGCCCAGGGCCAGCCGGAAGGCAACGCCGTCGAGAACCCGCCCTATGCCTTTCCGTCCTACCGGCTGGAAGCCATCGTGGCCGACGGGTCGGTGCCGGTCGGCTTCTGGCGGTCGGTCGGTCATTCGCACACCGCCTTCTTCGACGAGAGCTTCGTCGACGAGATCGCGGTCGCGCTGAAGAAGGATCCGCTCGCCTTTCGCCGCGAGCTGCTGGCCGGCAAGCCGCGGCATCTGAAGGTACTGGAGACGGCCGCCCGCGAGGCCGGTTGGGGGATGCCGCTGCCGGCCGGATCGGGGCGGGGCATTGCGTTGCGCGCCTCGTTCGGATCGATCGTGGCGCAGGTCGCCGAGGTCGCGGTGGCCGACGGCAAGACCCTGCAGGTCAAGCGCGTGATATGCGCCGTCGACTGCGGTCCGGTCGTCAATCCCGCGATCGTGAAGGCGCAAATGGAGAGCGGTATCGTCTACGGACTGTCGGCCGCGCTCTATGGCGAGATCACGCTCGCGGGCGGTGCCGTCGAGCAGGGCAATTTCCCGGACTACGATGCGGTGCGCCTGGCCGATGCGCCGGAGATGGCTGTCCATCTCGTCGACAGCGGGGCGACCTTCATCGGAGGCGTCGGCGAGCCGGGCACGCCGCCGATCGCGCCGGCGGTGGCCAACGCCGTCTTCGCCGCGACGGGCAAACGCCTGCGCACCCTGCCGTTGCGGCTGGCCTAGCGTCGGCGCGGCATCGCGCGGCGCCAGCGCAGCGTATCCTCGATCTGGACGGCGAGCTCGCGGGCCGGCCGCCAACCGAGGTCGCGTTGCGCTTTGGTGATGTCGCCCACCAGCTTGGGCGGATCCCCGGCGCGGCGCGGGCCGATCTCGTGCGGCACCGCGGCGCCGGCAGACCGCGCCGTCTCCGCGATCGCCTGCCGCACGCTGTATCCGGCGCCCGAGCCCAGGTTGAAGACCTCGTGCACGCCGGCATTCGCCGTGGCGGCCAGCCACGCCAGGGCCTTGAGATGGGCCTGCGCGAGATCGGTCACGTGCACGAAATCGCGGATGCACGAGCCGTCCGGCGTCGGATAGTCGGTGCCGAGCAGCGTCAGCGGCGGTCCGAGGCCGAGGGCTGCGTCGGCGGCAAGCGGCAGCAGATGCGTTTCGGGATCGTGCGCTTCGCCGATCTCGCCGTCGGCATCGGCACCGGCGGCATTGAAGTAGCGCAGCGACGCGGCGCGCAGTCCGCGGCCGGCGGCGGCAGTCAGCGCGCCCTCGACGCGTGCCTTGGACTCGGCGTAGGGGCTGATCGGCGCGATGCGGTGCGTCTCCGACAGCAGGTCGGTCTGCGGGATGCCATAGACGGCACAGGTGCTGGAAAAAACGAACGCCTCGATGCCGTGTCGAAGGGCGGCGGCGATCAGCACGTCGGTCTTGACGGCGTTGTTGTGGAGATAGCGCTCGGGCTGTCTGACCGACTCGCCGACCTCGATGTAGCCTGCGAGATGGATCACCCCGGTCGGCCGGTGACGGCGGCAGACGTCGTCGAGGCGCGCGGCATCGCCCACGTCGCCCCGCTCGAGCGGCCCCCATTTCACTGCCCAGTCGTGGCCTTTCTCCAGCGTGTCGTAGCAGATCGGCACCGCGCCGGCTTGGGCGAGGGCCTTGCAGACATGGCTGCCGATGTAGCCCGCGCCGCCCGTGACGAGGATGACGCGGTTCACGGCGCGGCCCGCGAGATGGTGCCGGGTGAGGGATTTGAACCCCCGACCTTCGGTTTACAAAACCGCTGCACTACCACTGTGCTAACCCGGCGCATCGTCAGGGATCGCGATTATCATTGGGAAGTCGTCGGGCATAAAGGAGATTGTCGCGGAGAGGTCAATGGCCCTTGCGGCGCCGCGCCCACTCGTAGGCGGCCACGGCTGCGGCATTCGACACGTTGAGCGCGGCCAGGGCCGCCGCGGTGGGAATGGTCGCCAGCCGGTCGCATTTCTCGGCCGTCAGGCGGCGCAGGCCCTCGCCTTCCGCGCCCAGGACGATGCAGACCCGGCCTGCGAGATCGAGCTCGCCGATGTCGGCCTCGCCGCGCTCGTCGAGGCCGTAGAGCCAGAAGCCTGCCTCCTTCAGCTGGTCGAGCGCGCGCGCCAGGTTGACCGCCCGGACGAGCGGCATGACCTCGAGCGCACCGGAGGCTGCCTTGGCCAGCACACCGGTGTCGGCCGGGGCATTACGCTCCGTGACGACCACGCCGGCCACGCCGAATGCCGCCGCTGAGCGCAGGATGGCGCCGACATTGTGCGGATCGGTCACCTGGTCGAGCGCGAGCACGAGGGCGTTGTCGCCGCACCGGGCCAGCACGTCGTCCAGCGCCGGCTCCTCGAGCGGGGCCGCCAGGATGGCGATGCCCTGGTGGACGGCGCCCGCCGGCAGGCGTTGCGAGAGTTCGTCGCGCGACATCACCTCGGCCTTCCGGCCGGCGGCCGCAAAGGCGGCGGCATGGCGCTCCGCGGCCTCCCGCGTGACCAGCAGGCGTTCGACCCTGCGGTCCGGATTGGCCAGCGCGGCCAGCACCGGATGCTGGCCGTAAAGCCACACCGGCTGGTGGCCGCCGCGCGACGGGCGGGGAGAGCGGTGGGGGCGGGGGCGCATGGCGAAGTCTTGTATGGTGTGGCGCCCGCGGCGGCAAATCCCCCGCCCAATCCCGCATTGTCGGGGATTTCGGCCTTGACGTAACCCATTGGATTTGCGAGCAACGCGCGCCCGTTTCGACGGGCCGAACAGGCTAAATCTCGCGCTGCATGCCGCAGGTTCGGAGGGGTGGCCGAGCGGTCAATGGCAGCAGACTGTAAATCTGCCGACTTCGCGTCTACGAAGG
>JAIETA010000063.1 GCA_019745575.1 Reyranella sp. | reverse complement strand
GCGCAGGAAGCCGCTCATGCGCTGCGATTCCTCAGCCCCCATGCCGGCCATCGGCTCGTCGAGCAGCAGCAGCTTGGGCTCGCCCGCCAGCGCCATGGCGATCTCGAGCTGGCGCTGTTCGCCGTGGCTGAGCGCGGCGGCCGGCGTGTCGGCGCGGTGGCCCAGGCCGACCGCCTCGAGGCCCCGCCGCGCCGGCGCGCGCAGCGTCTCGTCGCGGCGGGCGTCGGCCAGGAAGCGGAAGGAGTGGCCGGCGTGCGCCTGCACGGCCAGCGCCACGTTCTCCAGCGCCGTGAACTCGCGCAGCACCGAGGTGATCTGGAAGGATCGCGCCAGACCCAGCGCGACGCGGGCGTGGGTCGGCAGGCGGGTGACGTCGCGGCCGGCGAAGTGGATGGTGCCGGCGTTGGGCGCGACATTGCCGGTGATCTGGCCGACCAGGGTGGTCTTGCCGGCCCCGTTGGGGCCGATCAGGGCGTGGATCTCGCCTGGCATGACCTCGATCGACACCGCGTCGGTGGCGACCAGCCCGCCGAAGCGTTTTACCAGGCGGTCGGTGGAAAGCAGCGGCTCAGCCATGACGGCGTCCGAACAGCGAATCGATGCCGCCGCGGGCATAAAGCGCGATCAGCACCAACAGCGGACCGAAGGCGATCTGCCAGTATTCGCCCCAGCCCTTGCGCACGAGATCGAGCAACGGCGGCAGCGATTCCTCCAGCACGAAGAAGGCAATGGTGCCGAACAGCGGGCCGAACAGGGTGCCCATGCCGCCCAGCACGACGATGACGATGAGGTCGCCCGACTTCACCCACGACATCATGGCGGGCGAGATGTAGGCGCCCTCGTTGGCCAGCAGGATGCCGGCGAGGCCGCCGAACGCGCCGGACAGGGTGAAGGCCGCGAGACGATAGCGGAACACCGGGAAGCCCAGCGCCGTCATGCGCAGGTCGTTCGACTTGGCGCCGCGGATGACGAAGCCGAAGCGCGAGTTGGCGAAGCGGCTGCAGAACCACAGCGTGCCCAGCAGCAGGGCGAAGCAGAGCCAGTAGAAACTTGTCTTGTCGCGAAGGTCGACGAGGCCGGGGAAGCGGCTGCGGCTGATGTTGAGGCCGTCATCGGCGCCATAGGCTTCGAGGCCGACGCCGACGTAGTAGACCAGCTGGGCGAAGGCGAGCGTGATCATGATGAAATAGACGCCGCGCGTGCGCAGCGACAGGGCGCCGACCAGCGCCGCCCACGCCGCCGCCGCCAGGATGCCGACCGGCCACTGGATCCAGCCGGTGACGACGCCGTGCGCGCCCAGGATGCCGACGGCGTAGCCGCCGATGCCGAAGAACACGGCATGGCCGAAGCTCACCAGCCCGCCATAGCCCAGGATCATGTTGAGGCTGATAGCCGCGATCGCCCAGATGACGATGCGCGTGCCGATCGACAGCAGGTAGCGCTGATCGAAGGCCTGCGTCAGCAGCGGCAGCACCGCCAGGGCGAGCAACAGCAGCGCGACGGCAAGGCCGCGCGGCGTACGCAGTGAGGCGACTATGCTCACGTGTTCATGTCCGCTGCCCGAACAGGCCGGTGGGTCGCCAGATCAGCACGCCGGCCATCAGCAGGTAGACCAGGACCTGCGAGATTGCCGGGGCGGCGCTGGAGGCGGCGCTGGCGGTCATGAAGGTTTTCAGGAAATCGGGCAGGAAGGCGCGGCCGACGATGTCGATCTGGCCCACGATCATGGCGGCCACGAACGCGCCCTTGATCGAGCCGATGCCGCCGATGACGATGATGACGAAGGCCACGATCAGGATGTCGTCGCCCATGCCGATCTTCACCGAGGTGAGGGGTGCGGCCATCAGGCCGGCCAGGGCCGCGAACACCGCGCCCAAGCCAAACACCAGGGTGAACAAGAGCTCGATGTTGACGCCCAGGGCGGCGATCATGCGCCGGTTGGAGGCGCCGGCGCGGATCAGCATGCCGAGCCGCGTGCGCGCCACCAGCCAGGCCAGCAGCAGCGCCACCACCGCCCCCACCACGATGATGGCGAAGCGGTAGGCGGGGTAGGGCACGCCGGGCAGGATCTCGACCGTGCGGTTCAGGAAGGCCGGCACCGTCAGGCTCTTCCCGGCCGGCCCCCAGATCACGCGCACCAGCTCGTTGAAGAACAGGATCAGGCCGAAGGTCGCCAGAACCTGGTCGAGATGGTCGCGGGCGTAGAGCCGGCGCATCACCACCGCTTCGACGGCGACGCCCAGCAGGAAGGTGACCGGCAGCGCCAGCAGCGCGCCCAGCACGAAGGAGTCGGTCCAGCCGATCAGCGTCCAGGCGATGTAGGCGCCCATCATGTAGAGCGAGCCGTGCGCCAGGTTGACGAGATCCATGATGCCGAAGGTGAGCGTGAGTCCGGCGGCGAGCAGGAACATCAGCAGGCCGAGCTGCACGCCGTTCAGCATCTGGAGCAGCAGGTAGTCCATTCGCGCGTTACCTCAAACGAAACGGGAGCGCGTCGCCGCGCTCCCGTCCCTGCTCAGCCGCATCCGTTCACTTCATCGGGCACTTTTCGTAGTACGGATCCTTGGCGTCGGTCAGCGCGGTCGCGATGGTCTTGACCGTCATCATGCCGTCGGCGTCCTTCACCGCTTCCTGGATGTAGAAGTTCTGGATCGGGAACTGGTTGGTGTTGTACTTGAAGCCGCCGCGCAGCGACTTGAAGTCGGCCTTCTTGAGTTCGGCACGCACCTTGTCCTTGTTCGTGAGGTCGCCCTTCAGCTTCTCGGCGGCCGAGGCGATCAGCATGATCGCGTCGTAGCTCTGGGCGCCGTAGTAGGACGGGTAGGTGCCGTGCTTCTTCTTGAAGTCGGCGACGTAGCGCTTGTTCTGCTCGTTGGGCAGGTCGTTGACCCACTCCTGGGCGCCGAGCGTGCCCAGCGCCAGCTCCTTCTGCTGCGGCAGGGTGATCGCGTCGATCGAGAACACCTGGTAGAGCGGGATCGTGTTCTTGAGGCCGGCCTGGACGTACTGCGTCAGGAACTGCACGCCGTGCGCGCCGGGATAGAAGATGAAGATGCCGTCCGGCTTGGCGGCGGCGATCTTGGCGAGCTCGGCCGAGAAGTCGAGCTGGTCGGGCCACTTGGTGAGATCCTCGCCCTTGATCTCGCCCTTGAAGGTGCGCTTGACGCCGGCCAGCATGTCCTTGCCCGCAGCATAGTTGCCGGCCAACAGGTAGAGGCTCTTGACGCCCTTGCCCTGCAGGTACTGGCCCATCGCCATCGGCGTCTGGTCATTCTGCCACGAAGTCGAGAAGAAGTTCTTGTTGCACAGCTCGCCCGCGATCTGCGAGGGGCCGGCATTGGCCGAGATCAGGATCGTGTCGCCCTCGTCGGTGACCGTCTTGAGCGAGGCCAGCAGCACGTTCGACCAGATGTAGCCGGTGACGAAGTTCACCTTGTCCTGCTGGACGAGCTTCTCGGATTTCTGCTTGCCGACGTCGGGCTTGAACTGGTCGTCCTCGTAGATGATCTCGAAGGGCCGGCCACCCATCTTGCCGCCGAGATGCTCCTTGGCGAGCTCGACCGAGCGGCGCATGTCCTCGCCGATGGCGGCCTGCGGGCCGGAGAAGGTGCTGACGAAGCCGATCTTGATCGGGCTCTGCGCCATGGCCGGCTGCAGGCCGGCGAACGCCAACGCCGCAATAGTTGCGGGTCCAAACAATTTGCTCATCATGAGCCCCACTCCCTGAATTATTGGTCCTCTTTCCATTGGCGCCATAGAAGCCGAAAATGCCGGTTGCAACAACGGCTTATTGGCATCGCTCGCCCGCCGGCTGGCTATGCCGGTCCGTCGCGCAGGACGGTCAAGGGCAGAACACCCTCGGCCGCGACGTCCATGGGCTTGCCGTCCAGCGGCTCATGCACGAAACCGTCTCCGGCGGCTTCGCGGCAGGCCGCGCTGACCACGATCGTGACCTCTTCTATTTTTGGGGCGTGACGGCCGAACTGTTCGAGCCGCGAGGCCACGTTCACCGCCTCGCCGACGGCGGTGTAGTCGATCCGGCCGGCGAAGCCCACGTTGCCGACCATGACGGTGCCGGTGTGCAGGCCGATCCTCATGCGGCAGGCAACCAGACCGCGGGCGCGGCGGGCGCGATTGAAGGCCTCGACCTCGGCTGCCACGGCGAGTGCGCCCAGGCAGGCTGCGCGGGCGTGGTCGGGCGTCGGCTCCGGGGCGCCCCAAAAGGCCATCAGCCCGTCGCCGAGATACTTGTCGATCGTGCCGCCGGCGGCCTCGATGGCCGGCCCGATGCGGGCCAACAGGTCGTTGAGGTAGGCGGTGGCCTCGGCCGCCGGCCGGCCGCGGGAATAGGCCGTATAGCCTTCGAGGTCGCAGAACATGACGGTGAGCGTCCGATCCTCGCTGGCCGGCAGCCCGCCCTTGGTTGCCGTCAGCCGCGCCACCAGGGCGCGCGGCAAGTAGGTGGCCGACAGGTGGAGACCCCGCGCCATGCGGGCGAAGGCGCGGTTCGCCTGGTTGAGTTCGCGGATCCGGCCGTCGCCCAGCGCCGGCACGCGGTCGAGTTCCAGCCGCTCGACGGCGCCCGCGGCGTCGGCCAGCGCCAGGATGGGTTGCGCCAACCGCCGGCCCAGCACGACGGCAACGAGGGCGGTCAGAAGCATCAGGATGCCGCCCGCGATCGGGATGCTGCGCACGACCCAGCGCGCCACCGCCGACTCGCGGCCAGGCGCGTGATAGCCAACCATCAGTTCGGCGGGCGCGTAGTCGGTGACGGGACGATAGATCCAAGCGAAGCTGCGGTCGCCAACCCAGCTCCAATGGCCTCTTACCGAACTTTTCTGATCCAGCCAGCTCAGATCACGCTGGTCGGCCCCCCACATGGCGGCCAGGATCGGGTCGCCCAGTTCGGCGAGCGTCGGCACGCGGCCCCGTTCGCGCAGCCGGGCGCTGACCTGCTCCTTTACGAGGGACGGGTGGGCCAGGACCTTGTCGCGGTCGAACAGGATGAAAGGCGTGCGACCGCCCTCCAGCTCAAGCTCGTCGAGAAAACGCGACAGGCCCGAGGTGTCGATGACCGCGCCGATGATGCCGCGAAACTCGCCCCGCACGCGGACCGGCACAATGAGGGGCAGGATCGGCTCGCCGGCGACATACGACCAGATCGGCTCACCCCATCCCGGTCCGCCCATTGCACGGGCGCGGGCGAACAGCGCGTCGGCCAACGGAATGTTCTCGATATGCTCCGGCCGCATGCTGCGGTCGGAGCGAACGAAGCGCGTGGGCTCGCCGGTCACCGGCACGACGACGAAGCCCACGGCCTGCGGCGCGGCAGCGAGTGCGCCCAGCGCGAAGGTTCGCCACTGCTCGCGATCGTCGAAGTCGACCTCGCCGCGGGCGACCGCGTCGCTGATGTAAGCAAGCTGGGCGTGCACCGGCTGGAGATGGGATTGCAGCCGGCGTTCGACGAGGTCGACCATCAGCTCGTTGCGCTCGCGTGCCGACGTCTCGTAGTTGCTCTGCGCGGCGTAGTAAGCGACGCCGATGACAGGCGCCATCGCCAGAAAGACCAGTCCGACCAACAGGACAGGCAGCAGCCGCGCGATCGGCCAGCCGGGCGGCGGGGCGTCGGCGGCCACGGTCCTAGGTGCGGAGCTTGAAGCGCTGGATCTTGCCGGTGGCGGTCTTGGGCAGTTCGGCCACGTACTCGACCCAACGCGGATATTTGTAGGGCGCCAGCGTCTTCTTGCAGAGCGCCATCAGCTCCTCGGTGAGCGCGGCGCTGCCCGTGCCGGCCTGCTTCAGCACTACGATCGCCTTGGGCTTGATCAGCGCCTGCTCGTCGGCCTGGCCCACCACGGCAGCTTCAAGCACGGCGGGGTGGCCGATAAGGCAGTTCTCGATCTCGACCGGCGAGCACCAGATGCCGCCCACCTTCAGCATGTCGTCGGAGCGACCCTCGTAGATGAAGTATCCGTCCGGATCTTCTCGATAGGTGTCGCCGGTGTTGAGCCAGCCGTCGACCATCGTCTCCGCCGTCTTCTCCGGCTTGTTCCAATAGTAGGTCGCGGCAGATTCGGCGCGAATCCACAACCGCCCGCTGCCGCCCCGCGGCACCGGATCGCCCGCTTCGTCGAGGATGCGGGCCTCGTATCCCGGCACCGGCTTGCCGCTGGTGCCCGGCCTGCAATCGTCAAGTCGGTTGCCGATGAAGATGTGCAGCGCTTCGGTCGAGCCGATGCCGTCGAGGATCGCGGTGCCGGTCTTGTCCTTCCAGCGCCGGAACATGTCGGCCGGCAGCGCTTCGCCCGCCGAGACGCAGGCGCGGAGCGACGAAAGGTTGCGCGGCTTGCTCTCGAGGGCGGCGAGCTGCGCGGCATAGAGCGTCGGCACGCCGTAGTACAGCGAGGGCCGGAAGCGCTCGATATTCTCGAAGGTCGTGTCCGGTGTCGGCCGGCGGTCGTCGAGCACGGCCGTGCCGCCGGTCCACAGCGGAAAGGTCATGCCGTTGCCGAGTCCGTAGGCGAAGAACAGCTTGGCGGCCGAGTAGCTCACGTCGCTCTCGGTGACGCCGAGCACGCGCACGCCGTAGAGTTCGCTGGTCACCACCATGTCGCGCTGGGCATGGACCGCGCCCTTCGGCCGGCCGGTGGAGCCTGAGGAATAGAGCCAGAAGCAATCCTCGGTCGGCGCCGCCAGCCGCGCCGCGAGCGCCGGCGAAGCCTCGGCCATGTCGTCCAGGAATCCATCGACCGTCATGGCGACAGGGGCCTTGCTCCCGAGAAGCCGCAGTGCGGGTTCGACTTCACCCGCGAATTCGGGCGAATAGAGGGCGAGACGGCAGCCCGAGTCTTCCGTCATGTAGGCGTAATCTTCGGCCCGCAGCAGGGTGTTGGGGGGCACCGGCACGATCCCGGCCTTGATCGCGCCCCAGAACAGATAGAAGAACGCGGGGCAGTCCTTGACCACCATCAGCAGCCGGTCGCCCGGCGCGAGGCCCTTCGCCAACAGGGCGTTTCCGGCGCGATTCACCCGGTCGGCCAAGTCCGCGTAGGTGACGCTCTCCCGCGCCGTCAGGATCGCGGCCTTTGCGCCGCGGCCCTCGGCCACGTGCCGGTCGATGAACGGTACGGCGACGTTGAAGCGGTCGGGAAGAAGGACCTTGTGGTCGGACGAGAACGCGATGCCGGACGGAAGCGCCATGGGGCGGACAGGCGGCCTATTCGGCCGCCTGGTCCATTGCGGCCAGCACCTTCGGGGGCGACATCGGCAGGCTGTAGAGGCGGCGGCCGAGCGCGTTGTAGATCGCGTTGGCGACGGCCGCCATCGGCGGCACGAGCGGCACCTCGCCGACGCCGCGCACGCCCTGCGGGTGCTTGGGATTGGGGACCTCGATGATCACCGAATCGAGCATCGGCAGGTCCGAACTCACCGGCATGCGGTAGTCGAGGAAGCTCGGGTTATCGAGCTTGCCGCTCTTGTCGTAGATGTACTCCTCGCTCAGCGCCCAGCCGATGCCCTGGGCGACGCCACCCTGCATTTGGCCCTCGACGTAGCCGGGATGGATGGCCCGCCCGACATCCTGGAAGGACGTGTAGCGCAGCACCCGCACGATGCCGAGGCCGGGATCGACCTCGACGTCGCAGACATGCGTGGCGAAGCCGCCTTCGGCGCCGACAGTGTTGAGCTGCTTGCCGGCGCCGATCGGGCCACCGGTGGCGCTGGCCTGGGCCGCGATCTGCGCCAGCGTCAGCGGCTCGAACTTGCCGGCATTGTCGCCGGCCGGTCGGGCCTCGCCGTTCTCCCACACGACGGCGTCGGGATCGATCTTCCAGATTTTGGCGGCGCGCTCCCTGAGCTGGGTGATCACCTGCTCCGTCGACTGCGTCACGACCATCGCCGAGGCGTAGGTAACGCGGCTGCCGCCGGTCAGGTTGCTGAAGCCGATGACACTGGTGTCGCCGATCAGCACCGAGACCTTCTTGTAGTCGATACCCAGGATCTCGGCCGTGATGTTGGCCGTCGAGGCGCGGCTGCCGCCGATGTCGGGATGGCCGGTGATGACCACCACCGTGCCGTCCTCGGCGATGTTCACCTGCGCGCTGGATTCGCCGCCGGCGTTGAACCAGAAGCCGCTGGCCACACCGCGGCCGTGGAGCAGGCCGTTCTTCGGCTTCGGCACCGGTGTCTTGTAGTGCGGGTGCTTGAGGGCCGACTCGATCGTCTCGACGAAGCCGATGCGCGGATAGACCGGACCGTGCGCGGCCTTGGTGCCCTGCTTGGCGGCATTCTTCAGACGGAACTGCAGCGGATCGATCTTCAGCGCCTCGGCCAGCTCGTCCATGACGCATTCGACGGCATAGGCGCCGATCGGCGCCCCGGGCGCGCGATAGGCCGCGACCTTCGAGCGGTTGGACACGACGTCGTAGCCGACCGACAGCACGTTGGGGATGTCGTAAGGCGCGAACGAGCAGCCCGCCGCGCCGCGGATCGGCGAGCCGGGCAACGCGCCGGCCTGCAGGCAGTAGGTGCCCTGTGCGGCCACGACCTTGCCGTCCTTGGTCGCGCCGATCTTGACCTTGCTGAAGGAGCCCGAGGTCGGACCGGAGGCGTGGAACACCTCGCCGCGCGTCATGATCATCTTGACCGGACGGCCGGACTTCTTGGCCAGCAGCAGCGCCACCGGCTCGAGGTAGACGATGGTCTTGCCGCCGAAGCCGCCGCCGATCTCGGCGGGAATGGCGCGGATGTCGTTCTGCGGCGTGCCCGTCAGGTAGGCACACATTGCGCGGACCATGAACTGGCCCTGGCTCGAACTCCAGATCGTGGCCTTGCCGTCGGAGACGCTGACCAGACAGGCGTGCGGCTCGATATAGCCCTGGTGGACCGGCTTGGTCCGGAAGGTGCGCTCGATGACCACGTCGGCCTTGGCGAAGCCGGCCTCGATATCGCCCAGCTTGTGCTCGAGCTTGCCGGCGATGTTGGAGGGCTTGCCGTCGAACTGGATGAAGTCGTGCAGGATCGGCGCGTCGGGCTTCATCGCCTCCTCGACGTCGATCACGAACGGCAGCACCTCGTAGTCGACTTCGATCAGCTTGCAGGCCTCGGCGGCGATCTTCTCCGTGGTCGCCGCGACCGCGGCCACCGGATGGCCGGCGAACAGCGCCTTCTCCCGCGCCATGACGTTGCGGCACATCCAGCGCATGTCCTGGATGCCCAGCATCACCGACTTGTCGAGCGGGAAGTTCACGATGTCCTTGGCCGTCACCACGGCCTTCACGCCGGGATAGGCCTCTGCCTTCCTGGTGTCGATCGACCTGATCCGGGCATGCGGATGCGGGCTGCGCAGGATCTTGCCCCAGATCATGCCGGGCATGGTGGTGTCGGCGGCATAGGCCGCGCGGCCCGTCACCTTGTCGGCGCCGTCGGGACGGATCGTGTTCTTGCCGATCCACTTGTTGTCGTTGGCGGTCTCGGTGCTCATCGTGCGGCTCCCCTCATGTCGGCGGCGGTTTCCATCACGGCGCGGATGATCTTGTCATAGCCGGTGCAGCGGCAGAGGTTGCCGGCCAGCCAGAAGCGGACCTCATGCTCGGTCGGGTCCGGGTTGCGCTCGAGCAGGGCCTTGGCGGCCATCAGGACGCCGGGCGTACAGATGCCGCACTGGAGGGCTGCCATCTCGAGGAACTTCGTCTGCAGCGGATGCAGCTCCTCGCCCGCCATGCCCTCGATGGTGCCGATCTGCTGGCCCTCGGCCTCGGCCGCCAGCATCAGGCAGGAACAGACGATGCGCCCGTTCAGGGTGACGGTGCAGGCTCCGCAGTCGCCGGTGCCGCAGCCTTCCTTGCTGCCGGTGAGGCCCAAGGGGCCGCGCAGGATGTCGAGCAGGCTCTGGTCGGCGTCGCACAGGAACTCCTGCGGCTCGCCGTTGATGGTGGTGGAAACGTGAAGCTTGGACATGGTTCTACTTTCTCCCCGCGCGTTCGGCGGCAATGGCGGCGGTGCGCTTCAGCAGGACGCCGGCGACCTTGGTGCGGTAGGCGATGGTGCCGCGCTTGTCGTCGATCGGCCGGCAGGCGGCGCTGCACGCGACCGCGGCCTTTTCGAGCGCGGCCGCGTCGAGCTTCGAGCCGATGAGCGCCCGGGCGGCCTCCTCGACCAGCAGGACGGTCGGGGCGACGGCGCCCAGTCCCACGCGCGCGGCGGTGCAGGTGCCGTTGTCGAGCGTGAGGCTGACGCCGCAACCCACCACGGCGATGTCCATCTCGGTGCGCGGGATCATGCGCAGGTAGGCGTCGCTCGAGCCCTTGGGCCGCGGCGGCAGGGTGAAGCCCACGACGATTTCGCCGGCGGTCAGATTGAGCCGGCCCGGCCCGGCGGGCACCTTCTCGACGGCAACTTCACGTCGCCCCTTGGGACCCTGGATGATGACGACGGCGCCGGCGGCGACCAGGGCGGGCACGCTGTCGCCGGCCGGCGAGCCGTTGCACAGGTTGCCGCCGGCCGTCGCGCGGCCCTGGATCTGGGTAGACCCGATCAGGTTTGCCGCCTCCACGACGCCCGGCCAGATCTTGCGGAGCTTCGGATGCTCGCGCAGCGCCGCGCCCGACACGGCCGCACCGATGCGGAAGCCGCCGCCGGCGATTTCCTCGATGCTCGTCACTTCCGCAATCTTCTTGATGTCGACGATCACCCCGGGGCGGACCGTGCCGTTGCGCATCTGCACCAGGAGATCGGTGCCGCCTGCCAGGATGCGGCCGGCGCCTGCCGCGGCGGCAAAGGCCTTCACCGCCTCGTCGAGCGTGCGCGGCGCTAAGTACTGGATATCCGTCATGGTCGCTTCCGTGCCCTTTCCGTCCGGCGCGGTCGGCGCCTTCGTTGACGCAAAGCGTAGGGCAGGAGGTCGGCCTACAGCAAGACGCGTCTCGGCGCCTGGCTTCGGCTGGCGATACGGACTCCCGGGCCGGCGCTGCTTCCCGAGCCTGTGCTAGGCTCATGCCGTGTCTGCCGGCCACAAAAGCGTCGGCACGATGGGGAACCTCGAGCCATGAACATCCAGAATATCGGGGCAGGCTTTTGCGCTCCGCTTGTCGCCCTTTGCGCGGCGTTGGCGCTGCCGGCCGCAATGGCGCTGGCCCAACCGCAGCTGCGCGATCCACGACCGGATCTCGTCATTTCGGGGATCATCAACACCGGTTCCCGGGTCGGCGTAGGCGAAACCTACTTCTACAGCGTGACCGCCCGCAACGGTGGCAACGCGCCTTGCAATTTCGTCAACATCACAGTCGAACTTCCGGGCGAGGTCGATCTCGTCAGCGCATCGTCGGCCAGTCCGCTGTCGTGCCAAACCAACCCCGGTATTCGAGCCATCGGTGAACCATTTCCCGTCGCTTGCCGCGGCGGCCCCGGCTTCTTCCTGTGGCCCGGTCGCACAGTCAGCGCGAGTGTCTTCGTGAGGACGCTCCGGCCGGGCGGCAACGTCACCGCCCGGGCTGTCGCCGATCCGGGCAACGTCTGCTTCGAAGCCAATGAGGCCAACAATTCGGCCGTCAGCGCACCCTCGACCATCATCGACCGGCCGCGTCTGAAGATGACCCTGAACAAGCCGTTCGCGCCCGTTCAGGGCACGCGCGGCAGCCCCGGCAGCCAGATCTTTCCCGTCACCATTGCCAATGAAGGCGTGGGCGCCGCCACCGACGTGATGCTGACGCTCACGGCACCGTACCTTGCCTCGAATCCTGTCTATCGCGGCCCCGAAATAGACGTCGCCTACAAGGGCGGACGATACGCAGAAGGACATACGCCGCCGGCCTCGATTCCGCCGGAGGTCCGGACCGAATTCCTCCCCGACGGCGCGCGGCGTAGCTGGATTGTGCGGCTTACGCTGCAACCCAGGGAGTTGCTTCAGGTTCATTTCCGCGCCGTCCCATGTCCTGCTGGTTCAGTGCTGTTTGCAAGTCCTCCCGATATCCGGACGAGCACGGCCGACGACATCGCGCAGGACGACCACGAGGTAAGCCTTTGGGAGGCTTGCCGGTTCTGAGGTCGCCGCCGGCCTCGTGGACCTAGAGTTTCGCGCCCGAGGCCTTCACCGGCGCCTGGAAGGCGCTTACCTGCGCCGCCACGAAGGCCGCAAATTCGGCCGGGCTCATCGGCTTGGTCACGAAGCCGAGGTCGCCCAGCCGCTCGACGATCTTGGGATCGGCCAGGACCTCGGTCATCGCCTTGTGCAGCCGGGCCTGGGCGTCGGCGGGAAAACCCGCCGGCGCGGAGAGGCCGACGAAATTCTCGGCCACCAGCTTCGGGTAACCGAGATCCGTCACCAGCGGCACGTCGGGCGCCGACGGCGCCTTCTGCGTCGAGGTCAGCGCAATCATGCGAAGCTTGCCGTCTTTGGCGAGCGGCAGCACCTCGGTGAGCGTGACGACGGCAAAGTCGAGCTGGCCCGCCATCATGTCCTGGAACATGGGCGCCGCTCCGCGATAGCCGATGTGTTCCATGCTGAGGCCCAGTTCGGCCTTGAACATCTCGCCGATGATGTGACCGATCGAGCCTTGGCCGCCCGAGCCGAAAGGCACCGGCTTGCCCTGCGCCTTGATCCAGCCGATCAGCTCCTTCATGTCCTTGGCCGGTACGGCGGGCCGGACCACGAAAGCGTTGGCGACCGAGCCGATGTAGAAGACGTGGACGAAATCCTTCAGGGGATCGTAGGGCGGCTTGTCGAACAGGTAGGGCGCGATCGAGATCGGCGCGCTGTTCGACAGCATCAGCGTGTGGTCGTCCTTGGCCGCCAGTACGGCGTTGGCGCCGATGGTGGTGCCGCCACCCGGCTTGTTGTCGACCACCACCGTCTGGCCGAGCTTCTCCGAAAGCGGCCCCGAGATCACGCGCGCGGCGGCATCCGATGCGCCGCCGGGCGGAAAGGTGACGATGACTTTTACCGGCCGGGCCGGCCACTGCTGTGCCCCCGCGGCGCGTCCGAAAGCAAGGGCGGCGGTGGCTCCCAGAATCAGTCGGCGTGCGATCATGTCGTCCTCCGTAACCAGTCCCCGGACGGGGGCCGCCAAGCAAACGCCGTGCCTCTCGTCAGGCGCCGCCACGAAAAAGCGAGAAGCCCCACGGCGTCATTTTCAGTGGCAGATGATAGTGCTGCGCCAGGTCGGCAATGCCGAAGCGATAGGGAACGGCTTCGAGAAAGGCCGGTGCCGGCACGGCGACGCCCTGGGCACGATACCACTCGCCGACATGGAATACCGCTTCGTAGAGGCCGGTCGCCACCAGCCCCTCGCCGCGCACGGTCGGATGGTCCAGCACGCCGCTGGCATTGATCGCGCCCGAGGCGAGGAGCTGACCGTCTGGACCGCGCAGCTCGACGCGCAGGCCTGCTGCGGCGATGCCGCGCGAGACGTCGAAAACGTGGATCGAGATGCCGCCGGGTCCGCTCATATGTCTTCCTTCGGCCAGGGCAGGTGCGGTGTCAAAAGATGTCCGCGTACCGACCGGATGTCACGGCTGCCTTTAGCAAAGACCAAGCCATGCGCGAGACAACCGGCTGCTGCCAGGGGCGCCCTGCTTGACCGGGCGGCAGGGAAGCGTTAGGGGCCGCCCACGTGGACTTCGGAGGTGGCGCGTGTCGCGCGTCGCCTGACTCGCTTTCTCTCTTACTTGCTAGGATGAAGACAATGGCTACAGGCACAGTGAAGTGGTTCAACGCCACCAAGGGTTTCGGTTTCATTCAACCCGATGGCGGCGGCAAGGACGTGTTCGTCCACATCAGCGCCGTCGAGCGCGCAGGGCTGAATGGCCTCAATGAAGGCCAGAAGATCACCTACGAAGTCCAGCAGGACCGCGGCAAGGATGCCGCCGTGAACCTGAAGGCCTAGTCGACCAGATACCCCCTCCCTTGCGTCCGCGCGGGGGAGGGGCTTTGTCGCCGCCACGCCGCGGCGCCTTTCCTCCGGTCTGCCGACTGCCCTAGTCTGGCGCGGGGGAGATCATCGATATGAAGATTTCGCGCTGGGCGCCTGGCATTGCGATGCTCCGCAGCTACCGGCCTGCCTTCCTGCGGCACGACCTCGCCGCCGGGCTGACGCTCGGCGCAGTGATGGTGCCGGTGGGGTTGGCCTATGGCGAGTTGGCCGGCCTGCCGCTAGCCGGACTCTACGGCAGCATGTTGCCGCTGTTGGCCTACGCGCTGTTCGGCAGTTCACGTCAGCTCGTGGTCGGCCCGGACACGGCGATGGCGGCGATCGTCGCCGTCGCGGTGGCGCCTCTGGCGCTCGGCGACCCGGGGCGGCTCGCGCTGCTGGCCGCGGGACTGGGCGTCATGGTGGGCGTGATGTGCGTCCTGGCGGGCGTGCTGCGGCTGGGCTTCGTCGCCGACTTTCTCTCCAAGCCGGTGATCGTGGGCTTCATGCATGGCCTTGCGCTGGTGATCATCGGCGCGCAGCTGCCCAAGGTGCTGGGCTTCAGGTCCGAGGGCGACACCACGATCGAGCAGTTTGCCAGCATGGCACGGCGGTTGGGCGACACCGATCTCATCGCACTGGCGATCGGGGTCTCGAGCTTCGCCGTCATTCTCCTCTGCCGCCGTTTCGTGCCGCGCCTGCCGGGCGCCGTGCTGGCCCTGGTCGGGTCGATCCTGGCGGTCGTCTGGCTCGGGCTCGACAAGCAGGGCATCGCCGTCGTCGGCCGCATCCCGCCCGGCCTGCCCGGCTTCTCGCCGCCGGCGCTGACGCTCGACGACTTCGAAGCCCTGCTGCCGGTGGCGCTGGTGGCGGCGCTGCTGTCGTTCTCCGACACCATGATCACGGCGCGGGGCTTCGCGGCGCGCAACCGCTACCGCATCGACGGCAACCAGGAACTCCTGGGGATCGGGATGGCCAATCTCGTGTCGGGCCTCAGCCAGGGCCTGCCGATAAGCGCCAGCGACACGCGCACGGCCGTGGCCGAGGCGGCAGGCGGGCGCACGCAGGTGACCTGCCTGATCGCTGCCGCCGTTGTGGCTGGCGTCTCGCTGTGGCTGACCGGGCTCCTGTTCTGGCTGCCGCAGGCGGCGCTGGGCGGCATCCTGATCGCCTCGGCGTGGGGCCTCTGCGACTTCAGTGAGTTCCGCCGGCTGTGGCGCTTCCGGGGCATCAGCCTGGCGGGCGCGCTGGTGACGCTCGTGGGCGTTGTGGCGCTGGGCGTGATGGAGGGAATTCTCGTGGGAGTGGTCTTCGCGTTGGTGCTGCTGCTGCGTGCGCTCGCCTTTCCGGTCGACGCGGTGCTGGGTCGCACGCCGGATGGTGGCTGGCACGACACCGCCCATCGGTCCGACGCAGCGCCGGTGCCCGGGCTGCTGGTCTACCGCTTCGCGGCACCGCTGTTCTTCGCCAATTGCAACCAGTTCCGCGACCGTCTGGACGCTCTGGTCGCGGCCGCGCCGGTACCCGTGGCCGGCGTCGTGCTGGACGGCGCAGCGATCCAGGACGTCGACCTGATGGGTTGCGAGGTGCTTTCCGACCTTCACCAGGAACTGGAGGCGCGCGGCGTACGCTTCACCATCGGCAACCTGCGCGACCGGGTGAAGCGCGACATCGAGCGCGGTTTGGAACTTCTGCCTGACGACGACAATGTCACCTACCCCAGCGTCGCTGAAGCGGCTGCGGCGGCGCAGAAACGCTAGCGCTCAGTTGAACCGGACGTATTCGAAGTCGGCCGCCTGGTTGTTGATGCCGCGCGCGGGCGGTGCAATCCAGTGGGCATACTTGTCCGGCTGGGTCACGGCCGGACCCATCAGGGACGTCACATAGGCGCGATCGGCATCGGTCGGCAGCCATCGGCCTTCGTTGGCCTTCCACTCGGCTTCGGACAGCACCTTGCCGTCGGGCGAGACGCGCATGCCGGCGAAGGCGCCGATGCGGCGGTTGAAGGCGCGATGCGGCAGCTTCATCTCGAAATCGATCCCCGCGCGCTCGATCGCCTTGTTCCAGCGCAACACGCCCTTGGCGCAGTCTTCTATGTAGTCCTGGCGCAGCCGCTCGTTCAGCGCGGAGAGCGCCGGAACCGTCTTCTTGACGATGCGGCCATCCTCGGCGGTGTCGATGTCGTAGCTGGCGCCGGTCAGCAGGTGGTCGTCGTCGATGCGCGTTTCGAGGAAGCGGCCCTTTACGCCCATCGTGTAGTAGTTGGCGGCATTGGTGGAGGCTTCCTGGCCGAACAGGTCGAGCGACACCGAGAAGTGGAAATTCAGGTACTTCTGCATGGTCGCAAGGTCGATGGCGCCCAGCGCCCGGACGTCGTCGGTCCTGTGCTCCTTCATCAGCTCGCAGGTGCGCTGCAGGATGCGGCCGACGCCGGTCTCGCCCACGAACATGTGATGGGCTTCCTCCGTCAGCATGAAGCGGCAGGAGCGCGACAGCGGATCGAAGCCCGATTCGACCAGCGACGCGAGCTGGTACTTGCCGTCGCGGTCGGTGAAGTAGGTGAACATGAAGAAGCTGAGCCAGTCCGGCGTCGCCTCGTTGAAGGCGCCCAGGATGCGCGGCTTGTCGGGGTCGCCCGAGTGCCGCACCAGCATCTCCTCCGCCTCCTCGCGCCCGTCGCGGCCGAAGTAGGCGTGCAACAGATAGACCATGGCCCACAGGTGGCGGCCTTCCTCGACGTTGACCTGGAAGAGGTTGCGCAGGTCGTAGAGAGAAGGCGCCGTCTTGCCGAGCAGGCGCTGCTGCTCGACCGACGCGGGCTCGGTGTCGCCCTGTGTTACGATCAGGCGACGCAGGGTCGAGCGCAGTTCGCCCGGCACGTCCTGCCACACCGGTTTGCCCTTGTTGTCGCCGTAAGCGATGGTGCGCTCGGGATCGCGCTCGGCGAGGAAGATGCCCCAGCGGTACTCCGGCATCTTCACGTAGCCGAAGTTGGCCCAGCCGTTCGAGTCGGTCGACACGGCGGTGCGCAGGTAGACGTCGTAGCCGGCGGTACCGTCGGGCCCGAGCTCCTTCCACCAGTCGAGGAAGCGCGGCTGCCAGTTCTCCAGCGCGCGCTGCAGGCGGCGGTCGCTCGACAGATCGACGTTGTTGGGGATGAGCTGGCTGTAGTCGATGGCCATGGTGGTTCTCCCTATGCCCGCTTGCGGTCGTACTTCGATTGCTTGCCCGTGCCGTAGAGTTTTAGCGCGCCCTCGGCGCCGGTGGCGTTGGGGCGCTGGAAAATCCAGTTCTGCCAGGCCGAGAGCCGCGCGAAGATCTTGGTCTCCATCGTCTCCGGCCCGGCGAAGCGCAGGTTGGCTTCCATGCCGATCAACCCGTCGGGCGAGAAGCCGGCGCGCTCCTCGACCGCCAGCCGGACTTCGTCTTCCCAGTCGATGTCGTCGGGCGTGAAGGTGACGAGACCCGCCGCGTCGGCGGCTTCGGCGTCCATCGACCGGCCGGTCTGTTCCTTCAGTTCGCCGACCTGCGCGGGGTTCGAAAGAAAGCGCGTGGCGAGGCGGGTGAGGCCGTTGCCCATCGGGTAGGGCCCGAAGTTCATCGGCGTCAGCCTGAGCGTCGCGGCCGGCAGGTTGGACCCCTCGACCGTGCCGTCCAGCATGTAGGAACGGTCGGCCGCCAGCACGATCTCGAGCAGCGTGCCGGCGAAGCAGGAGCCCGGCTCGACGAGCGCGATCAGGCTGCGCGAGCTGACGTCGAGGCGTTTCAGCGTGCGCTTCCAGTAGAGCACGATCTCCTGCACCAGCCAGTTCGACGCTTCCTTCGCGAGCAGCGCGTCGTAGGCCTCGACCAGCGCGCCATCGCCCTGGCTCTGCAGGACCCAGGTGCCGATCTCCGTCTCGTTGAGGCGCAGATGCATCATCGCGTCGTCGAGATCGCGCGCCAGCGCCAACGGCCAGAAGGCGGCGCCCTGGGCATGGACGGCGGCGGCATCGGCCGGCGGCGCCCCGGCCGGGCCGTTGATCCGGAACCGTGCGGCGCGCAGCACGCGGTCGATCTCCACGGTGAGGTGGGGATAGCGGATCGTGTCGCCGGCGATGGTGCGATCAACCGGCGGCAACGCGATGCCCTTGGCGCCTCTCGGCCGCGCCGACTTGGCGGCGGCGTCCTCGGCGATCCTCCTGGTCTCGTCAACGAGCTTGCTCGGCGGGATGAGCTTGTCGACCAGCCGCCATTCCTGCGCCCGCTTGCCGCGCAGGCCCTCGGCGGTGGTGCAGAAGAAGTCGGCGTGGTCGCGCCGCACCAGGCGCTTGTCGACCAGCCGTGTCAGCCCACCGGTGCCCGGCAGCACGGCGAGCAAGGGCAGTTCGGGCAGCGACACGGCGCTGGATCCATCGTCGGCCAGCAGGATCTGTTCGCAGGCCAGCGCCAGTTCGTAGCCGCCGCCGGCCGCGATGCCGTTGATCGAGCAGATGTAGGTCTGGCCGGAATGACGGCTGGCGTCCTCGATGGCCAGCCGCGTCTCGTTGGTGAACTTGCAGAAGTTCACCTTGTGGTCGTGGCTCGACAGACCCAGCATGTTGATGTTGGCGCCGGAGCAGAACACGCGGTCGCGCTGCGAGCGGATCACCACCGCGCCGACCTCGGGATGCTCGAAGCGCAGGCGCTGCACGGCGTCGGCCAGCTCGATGTCGACACCGAGGTCGTAGGAGTTGAGCTTCAGCTTGTAGCCGGGCCTGAGGCCGGCATCCTCGTTCACGTCCATGGTGAGGTAGGCCACGCCCCCTTCCACGGCGAGTTTCCAGTGCCGGTAGCGGTCGGGCGCGGTGCGGAAGTCGATCGGGGCGGCCTCGGCCATGGCAGAACCTATTTCAGTAATTCGGTACGCAAATACCTGTTTACTTTCCCCGTCGCAAGGGCATTCTGTTCGCAATCATGATTGCCATCCGCCCTGCCGAGCCGGTTGATCTGACGGCCATCGCCGCCCTGGATGCGCGCCTGACCGGCCAGGCCAAGGCCGCCTACTGGCAGGACATGCTGGCCCGCTACGCCGGCGGTCCGCCGGAGCGGCACTTCCTGGTGGCCGAGACGGCCAAGGGCGCGCTGGCGGGCTTCATCGCCGGCGAAGTGCGGGCCTGGGAGTTCGGCCAGCCGCCGGCCGGCTGGGTGTTCGCCATCCAGGTCGATCCCAAGCTCCGCCTGAAGGGCACGGGCAGTGCGCTGTTCGAGGCGCTGGCCGCCCGCTTCAAGGCGCAGGGCGTCACGCGCGTGCGCACCCTGGTCGATCGCAAGGACCACCTGATCCTGTCGTTCTTCCGTGCCCAGGGCATGACCGCCGGGCCGTCGCTGCAGCTCGACAAGGCGCTTTAGATGAAACTTCAGACGGCCACGCGCCTCGGCCTCTATGCCGTGCTCGAACTCGCGCGCGATCCGGCACGGACGCTGTCGTCGGCCGACCTCGCCGAGCGCTTCGGCGTCTCCACGCATCATCTCGCCAAGGTCCTGCGCACGCTGGCGACGGCCGGGCTCGTGCATGCCGAGCGCGGCGCCTCGGGCGGCTACCGCTTCACCGGCAACCGCCGCCGGCTCACGCTGATGGATGTCGTGGCCCTCTTCGAGCCGATGCCCGGCCACCGCGCCAAGGAACCGGGCGAAGACACCGATATCGGCGCCGCCTTGCAGCGGGTGCTGGCGGAGATCGACGAGATCGCCGAGGCGACGCTGCGTTCTGTGAGTCTGGAGACTATGCTGAAGCAACCGATGTGAAGGTTGTCGCATGCTCGTTCGCCTGCTGTGCCTCGCTGCTCTGTTGCTGCCGACCGGCGCCCTCGCGCAGACCATGGGCGATGAGGCGAAGGCCTGCGTCCCGAACGGCGCGCCGCCGAGCCAGGAGTACGAGCGCGAGAACCAGGCCAGGGAATGGCCGCAGGAAGCGCAGCGCATCAGGGGCGATGTGCCGAACGTGGCGCGGCAGGGCGACCGGCTTCGCCTCGCTATCGACGGCGGCAAGACGGTCGAGCTGCAGGACTGCCCTTACGGCGACACCGCCTATCAGTACCTCTACGAAAGATTCGACGATCCCGGCCGCTTCTATGTCGTCCGCACGCCGGCTTACGAAGACTTTTCCTACACGCTGGTGATGAAGCGCACGGGCCGGCTGTTCACGGTCTACGGCGCGCCGGTCTGGACCTCGGACAAGTCGAGGTTCCTGACGGTTGCCTGTTCCCTGCTGCCGGAGCGCGGCGCGCTCACGATACATGCGCTGTCGGGCGAGGGACTGGTCCTCGAGGCGGAGATCCCACTGCCCTGCGCGATGGAAAGCTGTTCGGCGCGGTGGGATTTCCAGTCCTGGGTCTCGATCTCCTGCACGCCGCGCGACGACCCGGGCAGGAAAGGCACCGAGTTCGTCGCCATACGCGGCGGCGATGGCATCTGGAAAAGGTTCGGGCGCTAGTCCTTGGCCCAGCCGTCCCGGGTCTGCGGCAGCTTCTTCTTGAGGAGCGCGCCGGCCACGACGTTGCGCAGCACCTCCGCCGTGCCGCCGCCGATGGTGAACATGCGCACGTCGCGCGCCATGCGTTCGAGCGGCAGCTCGCGGGAATAGCCGCGGGCGCCGAAGAATTGCAGCGCCTCGTTCACCACCTGGATGGCGCTCTCCGAGGTGAACACCTTGGCCTGGGCCGCCATCAGCATGTCGGGGAAGCCGCCTTCGCCGCTGCGCGCGGCGTTGTAGACCAGCGCGCGCGACGCCGAGAGTTTTATGGACATGTCAGCGAGCTTCCACTGCAGGCCCTGGAACTCGTTGATCGGTCGGCCGAACTGGTGGCGCTTCTCCGACCAGTCGAGCGCCAGCTGATAGGCGCCTTCGGCGATGCCGAGCGCCACCGTGGCGGCGCCGACGCGCTGGCTGTTGTAGGCCGTCATCAGGTCGGCAAAACCCTTCTTCAGACCGCGCGGCGGGATCACCAGCGCCGACGGCGGCACGTCCATGTCTTCGAAATCGACCACCGCCTCGGGAATGCCGCGCAGGCCCATGGTCGGCTCGCGCTTGGTGATTTTCAGTCCCTTGGTCTCGTCGCGGATGGCGAGGAAGCCGCCGATGCCCTCGTAGTTGTTCTTCTCGTCGTAGACCTTGGCGAAGATCAGGTGCAGGCGCGAGACGCCGCCGCCGGTGATCCAGTGCTTGCGCCCGTTGATGACGTAGCGGTTGCCCTTCTTGTCGGCGCGCGTGGTCATGCCGTTGGCATCGGAGCCGGCGTCGGGCTCGGTGATGCAGATCGCGGGCTTGTCGCCGGCCAGCACCATGTCGGCGCACATCTTCTTCTG
>JAIETA010000196.1 GCA_019745575.1 Reyranella sp. | reverse complement strand
GGCAACGCCATCGACCCGGTCGCCGTTACGGCGGAGTTCGGGCTCGACCCGGTGCGCTATTTCCTGCTGCGCGAAGTGCCGTTCGGCAATGACGGCGACTTCCAGCGCCGGGCGTTGGTCGGCCGGCTCAACGCCGACCTCGCCAACGCCTATGGCAATCTCTGCCAGCGCGTCCTGTCGATCGTGGCCAAGAGCTGCGACGGCAAGGTGCCGGCCAAGGGCGACCTGGTCGACGCCGACCTCGCTTTGCTGAGCCGCGCCAAGTCACTGCTCGCCACCGTGCGCGCCGACATCGATGAACAGGCCTTCCACCGGGCGCTCACCGCCATCTGGGAGGTGATCGCCGACGCGAACCGATACGTCGATGCCCAGGCGCCCTGGGCATTGGCCAAGACCGATCCGGTGCGCCGGGACACGGTGCTGTGGGTGCTGGCCGAGACGATCCGGCGGGTGACGCTCCTGGTACAGCCCTTCATGCCGGGCTCGGCGGGCAAGATCCTGGACCAACTGGCCGTTCCGCCCGAAGCACGGACCTTCGCTGCGTTCGACGACGAACTCGCCTCGGGCATGGGCCTGCCCAAGCCGCAGGGCGTGTTTCCACGGCACGTCGAACCCGCCGCCGCGGCAGGCTGAGATGCTGATCGACAGCCATTGCCATCTCGATTTTCCCGAGCTTGCCGGCGACGAGGCAGGGGTGCTGGCCCGTGCCCGGACCGCGGGCGTCGCCGGCATGCTCACGATCGGCACGCGGCTCGACCAGTTCGAGCGGGTGCGGGCCATCGCCGAGCGTCACGACAATGTCTGGTGCTCGGTCGGAGTCCATCCACATGAGGCGAAGGAGGAGGGGCAGCGCACCCCCGACCGCCTGATCGAGGCCGCCCGGCATCCCAAGGTCGTGGGCATCGGGGAGACGGGGCTCGATTTCTACTACGAGCACAGCCCGCGCGCCGAACAGACCGAGAGTTTCCGCGCCCACATCGCCGCGTCGCGGCAGACCAGGCTGCCGCTGATCGTCCACACCCGCGATGCCGACCGCGAGACCGTCGATATTCTGGAGGAGGAGGCCGCCCAAGGCGCCTTTCCCGGCGTGATCCACTGCTTCAGCGCCGGTCCACGGGTCGCCTGGCATGCCCTGGCGCTCGGTCTCTACATTTCGATCTCGGGAATCGTCACCTTCAAGGCGGCGGAGGAGCTGCGTAGCATCGTGCGCGATGTTCCGCTCGACCGGCTGTTGGTCGAGACCGACTCGCCCTACCTCGCACCGGTTCCCAAGCGCGGCAAGACCAACGAGCCTGCCTATGTCGGCCACACCGCGGCCAAGGTTGCCGAGTTGAAGGGCATCGCCGTGGCCGCGCTGGAAGCCGCGACGACTGAAAACTTCTTTCGCCTTTTCGCCAAAGCAGAGCGCCCGCGGTGCGTGTGACCATCCTGGGCTGCGGCACGTCGGGCGGCGTCCCGCGGCCGGGCGGCCGGGAAGGGCTGGGCGAATGGGGGGCGGCCAACCCGGACGACAGCCGCAACCGGCGCCGGCGATGCTCGATCCTCGTTCAGGACAAGGGCAAGACCGTGCTGGTCGACACCTCTCCCGACTTGCGCAGCCAGTTGCTCGACGCCCGGGTGGAACGGGTCGATGCGGTCGTCTGGACCCACGAACATGCCGATCAGGTGCACGGCATCGACGATCTGCGGCCCTACGCCCTCCGGCAGGGGCGGGTCGACGCTTGGGCGGACCGCCGGACGCTCGACGTCCTGTTGCGGCGCTTCGGCTACTGCTTCGAGGCGGAGGGTGGCGGCTTCTACAATCCGATCTACCGGGCCAGCGTGATTGACGGTCCCTTCCACGCGGCCGGCCTGCCGGTCGTACCCTTCGCTCAGGATCATGGGTCGGTGCCGTCGCTTGGCCTGCGTTTCGGCGACTTGGCGTATGCCAACGACGTCGTGGCCCTGCCCGACAGCGCCTTTGCCGCGATGGCGGGGGTCGCCGTGCTGATCGTGGACGCCATGCGGTTCCGGCCGCATCCAACCCATGCTCACCTCGATCTGGCGCTGGAATGGATTGAGCGGGTCGCGCCCAGGCGGGCTTTTTTGACCAATCTCCACGTCGACATGGACTATGCTGAGCTCGATCGGCTGACGCCGCCGCATGTTCATCCATGCTACGACGGGCTGACCATAGATGTCGGATAGATACCTCTAATAAATCAATGAGGTAGGTGTCTTGTTTAAAGTTGTTTGTAAAGAAAAACAAAAGGAGTCCGGCCGCCGCCTGTTCCTGACGATGAGCGCCGCTGCGCTGTGTCCGGCCCGAGCGGCCCTCGCCAGCGACACATTGGACGCCGGTGGCGCGACTTTCCGCGATTTCGCCAAGGCCGACAACGGCGCGAGCTTCGCCCGTGGCGACCCGATGGCGGCAGGCGGTCCCAATCAGGTGTCTGCCAAGGTTCTCGGTATCGAAAGCGGCAAGGGCCTGGCCCGGGTTCTTTTCGAGCAGATTAGGGTCACGGTTTCGTTGCCGCTGGGCTGGCAGGCCACCGAGGACTGGGAGCGCGGCGTGGCCTACAGCGCCGACAAGCGCTACCGGCTGATTGTCTGGCGGGTCGATTTCGAGTTCGAAGGCGTCAAGGACGCCGAGCACTATGCGGCAAGCAAGGGCGGGGCAATTCAGGCCCGCCGGCCGACGGTCAAGTCGCAGGCGCGCAAACTCGCCGACGGGAGTTTCTTCGTCATGTACGAGAACGTGCCGAGGGCACAGGGCGACAGTGAGACAAGGGCTGTATTCGATCTGGTGGTCTCCAGGCCCGGAAACCCCAAGGTCGGCGTGCTGATGACCCTGGGCGTTCCGGCCAGTGAGGCGGAGCGTGGGTTCAAGCTCTTTGCCTTACTAAAGCAAAGTCTTGTGATTGATTGGTAACATATTGATATTTTGATTTAATATTAATTTGTCATAATATATATTATACGATAATCAGACAAGAGAGCAGGCGACATGGCGTTGGCGCGTCCCACCGCGGAATCACTCCCGAAGGAGCCAATGGCCCGCCTGCTCGCGGTCATGGCCTGGCTCCGCGACCGCCAGTACGGCTGTCCCTGGGACGTCGAGCAGACCTTCCGGACCATTGCGCCCTACACGATCGAGGAAGCCTACGAGGTCGCCGACGCCATCGAGCGCGGCGACATGCCGGCCCTCAAGGAAGAGCTGGGCGACCTGCTGCTGCAAGTCGTCTACCACGCCCAGATCGCCCAGGAGGCCGAGGCCTTCGGCTTTGCCGACGTGGCCGCGGCGATCGCCGACAAGATGGTCGACCGCCACCCCCATGTCTTTGGCGACGCCCGGATCGATACCGCCGAGGCCCAGACCGTTTCCTGGGAAGCCCGCAAGGCGGCCGAGCGAGCGGCCAGACAGAGCGCCGAGCCCACCGGCGCCCTGGACGGCGTGGCGCGCGCCCTGCCCGCCCTCCTGCGGGCGGAGAAGATCCAGAAGCGGGCCGCCCGGGTCGGCTTCGACTGGGCGGAGATCGCGCCGGTGATCGACAAGATCGAGGAGGAACTGGCTGAACTGCGCGTCGAGATTGAAGCCGGAGCCATCAACCAGGCCCGCCTGACCGACGAGCTGGGCGACGTGCTGTTTGCCGTCGCCAATCTGGCGCGGCACTGCAAGGTCGACCCCGAGGCGGCGCTGCGGGCCACCAATGACAAGTTCGAACGTCGCTTCGGCTATATCGAGCGCCGACTGGCCGCCCAGGGCCGCAAGCCCGCCGACGCCACCTTGGCCGAGATGGAAGCGCTCTGGCAGGAGGCCAAGGACCGGCTCTAATCGAGCCTGAAGCGCGCTGAATCCGTCAGAGACGCGGCCGCCAGCAACGGCATCCGTACCGCCTCTAACGCCGCCCTCACCCGGGCCAGCGTCACCTGCGAGGCTGCCGCGATGATGCCTGCATCTGTCGGCTGCGCCGGCCCGTATGGCAAGCCACTGAATCGCACGGCGCCGCCCCCCGCCTCCGCCATCATCAAAGCCCCGGCAGCGTGGTCCCACGGCTTGGTGATTCCATAGAGGCAGAAAGCCGACCGCCCGGCCAGAATTTCCAGATACTCCACACCGGCGCATCCCAAAGTCGATATCTGCCCGAGCTTCTGGCGATCGGCGGCCGGCAGTTGCCGGTCAATCTCCCGGCGCACCTTGTAGCCGACGAATCCACCGGGAGCGCCGTCCGGTTCACCGCCGATCACCGGCTTACCTTCGAGCGTCACGCCCTGCCCATGGAGTGCCACAGCCATCCGGCCCCGCGGGACGTCGAGGATCCAGGCACCGATGGTCGCAGTGTTCTGCACGAGGCACACGATCATCGCAAAGCACTCCCGCCCAGCGGCAAAGTTCGCCGTGCCATCGAGCGGATCGACAATCCAGCACGCCTCGCCGGGGCGGCCGATCAGCTCGACCAAGCTGGGGTCTTTCTCGACCGCCTCCTCGCCCACCACCGGTACGCCTGGCAGGATCTTGGACAGGCTCGCCGCCAGACGTTGCTCGGACGCAACATCGGCGATGGTGACGACGTCACCGGGTCGCTTCTGCCTGATGTCGTCCTTGGAAAGATTACGAAACCACGGCAGCAACTCAGCCGCCGCAGTCTCGCGCATCAGCTGGGCTACGCGGGACGAGTCGTCGCTGCCGAGCATCGACCTCAGCCGACGACGCCGAACAGGTCCTCTTCCTTGAGAATCACGTGGTCGACGCCGGCGATCTTGACTTCGGTGCCCGACCACTTGCCATAGATCACCTTGTCGCCGACCTTCACATCGAGCGCCTGCAGACGACCATCCTCGAGGCGCCGCCCCTTGCCGACGGCCACCACCTCGCCTTGCATCGGCTTCTCTTGCGCCGTGTCGGGAATGATGATTCCGGCCTTGGTGCGAGTCTCGGCAGTCAGCGGCTTGATCAGCAGCCGATCGTGCAACGGCTTGAATTTCATGGTCTTTCCTTCGTCTGAGGCGGGGTCGCTTATAGGTATTGCCGCGGCGGTGTGTCAACGCGCGAGGCGGCGCTCGAACTGCGCCGCTGCAGCGGCGTCGAGCGCCACGGTCAGCAGGGCGACCTCGCCGTCGTCGCGGCGGTCGCGCACCTCGCCATGGCGGTAAAGCCAGGCGATGGTGGCGCCGTCGCTCAACGGCACGGAGACCTCTCGGGCTTGCCCCGCCCGGCCAAGAAGGTCGCCAACCGCCTCGAGCAGTCCGTCGACTCCCTCGCCGGTGACCGCCGAAATAGGGTATTGCCGGGCCCGCTCGGCGCCGGCGGCGGCCCGGGTCTGCAGCGTGTCCCGACGGTCGGCCGGCAGGGCGTCGATCTTGTTCAGCGCCTCGACGATCGGCGTACCCCCCCCCGCCCTCGCCCAACGCACCCAACTCCCGCAGCACGACTTCAACGTCGGCCCGCTGCTGCTCGCTTTCGGGATGAGAGATGTCGCGGACGTGCACGATCAGGTCCGCTTCGACCACCTCCTCCAAGGTCGCGCGGAACGCGGCGACAAGGTGGGTCGGCAAGTCGGACACGAAGCCCACGGTATCGGAGATGACGCATTCCCTGCCGCTGGGCAGCTTGATCGAACGCATCGTCGGGTCGAGGGTGGCGAACAGCAGGTCCTTCGCCATGACGCGGGCACCGGACAGGCGATTGAACAGGGTCGACTTGCCGGCGTTGGTGTAGCCGACCAGCGCTACCGTCGGCAGTCGGGCTTTCTTGCGGCCGACTCGGTTGACGGCGCGGGTGCGGCGCACGCCTTCAAGGTCGCGCTTGATACGGACGATGCGCTCGCCGATCAGACGACGATCGATCTCGATCTGCGACTCGCCGGGGCCGCCCAGGAAGCCGAAACCGCCGCGCTGTCGTTCGAGGTGGGTCCACGACCGCACCAATCGGCCGCGCTGGTAGTCGAGCGCAGCGAGTTCGACCTGCAGCCTGCCTTCGTGCGTACGGGCGCGAGCGCCGAAGATTTCCAGGATCAGGCCCGTCCGGTCGATGACCTTGGCCTGCCAGGCCTTCTCGAGGTTGCGCTGCTGGACCGGCGTGAGCTTGTCGTCGACGATCACGAGGCCGATGCCCTCTGCCTCTACGGCCTCTCTGAGGCGCTCGACAACGCCCTTGCCGATCAGCGTCGCCGGCGTCACCTGACGCAAGGGCGCGGCCTGGGCGAGGCGCACGTCGAGGCCGATCGCCCGGGCGAGGCCCACGGCTTCCATCACCTTGGCGTCGCTGCCGCGGTCTTCGCCCCGGCCCCGCACATAAGGACACAAGACGGCCGCCACCGTCGCGGGCCGAACGGTTTCCGATGGCTGGCGCGTGCGCCGGGGGGGTCTGCTCTGCTCGAGGTCGTCGATCAAGTCAGCCCGCTGCGTCAGCCTTGTCGCCGTCGAACAGCTGCACCGGCGTGACCGGCATGATGGTCGATATCGCATGCTTGTAGACAAGCTGCGAATGGCCATCGCGGCGCAGCAGCACCGAGAAGTTGTCGAACCACGTAACGATTCCCTGCAGCTTCACACCGTTCACAAGGAAGATCGTGACCGGAGTCTTGTTCTTGCGCAGGTGGTTCAGGAAGACATCCTGAACATTTTGTGCCTTTTCGCTCATGTTCTTGGCCTCTTGCTGGGCGGCCGGCTGCCCGAGGGTCGCCGGTTTGGGGGGTACGGGTCTCTACCCGCTACCGAGTTACAACAAATATAGGGAACGGCCGGATCAAAGCAATGCCAGCAGCTCCTGACAATTACGTGCCCTGAGCCGCGGCGGATGTTCCATCAGCGACGCAGATAGTTGTTCCGCACCGCCGACCAGCACCGGCAAACAACCCGCAGCATGGGCGCACTGCAGGTCGGCCAAGGAATCCCCGACCATCCAGACGGTGTCGCCCGGGGCAATTCCAGTGCCGTCGAGGGCCAAATAGATCGGGTCGGGCGCAGGTTTGTCGCGCCTGGCATCCTTGGCACCGACGGCTCGGGAAATCCAACGCTGCCAGCCGAGATGGGCCAGTTCAGTGCGGAGATTGTCGCCCACCTTGTTGCTTACGACCGCGACGTAGCATCCAGCCTCCTGGCATCGCGCCAGCAGCTCGTCCGCTCCCGGCAGGGGCTCCAGCCGCTCCAGGTGGATGCGGTGGAAGGTTTCGTAAAAGACCCGCTCGGCTTCGCCGGCGCGATCGCCAAACAGCTTCGGAAAGACATCGCGCAGAGAACCATGCGCCCGAATCTGGACCTCCTCTGCCGTCCAGGGTGTCATGCCAAGCGTCAAGAAAGTGTCACGATAGCACTCTACGATCGTGGGCCATGTGTTCACGAGGGTGTTGTCCCAGTCGAACAGGACGGCGCGCGGAGGCGCCAAAACGCCCGTACTGGTCACGTGACCGACGCTCCCGTCGCTGCGAAGCGGACGTACTCCTCACGCAGCCGCCGTGCCGTCGGGCCGACCTTGCCGTCGGCCACCGGTTCGCCGTCGATCTTCACGACCGGCGTCACGAACGAGGTCGCGCTGGTAATGAAGGCCTCGCGGGCGCGCTTTGCTTCGGTCAGCGAGAACGGGCGCTCCGCAAACTTGAGCTGAAGCGCGGCGCATAGCGCTTTCAGCGTGTGCCGGGTGACTCCGGCCAAGATGCCATTGTCGACCGGTCGCGTCACTAGTTCGCCATCCTGGGTGACGATCCAGGCATTGGTCGAGGCACCTTCGGTGACATAGCCATCGGCGTCGATCAGCCAGGCCTCGTAGGCACCGCTTTCACGGGCGGCCTGCTTGGCCAGCACATTCGGCAGGAGCGCCACGGTCTTTATGTCACAGCGCTCCCAGCGGATATCGCGCTGGCTCTTGATGGCGATCCCCGGGCCTGGATCGACGCCCGCTCGCTTGGTGTTCTTTGTCGTCAGCACCAGCGCGGGCTTCACATCGACCGTCGGGAAGGCGTGATCGCGCCGGGCGACGCCCCGAGTCACTTGCATGTAGATCAGCCCGTCGCGCAGCCGGTTGCGTCGCATCAGTTCGCGCATGATGAAGCCCAAGGCGGCGCGCGAAACCGGCCAGGCGATCCTGAGTTCGCGCAATGACCTGTCGAGACGGTCGACGTGCGGGGTCTCATCGATCAGCCGGCCGTCGTGGACCCCCACGACCTCGTAGACACCATCAGCGAGCTGGTAACCGCGATCCTCGATGTGGACACTTGCCTGCCGGTGCTCGACGTAACGGCCATTGACGTAGGCGTAACGCGCCATGCTTCCTCCGATCCTAGCTGGCAGGTTCCGCGCCGTTGCGTTCATCGGCCGCGCCGCCGTGCAAGCCCAGCGACTTCAGCTTGCGGTGCAACGCCGACCGCTCCATGCCGACGAATGTGGCCGTGCGCGAGATGTTGCCGCCGAAACGCGTAACCTGAGCCAACAGATACTCGCGCTCGAAGACCTCCCGCGCGTCGCGCAGCGGCAGCTGCATGATCTCTCCGCCCTTCTCCCACCGCAGTACCGAGGGCGCGTCCTCGCTGACGTCGCTCGGCAGGACGTCGGCACGGATGGGCCCGCCGCCTGCAGGCGCCAGGATCAACAGCCGTTCGATGACGTTGCGCAGCTGGCGGACGTTGCCCGGCCAGTCGTGGCCTTGCAATGCGGCCAGGGTATCCTCGCCGATGGTCCGCGACGGCAGGCCGGTGGCGTCGGCTACCCGCTGCAGCAGGTCGCCGGCCAATTCGGGGATGTCCTCGCGCCGTTCGCTGAGCGGCGGGACACGAAGCGAAACGACGTTCAAGCGGTGGAACAGTTCTTCGCGGAACTGCCCGGAGACGATTTCCTCCTGCAGGTCGCGGGCGGTCGAGGCCAGGACGCGCACGTCGATCTCGACACGAGTTTTGCCGCCGTCGCGGGCGAAGGACTGCTCCTGCAGGACGCGTGCCAGCCGGCCCTGCAGCGGCAGTGGCAGGTCGGCCACCTCCTTCAGCAGCAGGGTCCCGCCATGGGCCATCTCGAAGGCGCCGGACACGCGCAGCGTATCCCCTACGGTCTCGCCGTCGGTGCCGAACAGTTCGATCTCGAGACGCTCCGCTGGCAGCGTCGAGCAATTAACCACGACAAACGGCCCGTCCGTTCGCTTCGATCCCTGATGGATGAGTCGGGCCAAGGTTTCCTTGCCTGCGCCCGACGCGCCAGAGATCAGCACCCGACTGCCTGTCGGCGCCACGCGTTCGATCTGGGCGCGGACGCTGGCAGCGGCGGCTGAGGAGCCAATGAACGTCACATCGCCGCCCGCCCGCCGGCGCAGGCTGGCGTTCTCGCGCTTCAAGCGATCGGCCTCGATCGCCCGATCCACCACCAGCAGAAGCCGGTCGGCCTTGAAAGGCTTCTCGATGAAGTCGTAGGCGCCGGTCTTGATGGCCGACACGGCGGTGTCGATCGTGCCATGACCGCTGATCATCACCACGGGAACGGGCGGGTCCTCGCGGCGGATGACTTCGAGCAACTGCAGACCATCCAGTTCGCTGCCTTGCAACCAGACGTCGAGAATCACCAACGCGGGCCGGCGCTGGCGCACAGCATCGATCGCCTCCGTGCTGTTGTGGGCACGGCGGGCGGTGTGGCCCTCGTCCTCAAGGATGCCGGCGATCAGCGTGCAGATGTCGCGTTCGTCGTCGACGATCAGAATGTCGTGGGCCATGACTCTTCAAACTGTCCGCTGTCGTGGCTGCGGATCATTGTGCGGCTGTCGCCTGCGGTCGAGCCGACGCGATTTCCTTCGCGTCTCGCCGGAATACCAGACTGATGCGTGCGCCGCCACCCTCACGGTCCTCCAGGGCGAGATATCCGCCATGATCCTCCATGATCTTCTTGACGATGGCGAGGCCGAGCCCGGTTCCCTTGCTGCGCGTCGTCATGTACGGCTCGGTCAGGCGCTCCCGGCCCTCTTTCGGCAAGCCCTTGCCGTTGTCCTCGACGACGATTCGTACAGTCATGCCGTCGTCCGTCAACGATAGCGAAATCTCACCCGGAGGCAGAAAAGCGCCCGGCGGCACCTCCCTGCCCTCGATCGCTTCGGCCGAGTTTTTGAGGATGTTGGTGAGGACTTGTCCGACTTGGCGACGGTCGCAGATCAGGGGAATGGCATGATCTGGCAAGTGTGCGGCATAGCGCAGATCGGGATTGCCGTTGCGCTGCAGGAAGAGTGCCTGCTGACAGAGTTCCTTGGCATCCTCGGTTTGAACGGTTGGACGAGGCATCCGGGCAAACGAGGAGAATTCGTCGACCATGCGTCCGATGTCGCCGACCTGGCGGATGATCGTGTCGGTGCAGATCGAGAACGTCTCGGGATCCTCCTTGATCTGCTTCAGATAGCGACGTTTCAGCCGCTCCGCCGACAGTTGGATGGGCGTCAACGGGTTCTTGATCTCGTGGGCGATGCGCCGGGCAACATCGCCCCACGCCGCCATGCGTTGCGCCGACATCAGGTCGGTGACGTCGTCGAAGGTCACGACGGAACCGGCGCCCGATGCCGCGCTGATGCGCACCAGCAAAATGCGTCGCACGCCGCGTTGCAGGATCTCGACCTGTCCCTGAGTGACGCGGCCTGGTCGCTCGGCCGCCTGCTCGACGAGAGCCGAGAGCTCGGGCATGACGTCGGTCAAGGAACGCTCCAACACGCCATCCTCCGGCAACGCCAGCAGTTCGAGGGCCGAACGGTTGCTACGCGTGACGACTCCCCCCGAATCGACGCTCAGGACGCCGGCCGATACGCCCGCCAGGACGGCGTCGGTCAGGCGTCGACGCGTGTCGAGTTCCTTGTTTGCGCTCACCAGCTCGCCGCGCTGCTGCTCGATCTGGCTGGCCATGCGGTTGAACGAGCGGGCAAGCTGGCCCAACTCGTCGTTCGGCGGCCCCTCTTCGACCCGGGCGGTCAGATCGCCCCCGCGCACGCGCTCAGCGGCAGCCATCAGGCCACCGATCGGCTCCGTGAGACGCGTGGCGAATAGGATCGCCAACCACACCGCGGCAAGCAGCATCAGAAAGGCAATCACACCGCACACCAGGAAAATGATGAGCTGGCTGCGCTGCAGAGCGGACTCGATCTGCGAGTAGAACGTACCGGCAAACTCGATACTCTTGATGTAGTCGACGACCCTGAGATCGACGGCATGTCCGGTAGCAAGGAAGAGTGGTTCACCAACGAATAGCTGCATCACGAAGTAGGCGCCGTTGGCGGAATCGAACTGCACCGGCCGTGCCTGGTTGACGGCCTGCCAGAGGAACCTGGCCGAGGGCAACGGATCATCCATGCCGACGACGTCGGGCGCCTGAGCGTGGGCAAGTACGCCCTTGTCGGCATCGATGACCGTCACTTCGATGATCGGGCGGCCCTCGATCAAGCCTTCCAGCAACGGCGTGGTGACAGCGACATCGCGCACGCCTTCGACACCCATGGCCTGAAGAGGCCCGGCGATGGCGCTGATGTTGCGGAGGATCTCCTCTTCCCGCGCCCGTCGCACAGGCTCGCCGATCGTCCGAGCCGCCTCGAATGCCGCCTGCGACGGCTTTACGACGAAATCGGTCAGATTGATGAACAGCAGCGACAGGATGATGGCGACTATCAGCGTCGGCGTGATCGTGAAGATGCTGCACACCAGCACCAGGCGCATATGCAATCGCGAGCCGGCGGCGCCACGACGGCGGTCCAGCCAAAGCTGGGTCAGCCGCACCGCCAGCACGGCAACCAGCGTGATGGCGATGACGAGATCGAAGACGAGCAGGCCGGTCATCCAGCCGCGCGTCCCGAAGGACCCTGGCGCAAAGCCGGCGAGCCAGGCATAGGTCGCCGCGCCGGCAACGATGGCCAGCACGGCCAGGGACACGGCGGCAAACCGGCTGTTCAGGCTGCGGAGCACCGCCGTCGCCGTGTCGCCCAAGCGCGAAACGCCCAGCGCAGTTTTCACGAATTCACCCGCCTCGGCGGACCTGCGGCGTACGAACCACGGGGACGTCGAGGTCCTTGATCTTCTTGCGCAATGTGTTGCGATTGAGCCCCAAGAGACGGGCTGCGCGCAACTGATTCCCGCGTGTTGCCCCAAGGGCCAGCGCCAGCAGCGGCCGCTCGACCTCCGAAATGACACGATCGTACATCCCGTCCGGGGGTAGCCGGTCGCCATGCGCCGCGAAAAGATCCTGCAAATGGCGGTCCACCGCGTCGGCCAGGGAGACGCCGGTCGTGGCCGACACGCCGCTCACGGCATTGAGCTCCGGCATCATCATCGCATCGGCCAGTTCCGACTCGATCGTCTCGACGCCGATCACTTCTTCCGAGTATAGCGCCGACAACCGGCGGACCAGGTTCTCCAGCTCACGAACGTTGCCCGGCCAGCGGTGCTGCCGCAGACGCGCCATGGCATCGGTCGACAGGACCTTGGTCGGCAGCCCATCGATGGTGGCAGCACGTAGGAAATGGTTGGCAAGTTCGGGAATGTCGTCGAGCCGTTCGCGCAGAGGCGGCAGGCGAATCGGCACGACATTGAGCCGATAGAAGAGATCTTCGCGAAACAGGCCCTGCTGGATCAGCCGGCGCAGGTCGCGATGGGTCGCGGCAACGATCCGGACATTCGCCTTGATCGGCGTGCGACCGCCCACTGTGGTGTATTCGCCTTCCTGAAGGACCCGCAGCAGCCGGGTCTGAGCCTCCGGCGGCATGTCACCGATCTCGTCGAGGAACAACGTCCCGCCGGCCGCCTGCTCGAACTTTCCCGACGAGCGTTGCACCGCCCCCGTGAAGGCGCCGCGCTCATGCCCGAACAGCTCGCTCTCGATCAATTCCCGCGGGATGGCGGCCATATTGAGTGCCACGAACGGGCCCTTGCGCCGTTTGCCGTAGTCGTGCAGCGCGCGTGCCACCAACTCCTTGCCGGTGCCGGACTCGCCCGAGACCATGACCGTAAGGTCGGTCGACATGAGTCGTGCCAGCGCACGGTAGATCTCCTGCATCGCCGTCGACCGCCCGATCAGCGGCAGCCGCTCACTCTCTTCCGGCGGGTGCGAACCGCGTGGCATCGAGGCGGCAGGCGCCGAAAGCGCCCGGTTGACGACCGAGATCAGTTCGTTGAGATCGAACGGCTTGGGCAAATACTCGAAAGCGCCGCGTTCCGTGGCACGCACCGCTGTCAGAAGCGTCGACTGCGCGCTCATCACGATGATGCGCAAGTCGGGCCGCAGCTTGCGAATGCGCGGCACGAGATCGAGGCCGTTCTCGTCGGGCATCACGACGTCGGTGATGACCAACTGCCCCTCGCCTTCCTGGACCCACTGCCAGAGCGTGGCGGCAGCGCCCGTGCTGCGCACGGTGTGGCCCTGCCGTCCCAGGGCCTGATGCAGCACGGTGCGAATGGCCCTGTCGTCGTCGGCGATCAGGATCGTCGCGGCGGCGGTCATGGCGCGGTCTTGGGCGTTTGCATCGGCAGCATCACTCGAAACACCGTCCGGCCGGGCTCGCTGTCGAACTCGATCGCCCCGCCATGGTCGTTGATGATCTTGGCCACCAATGCAAGACCGAGGCCAGTTCCGGTCGGCTTGTTGGTCACGAAGGCATCGAACAGGTGGGCCCGGATTTCGTCAGACACACCGCGTCCATTGTCGCGCACCGAGACAACCAGCGGCAGATTGACCCGCGCCTGCTGGCCGGGGACGGCCAGGCGCAAACCATGACGGAACGCCGTCGACAGCTCGATCTCGCGTTCGCCATCGCCGGGCACCTCGCAGGCGTTCTTGACCAGGTTGAGAAAGACCTGGATGAGCTGATCGCGATCGCCATGAACCTCGGGCAACGACGGATCGTACGTCTCGATGAAGCGAACGCCCTTGCCGAAGCCGTTCTCGGATAGGCGGCGAACGTGATTCAGCACCTGGTGAATATTGATCGGCGCACGATCGACCGGGCGGCCGTCGGCGAATGCCTCCATCCGGTCGACCAGCGCCACGATACGGTCGGTCTCCTCGCAGATCAGACTGGTGAGCTCGCGGTCGCTGTCGGGTACCGACTGTTCCAGCAACTGGGCAGCGCCGCGGATGCCGGACAGCGGATTCTTGACCTCGTGCGCCAGCATTGCCGCCAACGCGCTCACTGACCGCGCGGCACTGCGGTGCGACATCTGCCGGTCGATGTTGCGCGCGATCGACTGTTCGACCAGCGACACCGCAATCAGCCCGTCGCTGTCGGCCACCGGCGACAAGCGAAGCGCGCAGAACCGCGTCCCGATGCGGGGCGAGGCCAGCGTGAGGCCGTTCTCCGCCACAGCGCCGCCGCTGCCCTCCACTTGATCGAGCAGGGAAAACAGCGGCGTGTCCTCGGGCACGAACTCGTCCAGCGGATGGCCGACCAGACGCGCGCGGCCGATGCCGAAGAACTGCTCGGCCGACAGATTCGCATAACGGATGTGCCGGCTGCCATCGACCACCACGACCGCCTCCGACAGGGAGTCGAGGATCGCGCTGGGAAACGGCTCGATCGATGGGCTGGCACGCTTGAGGGGACGGAGGCTCATATCAGGCTGCCTGCCGTTCGAGGGCGGGAAGGAAGAACGCCGCCAGCATGGCGCGGACCTTGTCCGGGTCGGCCTCGCGATTGACGGCGCCGCGGAACTCGGCCGACGCCGCCAAACCCTTCGAGTACCAGCCGAGGTGCTTGCGCGCCATGCGCACGCCGGTCTCGCGGCCGTAATGCTCCAGCATCGACTCGAAGTGCGCGCGCACGGTGCCGTACTGCTCGATGAGCGGCGGGTCGGGCAGCCTCTCGCCTGTTCGCAGATAGTGGATCGCCTGGTTGAGGAACCACGGCCGTCCATAGGCGCCGCGGCCGATCATGATGCCGTCGGCGCCGGACTGCGCCAGTGCCTGGTCGACGTCGTCGAGTGTGTTGATATCGCCGTTCACGATCACCGGCAGGCGCGTTGCCGCCTTGACCTCGGCGACAAAGGCCCAGTCGGCATGGCCGTCGTAGAATTGGCAGCGCGTGCGGCCGTGCACCGTCAACATGCGGATGCCGCAGGCCTCGGCGATGCGCGCCAGGTTGGGCGCGTTGCGGTTGTTCGAGTCCCAGCCCGTGCGCATCTTGAGCGTCACCGGCAGCTTCACCGCCTTGACGGTCGCCTCCAGGATCCGGGCGGCATGCACTTCGTCGCGCATCAGCGACGAGCCGGCGTGGCCGTTCACCACCTTTTTGACCGGGCAGCCGAAATTGATGTCGACGATCGCCGCCCCTCGGTCCTCGTTCAGCTTGGCCGCTTCGGCCATGACCCCGGGCTCGCAGCCAGCGAGCTGCACCGACATCGGGAACTCTTCAGGCGAGTTCTTGGCCATCAGGAGAGTCTTGCGGTTTTCCCGCACCATCGCGGCCGAGGCGATCATCTCGGACACGACCAGCCCTGCCCCGCCCCGCTTCACCATCTGCCGGAACGGCATATCGGTCACGCCCGACATCGGTGCGAGGATGACAGGATCCTCGATCCGGACCGGGCCGATCTCGAGAGGTTTTAGGCGGGGCGTGCTCGACATTCAGTTTGCTCAGTTAATGGGCATCTTGTGCGGCGCACAATAATTGAGCGAGCAATACCGGGTCAGGCCGCCTCACGCAAGGGTCCGGCGTGCGTCCCGCCTAGGCCAATGTTAAGAGGGCTCGTGGCCCGTTGTACTGCCCTGATCGTCGCCGCCGGCCGCGGCAGCCGTTTTGGCGGCCCTTTGCCTAAGCAATATGCGCTTCTAGGGTCCAAACCCGTCCTACGGCACACCCTCGCCGCCTTCCAGGCAGTCCCCGGGGTGGACCGGATGCGGGTCGTGATCGCCGCCGGCGACGAGCCCCACTACCAGGCCGCGACCGCCGGATACGGTCTCGCACCGCCGGTGCTGGGTGGCGCCAGCCGGCAAGAATCGGTCCTGAACGGCCTGGAAGCCCTGGAGGAAGATGCCCCAGACTTCGTGGCGGTCCATGACGCCGCCCGCCCATTCGTCGCGCGCGCCGAGGTCGCCGCCTGCCTCGCCGCGGCGGCCCGGCCCGGCATCGACGGGGCAATCCTCGGCGTGCCGCTTGCAGACACACTGAAACGCGTCACAAGCGACGGCGTCATCGCCGAAACCGTTCCCCGGCAGGACCTCTGGCGGGCACAGACGCCGCAGGTGTTCCGATTCGCGGCGCTGCTGCGCGCCCATCGCGCCGCCGCGTCGCTGGGCGCGACCGAAGCCACCGCCCTCACCGACGATGCCGCCGTGGCCGAGCGCGCCGGCCTAAGACTGGTCATGGTGCCAGGCAGCGATGACAATCGGAAGATCACCGAGGCCCGGGACCTGCAGCAGACGGCAACGATGGAGACACGCACCGCGTTCGGCTTCGACGTCCACGGCTTCGGTCCGGGCAATGCCGTCGTGCTGGGCGGCGTCACAGTCCCACACGGCCGCGCGCTGGCCGGGCATTCCGACGCCGACGTGGCGCTGCACGCGCTGACCGACGCGGTGCTCGGCACCATCGGCGCTGGCGATATCGGCAAGCACTTCCCGCCTTCCGACGCGCAGTGGCGCGGCGCGTCGTCGGACCGCTTCCTGCGTCACGCGATCGGACTCCTGGCCGGCCGCGGCGGGCGGATCGTGCATCTCGACCTCACCCTGATCTGCGAGGCCCCGCGCATCGGCCCGCACCGCGAAGCCATGGTCGACAGCATTGCCCGCATCGCCGGCGTCGATCGCGATCGCGTCAGCGTCAAGGCGACCACGACGGAGGGGTTGGGATTCACCGGCCGCGGCGAAGGCATCGCGGCCCAGGCAGTGGCAACCGTCGAAGTCCCGAGAGGCTAGGGGTCCGCATGTTCGACCATGAAGTGAGAGAAGCAGCCGAGCGCGTGCTGCACGCTTGCCGCCAGCGTGGGCTGAAGGTCGCGACGGCGGAGTCCTGCACCGGCGGCCTGGTGGCCGCGGCGCTGACCGCCATCGCAGGCTCTTCGGATGTCGTCGAACGCGGCTTCGTGACATACGCCAACGAGGCCAAGCGGGAGATGCTGGGCGTGCCGTGGGACGCCCTCCTCGGCCACGGTGCCGTCAGCGATCCGGTCGCCCGTGCCATGGCGGCCGGCGCGCTGGCGCGTTCGCCGGCCGACCTCGCGGTATCGGTCACCGGTGTTGCCGGACCGGGCGGCGGAACCGCCGACAAGCCGGTCGGGCTCGTCCATTTCGCGGCGCTGCGCGCGGGCCGGGAGCCGATCGCGGAGCGGCATATCTTCCCGGGCGACCGCGACGCGATCCGTCGAGCGTCGGTCCTTACCGCGTTGACGTTGCTGGCGACGCTGGCCGAGCGCTAGCTGCGCCGTAGAGCTGGTTGGCGCGCGCCTCGAAGGCCGAGACCATGCGGCGGACGGCCTCGGCGAAAAGCAGCCGGACGGTCTGCTGCAGCAATATCGAGCGGAAGTCGAATTCGAGTTCGAAATCGATCAGCGTGCCCTCGGCGTGAGGCTGGAACGTCCAGCGGCTGACCAGCTTGCGGAACGGCCCGTCTATCCCCGTGGTGTCGATGCGCGGCCCCTCGGGATGCCCGGGCGCCAGTTCGACCCGGGAGACGAACTTCTCGTGGAACGGCCCGAAGCCGATCGCCAGCTCGGCGATCTCGACCGCCTCGGTGCGGCTGCGCACCCGGGCGGCGTGGCACCACGGCAGGAACTCGGGATAGCGCGCGACATCCGCCACCAGGTCGAACAGTTGCCGGGGTGCATGGCGGACGAGGCGGCGCTCGGCGTGGCGGGTCGTCGACAAGAGGCGGTCAGGTCCGCGACTTGAGCTGCGCCGCGCGGGCCGCGCGCAGCCGGGCGAAATCGTCGCCGGCGTGATAGCTCGAGCGGGTAAGCGGCGAGGCCGAAACCATGAGGAAGCCCTTGGCGCTGGCCAGCCTCGCCAGTTCGTCGAACTCGGCCGGTGTCCAGAAGCGGTCGATCGCGGCGTGCTTGGGCGTCGGCTGCAGATACTGACCGATGGTCAGGAAATCGACGTCGGCGGCACGCAGGTCGTCCATGACCTGAAGGATCTCCTCACGGCTCTCACCGAGACCGACCATCAGGCCGGACTTGGTGAACATGGAGGGATCGATTTCCTTCACCCGCGCCAGCAGCCGCAGCGAGGTGAAGTAGCGCGCGCCGGGCCGGATCGTCGGGTAGAGCCGCGGCACGGTCTCGAGATTGTGGTTGAAGACGTCGGGCCGCGCCGCGACCACGGTCTCGATCGCGCCGTCCTTGCGCATGAAATCCGGCGTCAGGATCTCGACGGTGGTGGCCGGCGCCGAACGGTGCAGCGCCGCGATGACTTCGGCAAAGTGCCCTGCCCCGCCGTCGTCCAGGTCGTCGCGGTCGACCGACGTCACGACGACATGACCGAGGCCGAGCTTGCCCACCGCCTCGGCGAGGTTGGAGGGCTCGTGCGGATTGAGAGCCCCCGGCTTCCCCGTGGCGACGTTGCAGAAGGCGCAGGCCCGCGTGCAGACCTCGCCCATGATCATGAAGGTGGCGTGCTTCTGCTTCCAGCACTCACCGATGTTGGGGCAGGCCGCTTCCTCGCACACCGTCGCCAAGCCGTACTGCCGCATCAGCCTCTTGGTCTCGGCGTATTCCGGCGAGTTGGGCGCGCGCACGCGTATCCAGTCCGGCTTGCGTCGGATCGGATTGTCCGGCCGATGTGCCTTCTCGGGATGGCGCTCGGCGCGGCTCAGCGGAAGCTTGTCGTGCGATCCGTCCATGTCGCTCTAGATATGGAGCGTCCGGCCATAGGCCGCCAGTACCGACTCGTGCATCATTTCCGACAGCGTGGGATGGGGGAACACCGTGGCCATGAGTTCGGCTTCGGTCGTCTCCAGCGTCTTGGCGACGCTATAGCCCTGGATCAGTTCGGTGACCTCGGCGCCGATCATGTGCGCCCCCAGCAGCTCGCCGGTTCGGGCATCGAAGATCGTCTTGATGAAACCTTCGGGCTCGCCCAGGGCGATCGCCTTGCCGTTGCCGATGAACGGGAACTTGCCGACCTTCACCTGAAGGCCCTTGGCCTTGGCCGCGGCCTCGGTCAGGCCGATGCTGGCGACCTGCGGCTGGCAGTAGGTGCAGCCCGGGATGTTTTCGGTCTTCATCGGATGCACGCCTTTCACGCCGGCGATCTTCTCGACCACCAGCACGCCTTCGTGCATCGCCTTGTGGGCGAGCCACGGCGGGCCCGCGACGTCGCCGATGGCATAGACGCCGGGCTCGCCGGTAAAGCCCCAGGCATCGATCGCGATGTGGGTCTTCTCGACCCTCACCTTGGTGCCTTCGAGGCCGAGATTCTCGACATTGCCCACGATGCCGACGGCGCTGATCACGCGCTCCACGGTGATCTCCTGGCCCTTGCCGCCCGAGGTGATCGTGGCGGTGACGCTGTCGGCAGCCTTGCGGAGGTTCGAGACCGTGGCACCGGTCAGGATCTTCATGCCCTGCTTCTCGAACGCCCGCTTGGCAAAGGCCGAGACCTCCTCGTCCTCCACCGGCAGGATGCGGTCTAAAACCTCGCACACCGTCACCTCGGCGCCCATGGTGCGGTAGAAGCTCGCAAACTCGATGCCGATCGCGCCCGAGCCGATCACCAGCAGCGACTTGGGAAACGCCGGCGGCACCATGGCCTCCTTGTAGCTCCACACCAGCTTGCCGTCGGATTCGAGGCCGGGAAGCTGCCGCGCGCGGGCGCCGGTCGCCAGGATCACGTTCTTTGCCGCGAGCGCCACGCTGCTCTTGTCGTTCATCGCCACGGCGACCTTGCGCAAGGCGCCTGCGCTGCCGGCCAGCTTGGCGGCACCGTCGAACACCGCGATCTTGTTCTTCTTCATCAGCCCCTTGACGCCGTTGCTGAGCTGGTTCGCGACCTTGCGCGATCGCTCGACGACCTTTTTGGCGTCGAACGAGACGTCCTTCACCGACAGGCCGAACGAGTCGGCGTGCTTGATCAGGCTGTAAACTTCGGAGGTGCGCAGCAGTGCCTTGGTCGGGATGCAGCCCCAGTTGAGGCAGATGCCGCCCATGTGCTCGCGCTCGACGACGGCGGTTTTTAGTCCAAGCTGGGCGGCGCGGATGGCGGCGACGTAACCGCCCGGCCCGCCGCCCACCACGATGATGTCGAAGTTCGTTTCAGCCACGGCTCGCTCCTAGGCCAGCATCGCGGCCGGCTGCTCGACATAGGCACGCAGGGTCTGCAGGTACTGCGCGCCCATCGCGCCGTCGACGACACGATGATCGACCGCCAACGTGCAGTTCATCATGGTGCGCACGACAACCTGCCCCTTGCGCGCCACCGGCCGCTCCTCGCCCGCCCCGACGGCCAGAATCATGGCCTGCGGCGGATTGATGATGGCGGCGAAGTCATTTACGCCGAACATGCCGAGGTTGGAGATGGTGAAGCCGCCGCCCTGGAACTCCTCCAGCTTCAGCTTGCCCACCTTGGCGCGGGCGGCGAGATCCTTCATCTCGGCCGCGATCTGGGCCAGCCCCTTCATGTCGGCGTTGCGCACGATCGGCGTGATCAGGCCGCGGTCGGTCGCGACCGCGACCGAGACATCGACGGCGCCGTACTGGATCATCTCGTCCTCGGTCCACGAGGCGTTGCACTCGGGATGATCGCGCAGCGCCTTGGCGCAGGCTTTTATGATCATGTCGTTGACCGAGACCTTGGTGCCCTTCTTCTCGGTCACGGCGTTGATCGCCTGGCGCGCCGCCAGCAGGGCGTCGATCTCGAGTTCCACCGTCAGGTAGAAATGCGGCACGGTCTGCTTGGACTCGAGCATCCGCCGCGCGATCACCTTGCGCACGGCAGTATGCGGCACGCGCGTGTCACCCGGTGCGGCGAAGACCTGTTGTGCGGCGGCGGGCGCCGGTACACGCGGTCCCGGCGCGGCCGCTGGCGCGGCGCCCGGCTTGGCGGCTTCGACGTCGGCCTTGACGATGCGCCCATTCGGTCCGCTGCCAGTCAGGCCGGCAAGGTCGACGCCCTTGTCGGCGGCAATCCGCCGGGCGAGCGGCGAGGCAATCACCCTCGCCCCAGCACCAGCCCCGGCACCAGCACCAGCCCCCACACCCGATGGTCCTGAGCCTGTCGAAGGACTGTCCTTCTGCTGCACAGCGGCGGAAGAAGAGGGCAGCCCTTCGACAGGCTCAGGGCGGGCGGGCGGGGGAGTCGCCGCTGGTGTCG
>JAIETA010000184.1 GCA_019745575.1 Reyranella sp. | reverse complement strand
ACGCCGAGGCGGGTGGCGATCTTGGTCACCTGCTCGGGCGACAGGTCGCCCTCCTCGATGGCCTGCATCTGGCCCTTCAGCTTGCGCAGGTTGAAGAACAGCTTCTTCTGCGCGGCCGTGGTGCCGATCTTCACCAGCGACCAGCTGTGCAGGATGTATTCCTGGATGGAGGCGCGGATCCACCACATGGCATAGGTCGCCAGGCGGAAGCCGCGGTCCGGGTCGAACCGCTTCACCGCCTGCATCATGCCGACGTTGCCCTCGGAGATCAGCTCGGCCACCGGCAGGCCGTAGCCGCGATAGCCCATGGCGATCTTGGCGACCAGGCGCAGATGGCTGGTCACCAGCCGGTGGGCGGCCTTGGTGTCGCCGTGCTCGCGCCAGCTCTTGGCCAGCATGAACTCCTCCTGCGGCTCGAGCAGGGGAAACTTCCGGATCTCCTGCAGGTAGCGGCTGAGGTTGCCTTCCGGCGTCAGGGACGACGGCAGGGCGGGAAGATTGGCGGCGGCTGCACTGGTGGCTGCACTCATGGGGGCGGCTCTCTTTCGTACTCCGTACAGGTCGTGAACGAGCGTTTAGCACTCTCGCCCATCGACTGCTAAATTTGAGTCTAGGAGTCGGATGGCGGCCGGGTCAACTCAAATCCGAGTAACTACCTCAGGTATTGAGAACATTACTTAACGTCGTTCAGGCTCGCGACCAACTTCTTGAGATCTTGAGGCAATTCTGTGGCGAACTTCATCTCCCTGTGGGTAGTCGGGTGGCGAAACGCCAGGACCGCGGCATGGAGGGCCTGGCGGGGGAACGCCTTCAACGCCTCGGGAACGCCCGCTGCCCGGGACTTGCGGCCGTAGACCGGGTCGCCGACGACCGGGCAGCCGATATGGGCCAGATGCACCCGGACCTGGTGGGTGCGGCCGGTTTCTAGCTTGGCCCCGACCAGGCTCGCCAGCGGATGCAGGGCCGGTCCGAAGTGCTTTTCGAGCCAGTATTCCGTGACCGCCCGGCGGCCGCTGGTCTTGCGCACGGTCATGCGCTTGCGGTCCACCGGATGGCGGCCGATGGCGGCGTCGATCAGGCCCTTCTTGGGCTTGGGCGTGCCCCAGACCAGCGCCTGGTAGATCCGGGTCAGGTCGTGGGCGGCGAACAGCTTCGAGAGCGCCTGGTGCGCGCGGTCGTTCTTGGCCACGACCATCACGCCCGACGTGTCCTTGTCGAGGCGGTGGACGATGCCCGGGCGGCGGACGCCGCCGATGCCCGACAGGCTGTCGCCGCAATGGGCCAGCAGGGCGTTGACCAGCGTATGGTCCGGATTGCCCGGCGCGGGATGGACGACGAGGCCGGCCGGCTTGTTGAGCACCAGCAGGTCCTGATCCTCGTGCAGGATGTCCAGTTGCAGGGCCTGCGGCAGCGGAATCGCGGCGACGGGGGCCGGAACGTCGACGATGACGCGATCGCCCGTTTTGACCTTGCGGGACGGCTCTTCTATCGTCGTGCCATCGGCCAGCGTCACGCGGCGGCCCTCGATCAGCGCCTTTACGCGGCTTCGCGTGAGGGCCGGCAAGGCCAGGGCCAGCGCGCGGTCCAGCCGCTCGCCGGACGCGCTGTCGTCGAAGGTCACCAGGTGGCGGACGGCGTCGCTCATGGAGTTTTCTTGGCACCTCCTGCTCAGGCCACCGCACCGCTCTGGTTGAAGGTGCTGGTCATCGTGATGGGCCTGCTGATCGTGGCGGGCTTCATCGTCGTCGCGGCCGAGATCGCCCGGCGCATGTCTACGCCCAACGCCGCCCGGCCGCCAGCGTCGGGCGCGGCGAGCGGGTTCAGCGAGCGCATCGCCCTGCCCCCGGGCGCGCGCGTGGTGTCGATGAGCGCCGTCGGCGACCGCCTCGTCGTCCATGTCGAGACCCAGGGGGGACCCGCTGCCGCCTACGTCGTCGACCCACGCAGCGGCGCCCTGCTGGGCACCATTGAGTTCCCGCCCGGCGCCGGTCGTTAGCGATGTTCGACCATCTGTCGATCACGGCCACCGACCTCGATCGGGCACAGCGCTTCTACGACGCGATACTGAGCACGCTGGGTGTGCCGCGGGTCAACCGCCGGGAGCGCGCCATCGGCTACGGCGAGCGGCCCAGGATCGACGGTGCGCCTTGCTATCTTTCGATTTATCTCAGCGACAGCGTCGTGGCCGACAGCCGCCATTGGTGCTTCCGCGCGCCGAGCCGCGCGGCGGTCCGGGCGTTCTACGCCGCAGCGCTGGCCAGCGGCGGCAGCGACGACGGCCCGCCCGATCTGCGGCCCCACTACGCGCCGGACTACTACGCCGCCTTCGTACGTGACCCGGACGGCAACCGCCTCGAGGCCGTGACGCGCCGGCCGGAGCAACCGGCATGAACTTTCGCAGCGACAACGAGGTCGGCGCCCATCCCGCCATCGTCGAGGCCGTGAGCCGCGCCTTCTCGAGCGGCAGCGTCGCCTCGTACGGCGCCGATGCCTGGACGCAGCGGGTCGAGCGGCGGCTGCGCGACGTCTTCGAGCGGCCCGACCTGGTGGCCTTTCCCGTCGCCACCGGCACCGCGGCCAACGTGCTCGCGCTGGCCTGCTGCACGCCGCCCTGGGGCGTCATCTACTGCCATCCCGCCTCGCACATCTCGGTCGACGAGGCCAACGCGCCGGAATTCTTCACCTCGGGCGCCAAGCTCGGCCCGATCGACGGGCCGGCCGGCAGGATGGACTCCCGCGCGCTGGCGGCGGTGCTGTCCGCACCGGTCTACGGCGTCGTCCATCATCCGCAACCCGCGGCGGTCAGCATCACGCAGGCCACGGAGTGCGGCACGGTCTACAGCCCCGAGGACGTCGCCGCGATCGCCACCTCGGCGCACCGTCACGGCCTCAAGCTGCACATGGATGGCGCGCGCTTCGCCAATGCCCTGTCCTTCGTCGGCTGTTCGCCGGCCGAACTGTCGTGGCTGGCCGGCGTCGATGTGCTGAGCTTCGGCGCCACCAAGAACGGCGCCATGGCGGCCGAGGTCGTGGTGTTTTTCGACGTCGACATGGCCCGCGACTTCGCGTTCCGCCGCAAGCGTGGCGGCCACCTGCTGTCGAAGATGCGGCTGCTGTCGGCCCAGCTCGACGCCTATCTGACCGACGGGCTGTGGCTCGCCAACGCCCGCCACGCCAACGCCATGGCGCGCCATCTGGTGGCCGGACTGACGCCGCTCAAGGGCACGCAGCTTCTCTACCCGGTCGAAGCCAACGAGATTTTCGTCGTCCTGCCCGCCCACATGCACGACGCCCTGCAGGCCGCCGGCGCGCAGTATCATCCGTGGCCGTCGGACCGGCCGGGCGAACGCGCGTTCCGGCTGGTCACGGCGTTCGACACGAGTCCGGCCGACGTCGAGCGTTTCCTGTCCATCGCCAAGGCCGCCTGAGGGAACGGTGACCCACCAGCGCACGCTGACGACCGCCCACTGGGGCGTCTACGAAGTCGAATACGACGACGCGGGCCAGGCCGTTCGCCTGCATCCCTTCTCGAAGGATCCCGACCCCTCGCCGATCGGCCTGCACATGCTGTCGGACGAGGTGGCACGCCTGCGGGTGCGCCGGCCGGCGATCCGCAAGAGCTGGCTCGAACGCGGCCCCGGCGCGGACAGCGACAAAAGGGGACAGGAGCCGTTCATAGAAGTGCCGTGGGACGAGGCGCTCGACCTCGTGGCCGGCGAACTCAGGCGCGTGAAGGCCGCCTATTCCAACCGCGCCATCTTCGGCGGCTCCTACGGCTGGTCGAGCGCCGGCCGCTTCCACCACGCCCAGAGCCAGGTCCGGCGCTTCCTCAATTCCTTCGGCGGCTTCGTCCGCCATCAGGATTCCTACAGCCTGGGCGCGGCCCGCGTGCTGATGCCGCACATCGTGGCCGGCATGGAGGAGCTGATGGCCATGCACACGCGCTGGGACGTGCTGGCGCGCGACTGCAAGCTGTTCGTGACCTTCGGCGGCGTGCCGCACAAGAACGCCCAGATCAACGCCGGCGGCGCCACGCTGCACCACGTCAAGGGCGGCCTCTATGCCATGCGCGAGGCGGGCGTGCGTTTCGTCAACGTGACGCCGACCGCCGAGGATCTCGACAACGGCGGCGCGGTCGAGTGGCTGGCCATCCGGCCCAACACCGACGCCGCCCTGATGCTGGCGCTCTGCCACACGCTGCTGGCCGAGAACCTGCACGATCGCGCCTTCCTCGACCGCTACACGGTGGGCTTCGACAGGTTCGCCGCCTCGCTGGCCGGCAAGGACGCGGCGTGGGCCGAGACGATCACCGGCATTCCGGCCGGCCGGATCGCCGCACTCGCCCGCGAGATGGCGGCGAACCGCACCATGCTCTCGATCGGCTGGTCGCTGCAGCGCAGCCACCATGGCGAGCAGCCGTTCTGGGCGCTGGTCACGCTGGCCTGCATGCTGGGCCAGATCGGCCTGCCCGGCGGCGGCTTCGGCGTGGGCTACGGCCCGGTCAACCTGATGGGCAGCCCCTACCCGCGCTATTCCGGCCCGACCCTGCCGCAGGGCAACAACCCCGTTGCCGATTTCATTCCGGTGGCCCGCTTCACCGACATGCTGCTGCATCCCGGCGAAAGCTTCGACTACAACGGCCGCAAGCACACCTACCCGGACATCAGGCTGGTCTACTGGGCCGGCGGCAATCCCTATCACCACCACCAGGACCTCAACCGCCTGCGCCAGGCCTGGCGCAAGCCCGACACCATCGTGTTCCACGAGCAGTTCTGGACGCCCGCCGCCAAGATGGCCGACATCGTGCTGCCGGCCACCACCACCCTGGAGCGCGACGACATCGGCTACGGCACGCGCGAGCCCTACGTCATCGCCATGAAGAAGGCGCGCGCGCCGGCCGGCGAGGCGCGCGACGACTACACCATCTTCAATGCGCTGGCGCACCGTCTCGGCGTCGGCGACCAGCATGCCGACGGACACGGCTCGACGCGGGAGTGGCTGGCGCACCTCTACGAGGAGGCCCGCACCAAGTCGGCCAGGTCGGGCGTCACCCTGCCGCCGTTCGAGGAGTTCTGGGCCGCCGGCATGGCCGAGGCCAAGGGCGAGAGCCGCGATCCGGTGATGCTGGCGAAGTTCCGCGAAGACCCCGAGAAGAACCCGCTCAAGACACCGTCGGGCAGGATCGAGATCTTTTCGGAGACCATTGCCTCGTTCGGCTACGACGATTGCCCCGGCCATGCGACCTGGCTGGAGCCGATCGAGTGGCTGGGCTCGAAGACCGCCGAGCGCTATCCGCTGCACATGCTGTCGGACCAGCCGGCCGACAAGCTGCACAGCCAGCTCGACCACAGCCCGCATGCCCGCGCCACCAAGATCAAGGGCCGCCAGCCGGTCACGCTGCACCCGGCCGACGCCACCGCCCGCGGCATCGCCGACGGCGACCTGGTGCGCGTGTTCAACGACCGCGGTGCCTGCCTTGCCGCCGCGCGCCTCTCCGACCGCATCCGCCGCGGCGTGGTGCGGCTCTCGACCGGCGCCTGGTTCGATCCCGTCGATCAGGGTTCCAACCGGCCGCTGGAGAAGCACGGCAATCCCAACGCGCTCACCCTCGACATCGGCGCCTCCAAGCTCAGCCAGGGCTGCATCGCCCAGACCTGCCTGGTCGAGATCGAACGCTTCGACGGTGCAGCGCCGGCGGTGACGGCGCATCGGATGCCGGCGCTCGAGACGCGCTGAGGAGCGCTACGACATCGCCGCGAACCGGGCGGCGTGCCGATTGTGCTCGACGATGACGGGGCCCATGTCGACCGTGACGACCTTTCCGTCCCGCACGATCGGCCGGCCGCCGACGACGGTGTGAGCCGCCGTCTGCGGGGCGCAGAACACCGTGGCCGCCACCGGATCGCCGAGCGCGCCGGCGAAGCCCAGGGCATTGAGGTCGAGCGCGAAGAAGTCGCACATCTTGCCGACGGCGAGCGAACCGATGTCGTCCCGGCCAAGCAGCGAGGCGCCGCCCAGCGTGGCAAGCTCGAGCGCCTGGCGCGCCGTCATCCATTCGCCATCGCGCCGCGGATCGGAGGTCGACAGGGTGGTGTCCGGGCCCTCGGGCGGCCGCAGGCCCATCCTCAGCCGGGCCAGCAGCAGCGCCTGGCGGACCTCTCCCAGCATGTGGCTGCCGTCGTTGCTCGCCGACCCGTCGACGCCGATGCCGACCTTCACGCCGGCCTGGCGGTACTTCATCACCGGCGCGATGCCGGAGGCGAGGCGCATGTTGGAACACGGACAATGGCAGGCGCCCGCGCCGGTTCGCGTGAACTCGGCGATCTCGGCATCGTTGACGTGGATGGCATGAGCGTACCAGACGTCCTTGTCGACCCAGTCGAGCGAGCGCATGTAGTCGACCGGACGCATCTTGTAGCGCTCCAGCGTGTAGCGTTCCTCGTCCAGGGTCTCGCAGAGATGTGTGTGCAGCCGCACGCCATGCCGGCGGGCGAGCACGGCGGATTGCTTCATCAATTCGGGCGACACCGAGAAGGGTGAGCACGGCGCGAGCACAATCTGCGTCATCGAACCGGGCTTCGGGTCGTGATAGCGGCCGATCACCCGCTCGCTGTCGGCGAGAATGTCGTCCTCGTCCTCGACGCAGGAATCGGGCGGCTGCCCTCCCCTCGACTCGCCGAGCGACATCGAGCCCCGCGAGACCGCGAAGCGAATGCCGATCTCCTTGGCCGCGGCGATCTGGTCGTCGACCTTGCAGCCGTTGCGGAAGACGTAGGCATGATCGAAAACAGTGGTGCAGCCCGACAGCGCGAGTTCGGCGCAGCCGACGATGGTCGAGGTGCGGCTGGCCTCGGGCGTGCGCGCCGCCCAGATCATGTAGTGCGCCTTGAGCCAGCGGAACAGGTTGTTGTTCTGCGCCGCCGGAAGATTTCGCGTCAGCGTCTGGTCGAGGTGGTGGTGACAGTTGATCAGGCCCGGCAGGACGATATGCCCCTTGAGGTCCATGACCGTGTCGGCCGTGGCCGGCAGCGAAGCGGTCGGCCCGACCTGCCGGATGATGCCGTCGACGGCGAACAGGCCCGCATCGGCGAGTTCACGGCGCTTGTCGTCCATGGTCACGACGAGCGCGTTCTTCACCAGCAAAGACGCCATGCGGATTCCCCAAAAAAGACGATCACGACCATCCGCGACCGTCCGGCGTCAACCTACTATTGCTGGCCGATGAAGCAGCATCAAATCGCGACCTGCCTCGAGATGTTTGACTCACCTGTCGAAGACGGGCGTGCTAGGTCCTTGGTGCTGCGACCCTCCTGGGGAGGGGGTCGCTTTTGGGTTTGGAGCGACAATGAAGAAGCGCAGCGACGCCCGAACCCGGCCGGGGCGAGCAGGGATGTTGCGCCGGCGCCTGCTCGATGGCGGCGTTGCCCTTGGCGCCCTCGTATTCGGCGCGCGCGGCGCCGACGCGCAAACCCAACCGCACGTCCACGATCACATGTCGTCGACGCTGGGCCTCGTGCCGCCGCCCGCCGTCGCGACAATGGACCAGCCGCTCGTCGAGCCGGAAATCCGGCGTTCAGTGAACGGCGAACTGCGCACCTCGCTGCGGGTGGCCTACGCCTACAGGCACATCGGCGGATTTCGTCTCTATGTCCGCTCGTACGAAGGCGGATCGCCGGGGCCGACACTGCGCATGAAGCCCGGCGAGACACTGCGCATCAGGCTCACCAACGACCTGCCGCCGAACCGCGACCTGATGCCGATGGACATGAGCAATCCGCATCAGTTCAACAACACCAACTTCCACTTCCATGGATCGCACGCCAGCCCGAGCGGCATCGCCGACAACGTGATGCGCTCGATGCAGCCCGGCAACGCCTACGACATCGAGATCGCGCTGCCGAAGGATCATCCGCGCGGCACCTACTGGTACCATCCGCATCACCATGGCAGCGCCGACATCCAGATGGCGAGTGGCATGGTGGGAGCGATCATCGTCGAGGGCGATTTCGCCGACGTTCCCGAGATCGCCAATGCGCGCGAGCGCACGCTGGTGCTGGGCGAAGTCGTCTTCGACCACAAGCGGATGGTCGAGAGCTTCGACATGCTGTTTTCCGAGACCGCCACCCGCTTCTTCTCGGTGAACGGCCAGCGCAAGCCGACCATCGCCATGCGGCCCGGCGAAGTGCAGCGTTGGCGGCTGGTCGCCGCCGGCTACCAGAACGACATGTTCCTCGAACTCGAGAAGCACGACCTGCACGTCGTTGCCTATGACGGCATCCAGCTCGGACGGGTCGAGAGCCTCAGGAACCTGCTGATGGCTCCCGGCCAGCGCGCCGACATCCTGGTGCAGGCCGGCGCCCCGGGGAGCTACGAGTTCCGTGGCTTGCCCTACGATCAGGGCTACCCCTCGCCCACCGGTCCGGTGGCGCGCGTGGTCGTGGCGGGCGACCCGATGCCGATGAGACTGCCGGCCGCCCTGCCCAAGCCGCCCCTGGAAACCATCCGCGACTCCGAGATCACCGGCCGGCGCACGCTCACCTTTTCGGCGACCTCGCCAGAGGCCGAGGCGGCCGGCCACTGGCAGGAGTTCGCTTTCCTGATCGACGGCAAGAAGTTCGATCCAAACCGCATCGACCAGCGCGTCAAGCTGGGCGCGGTCGAGGAGTGGACGATCAACAACACGCACTTCCACGACCACGTCTTCAATATTCACACCAACCCGTTCCAGGTCACGCAGGTGAACGGCCAGCCGGCGCCGAACCTGCCATGGCGCGACACGGTGGTCGTGCCGCGCAAGGGCAGCGTGGTGTTCCGGTCACGCTTCCTCGACTACACCGGGATCTACATGCTGCACTGTCACATGATGAACCACGAAGAGATGGGCATGATGCAGACCGTCGAGGTCTACAAGGACTGACGGCGGCACGAGCCATGCGCGAGACACGGGATGAACCTCAATACGATCACCGAAGTAAAGCGACCCAAGTCGTTCGAGGAGATCGAGTGGCGTGACGGCCACGCCTGGCTGGCGGGCGGCACATGGCTGTTTTCCGAACCGCAGATTGCGACCGACACATTGGTCGATCTCGAGCAACTCGGCTGGCCCGCTCTGACCGTGACGCGGGAGGGCCTCGAAATCGCTGCCACGTGCAAGATCGTCGAGCTCCACGACTTCAAGGGTCCGCCGGAATGGCAGGCGGTGCCGTTGTTCGACCAGTGCATCGACGCGTTCCTGATGTCGTTCAAGATCTGGAACGCCGCGACCGTGGGCGGCAACATCGTGATGTCGCTGCCCGCCGGCGCCATGATCTCGCTCACGGCGGCGCTCGAAGGCGTCTGCACCCTGTGGCCGCGGGGCGGCAAGCCGCGCCAGGTGCCGATCGTCGACTTCGTCATCGGCAGCCACCGGAACGTGCTGCAGAAGGGCGAACTCCTGCGCTCGATTCACCTGCCCACCTCGGCCCTGTCGAAGCGTTACGCCATGCGCCAGACCTCGCTCACACGTCTCGGGCGCTCGGCGGCGCTGATCGTCGGCACGGTCGGCGACAACGGCGCCGACTTCCTGCTCACGGTCACCGCCGCGACGCCGCGCCCGGTGCAGTTGCGTTTCGCCACGATGCCGTCGGCCGCGGAGCTGCGCCATGCGATCGACGAGAAACTGCCCGCAGACGGCTACTTCCACGACGTCCATGGCTCGGCGCCCTACAAGCGTCACGTTACCCACTACCTGGCCGAACAGATTCGCGCAGAGCTTTCATGAGCAAGTATGAGGTCAACGGGCGCAAGTACGCGGCCGAACCGAAGCCCGGCCAGTGCCTGCGTACCTTCCTGCGCGACCTGGAAGTGTTCGGCGTCAAGAAGGGCTGCGACGCGGGCGACTGCGGCGCTTGCACGGTGTGGCTGGACGGCCAACCGTTCCACGCCTGCCTGGTGCCGGCCTTCCGCGGCGAGGGCCGCAAGATCACCACCATCGAGGGGCTCGCCCAGGACGGCAAGCTGCACCCCATCCAGCAGGCCTTCCACGACGCGCAGGCCTTCCAGTGCGGCTATTGCGCCGCCGGCATGATGATGACGACGGCGTCGGCCGCCTTCGACGAGGCCCACAAGGCCGACCTGCCGCACGCACTGAAGGGCAACATCTGCCGCTGCACGGGCTATCGTTCGATCGTCGATGCCCTGCACGGCAAGAAGAACATCGAGGACGACGTTGCCGGCAAGGCGCTGGGCGCCAGCCTGCCCAATCCCTTCACCGACGCCATCCTGACCGGCAGGGCGCCCTACACGATGGACGTCGCGATGGCCGGCCTGCTGCACCTCAAGGTGCTGCGCTCGCCGCACGCCCATGCGCGCCTCAAGAGCATCGACAAGGCCAGGGCACTGGCCGTGCCCGGCGTCGTCGCCGTCTATACCTGGGAGGACGTACCGCGGCGGCTCTACAGCACGGCGCTGCACGAAGACCATCTCGTCGACCCCGACGACACCTATATGCTCGACAACGTTGCGCGCTTCGTCGGCCAGCGTCTGGCCGCCGTGGTTGGCGAAAGCGAAGCCGCCGCCGAGGCCGGCGTGCACGCCCTCGCCGTCGACTACGAAATCCTGCCGGCGGTGTTCGATCCCGTGGCCGCCATGGAGCCCGGCGCGCCGATCCTGCACGACAAGAGTGAGGTCGTCGCCGACAACGGCAACATCTTCTGTACCCTGCAGGGCGAGATCGGCGATGCTGCAAAGGGCTTCAGGGAAGCCGACGTCATCCACGAGCAAACCTACTCGACATCGCGTGTCCAGCACGTGCATCTCGAGACCCACGGCTCGATCGCCTGGCGGGGCGAAGACGGTCGCTGGCACGTGCGCACCAGTTCGCAGGGCCCGTTCGCGGCCCGCACCAAGCTCGCCTACCTGATGGGCGTCCCGACCAGCCAGATCCATGTCTTCACCGAGCGCGTCGGCGGTGGCTTCGGCGGCAAGCAGGAGATGGTGTCGGAAGACCTGCCGCTGTTCGCCAGCATGAAGCTCGACGGCCGCCCCGTGAAATGGGAGTGGACGCGCGAGGACGAATTCATCGGCGCCACGACGCGACACCAGATGACGACCAGGGTCAGGATCGGCGCCAAGAAGGACGGCACGCTGACCGCGCTCGACGTGCAGGTGGTGTCCAACACCGGCGCCTACGGCAACCACGCGAGCGAGACCCTGGCCGCCGCCATGGCGAGCCCCTTCGCGGCCTATCGCTGCGCCAACAAGAAGGGCATCGGCCGCGTCGTCTACACCAACATGGTCCCGGGCGGCGGCTTCCGCGGCTACGGCGCCTCGCAGACCACCTTCGCCATGGAATGCGCCATCGACGAGCTGGCGAAGACTGTCGGCATCGACCCGTTCGAGATGCGGCGCAAGAACGTCGTGCGGCCGGGCGACAACGTCGAGTCGATTTGGCAGGAGCCGAGCGACGCCTCCTTCGGCAGTCACGGCATCGATCAGTGTCTCGACATCGTCGAGCGCGAGCTGAAGAAGGGCAACGGCGAAAAAAAGCCGGCGGGCGACGACTGGCTCGAAGGCACGGGTGCGGCACTGGCCATGCTGGAATGCGGCCCGCCGACCGAGCATCGGTCGGGAGCCGAGATGAAGCTGCTGCCCGACGGCAGCTACCACTTGGCCTGCGGCTCCTCGGAAATGGGCAACGGCATTACCACCGCCCACAAGCAGATCGCCGCCTCCGTCCTGGGCGTACGGGCAAGCGACATCGACATCATCAACGCCGATACCGACCGCACGCCCTACGACACCGGCACCTTCGCCAGCACCGGCACGGTAGTGGCGGGCAAAGCGGTGCTCGCGACCGCCGAGGCGATGAAGGCCGATATCCTCGACTTCGCCTCGCGCTTCACGAGGACGCCGGCCGAGCAATGCCGCCTCGACAACGACGCGGTGATCTGCGGCAACAAACGCATCACCCTTTCCGATCTGCATGCCGAGGGCGCGAAGATCAACCATCGCTTCACGGCCGCCCGCAAGGCGTACCTTTCGCCGCGCACCATCGCTTTCAACGTGCAGGGCGTGCGGCTCGCCGTCCATCGCGTGACCGGCGAGATCCGCATCCTGCACAGCGTGCACGCCGCCGACATCGGCCGGCCGATCAACCCCCTGCAGTGCCGCGGCCAGCTCGACGGCGCGGTCGCCATGGGTTACGGCTGGGCGCTGATCGAGAACATGGTGCACGAGGACGGGCACATGGTGAACCCGCAGTTGCGCAACTGCCGTGTGCCGACCTTCGCCGACACGCCGTCCACCGACGTCTTCTTCGCCGACACGGTCGACGCCATCGGCCCCCTGGGCGCGAAGTCCCAGGGCGAGTGCGGCATCAATCCGGTGGCGCCCGCGGTGTCGAACGCGTTGGCCGACGCCACCGGTCTGCGGTTCGCCCACCTGCCCTTCACGCCGGATCGCCTGTTCGCAGACCTGGCGAAGGTCAAATGACCGTCAGCATCGTTACCCAGACCACCGTCAGGCCGGAGCGGTCGGAGGACTTCGCACGCTGGCAGGCCGAGACCAGCAACCTCGTCGCGAGCTTCCCCGGTTTCGTCGAGCAGCGGCTGATGCCGCCCAACCCGCCGCTGCAGGTCGACTGGATCATCCTGCAGCGCTTCCACACCATGGAGGACGCGCAGCGCTGGCTCGGCTCGGCCGAGCGCCAGGCCCGCATCGGCGGCGCGGCGCCGTTCCTGATCGGCCGCGACGACGTGCACATCGTGCGCGACGACGAAGGCGGCCGGAAGCCGGCACCGGTCTCCGTCGTCATCAGCACCCGGGTGAAGCCGGGCAAGGAAGTCGAATACCGCGCCTGGGAAAGCAGGATCGCCGCCGCCCAGTCCAAGGCGCCGGGCATGCAAGGCTACCGCTTCGAGCCGCCCGTGCCCGGCCTGCAGGAGGACTATGTCGCCATCCTGCGTTTCGATACCCACGCCAACCTGAAAGCCTGGCTCGAGTCGCCGGTACGCAAGAAGCTGGTCGAGGAAGCCGAGCCGCTCACCGAGGAATCCCACGCCCGCGTGGGCACAGGCTTCGAGCAGTGGTTCCGCGACGAACCGTCGGGTGGCGGCCCGCTGTCCGTGTGGAAGATGGACATGATCGTCCTGCTGCTGCTCTACCCCATCGTCTTTCTGTGGGGCGTTTCGGTCGGGACGCCGATCCTGCAGAACACGCTGAACGTGCCGTGGGCCGTCAGCCTGTTCGTCGGCAACGTTTTCAGCGTCCTGCTGACGGGCTTCATGGTGCCCTGGGTGGCCAATCGCATGGGCTGGTGGATGTTCCCCAAGGGTAACGTGCTGCGCGCCAACCTGCTGGGCGCCCTGCTGATGTGCGCCACCTACGCCGCCTGCATCGCGGTATTCTGGAAGTTCTTCCAGTAAGGCAAGACGGCCAGAAGCAGCTTCCGCTCGCTTTCGTTCGCCAGGGCTCTTTTTGCCTGTGGCCTCGCGACCGGAGTGGGCTATGATTTTCTCATGCCCAAGGTTCTTTCCGATACCGAGGTGGCGCGCTATCGCCGGGACGGCTTCCATTTCCCGGTGCGCGCATTGTCGGCCGCCGAAGCGCGCGCCTATCGCGACCGCCTGGAAGCGCAGGAGCGGGCCATGGGCGGTCCGCTGGCCGGCGAGATGCGCCACAAGGTCCATCTCCTGTTCACCTGGGCCAACCAGCTGGTCCGGCATCCGGCCATCCTCGATGCGGTCGAGGACGTCATCGGGCCCGACATCCTGTGCTGGAGCACCACGTTCTTCACCAAGGAGGCGCACTCGCCCTCGTTCGTGTCCTGGCACCAGGACGCGACCTACTGGGGGCTGAGCACCGACGACGTGATCACCGCCTGGGTGGCCTTCGCCGACGCGCCCGTCGACAGCGGCGCCATGAAATTCTGGCCGGGCAGCCATCTCAAGAAGCAGCTCGAACATCGCGACACGTTCGCCGCCGACAACCTCCTGACCCGGGGCCAGGAGATCGCCGTGGATGTGCCGGCGGGCGAAGGCGTCGACGTGGTGCTTCGGGCCGGCGAGATGTCGCTGCACCACGTGCTGCTGGTGCACGGCTCGGGGCCCAACACGACCGGCGACCGCCGCATCGGCTTCGCCGTCCGCTACATCCCGCCCCATGTGCGCCAGCTCAAGGTGCGCGACTCCGCCATGCTGGTGCGCGGCCGCGACCGGCACGGCAATTTCGACCTGGAACCCGAGCCCCGGGCCGATCTCGATGCGGCGGCGCTGGCCGCCCACCGCGACGCCACGGAGCGTTCGCTGAAGGCGCTCTACTCCGGCACCGACCGCACGCAGTTCCGCGCCTAGACTTCACCAGGAGAGGCGGAAGCCGGCGCTGAGCGCATGGCTGTCGGTGCCGGTGCCGACTTCGCCGTCGTAGCGGAAGTAGAGCGAAGCGCCGTCGCCCACGGCCGTGCTGGCGCCGAGGCCGATGACGGCGGCGTCGCGCTGCGGCTGGGCGCCATAGACCGTGAAGTTGAGGCCGGGCGCGCCGGCGAACGCCGCGGTCACCGGCCGCGAGGTGTCGGCGTATTCATGCGCCCAGCCCAGCCTGAACTGCACGGCGAGCTTGTCCCGCCAGCCGGCATCGATGGCCGCCGCAAACTCGGCGCCGAGCGTGCTGCGCACCGACCTCGTCGCCTGCTGCGCGACGCTGAGGTTTAACGAGTTCGCGCCGCTCTCGTTGAACGGCGCCTGGGTGACGCTCGAGACCTGGAAGCGCGCAAACGGCGTCAGCGACGCCGATGCCGGCGCGTAGATGCCGAATTTGTAGCCGGCCTCGGCCTGGGCCAGGATCTGGTCGGCGCCGGCCCGGCCGGTCGCGGTGCGCGGCTGCAGGCCGGGAATGACGATCGAGCGCTGCATCTGGTTGTCGTTGAAGGCGTAGCCCAGCAGGGCATCGAGGTAGAACGCCGCCTCCACGTAGCTGGCATAGAGGCTGGCCTGATAGCTGTCGGTGGTGCTGCGGCCGCTCAGGCTGTTGACCCACTGGGTGCCGCTCAGGTAGCCCACGCCGATGCCGAACAGCCAGTTCGGCGTCGCGCGGTAGTCGGCGCCGGTAGCAAAGCCGCCGCCGCTGTAGGTGAGCGTGTAGCCGTTGCCGTTGCCCGCGACGCTGCCGGTGCCGCCGAGGGCGTTGGCCCACAGGCTCCAAGGGCCCGCGCTCCCTTCCTGCTCGTCGCAGGCCACGATGCAGGCCTCGGCCAGGGCGACACGGCTGCCCTTGCCGCTGCCGCCGCGCGCCAGGCTCATCTGCTGGCCGACGGCGTTCATGAACATCAGGCCGCTGCCGATGTTGGCCGTGCCGAAGCCCGAATACTGCTGGCCGCTGATGGCGTCGAGTGCCGCCGGCCCCTGCGCCGTGCTGAGGACGGCGATAGTCCCGAGGACCGTGGCGAAGTCGCCGGTCGCGCCGGCGACGGCGCTGTCCAGCACCCGTCCCACCGCTGCCTGGTTGGGAGTCTGCGCGCCCAGCGCAAACCCGCTCAGCGTCAAGGTCAGGAAGACGTTGTTGGCATTGTAACTGAGCGATGGCGCGAGGAACGCGAAGTTGCTGGCGACTCCGGCGTAAGTGCCGGTAACTCCGCCGGTTGCCGTCAGGATGGTGTAGGTCGTTGACGGGCTGTAGATGCCCGACGCGGCGATTACCTGGACCGTGCCGCCGTTGATGGTGGCGGTGCCCGGCGCGCCGGTGACGCTGATCTTGTCGCTCTGGCCCGCGGCGTTGACCTCGACCTGATAGGTGCTGCCGGCGGCCTGGGTGAAGGAGCCGTTGATGTTCAGCGTGCCGATCGAGTTGCCCGGGGCGATGATGCCGTTGTTGGTGACGGTGCCGAAGATCGTGCCGGTGCCGCCGAGGTTGCCGCCGGCGCCGACCGTCACGTTGCTGGTGATGCTGCCGTTGACGGCCAGCCGGCCGCCGGTGATCGAGGTCGCGCCGGTGTAGGTGTTGACGCCGGTGAGAAAGGTGGTGCCGCTGCCGCTCTGGATGACCGACCCGGTGCCCGAAATAACGCCGGCATAGGTCGACGCACTGGAGAGGTCGAATTCGAGGATGGCGTTGTTGACGATGTTGCCCGCGACCGAGCCGCCCGTTCCGCCGTTGCCGATCTGCAGCTTGCCGGCATTGACCGTGGCGCTGCCCGAATAGGAGTTGGTCAGGATCGTGGTACCCGTGCCGGCCTGGATGATGGTGCCCGACCCGGAGATCGCGCTGGAGACCGTCAGCGTGTCGCTGCGGTTGAAGGTCAGGGTGCCGTTGTTGGTCGTGGCGCCGGTGCCCAGCGTGCCGGACGTGCCGCCATTGCCGATCTGCAGCGTGCCGCCCGAGATGGTCGTCGCGCCGCTATAGGTGTTGGCGCCGGTCAGGATCAGGGTGTTGGTGCCCAGCTTGGTCAGTCCGCCGCTGCCAGAAATGGCGTTCGAGAGCGTGAGGTTGTCCGAGCGATTGACGGCGAGCGTGCCGTTATTGGTGACGGCGCCCGTGCCCAGGCTACCGGTGGCGCCGCCGCTGCCGATCTGCAGCGTGCCGGCCGAGATCGTCGTGCCGCCGGAATAGGTGTTGGCGCCGGTGAAGGTCGTGGTGCCGGACCCCGCCTGGGTTACCGCGCCGGTCCCCGAGATCACATTGGCGAACGCCACTGCGTCGGAGCGGTTGAAGGCCAGCGTGCCGTTGTTGGTGACGTTGCCCGCGATCGAGCCGGTCGTGCCGCCGCTGCCGATCTGCAGCGTGCCGGCCGAGATCGTCGTACCGCCGGAATAGGTGTTGGCGCCAGTGAAAGTCGTGGTGCCGGACCCCGCCTGGGTCACCGTGCCGGTGCCGGAGATCGCGGTCGACACCGCCAGGGCATCCGACCGGTTGAAGATCAGCGCGGCGTTGTTGGTCGTGGCGCCGGTGCCGAGGCTGCCGGTCGTGCCGCCGTTGCCGATCTGCAGGGTTCCGGCCGAGATCGTCGTCGTGCCCGAATAGGTGTTGGCGCCCGTCAGGGTCGCCGTGCCCGCCCCGAGCTTGGCCAGCGCGCCGGTGCCGGAAATGCCGTTGGCCAGCGTAACGGCATTGGAGCGGTTGATCTGGAGCGTGGCGTTGTTGACCACCGCGCCGGTGCCCAGCGTGCCCACGGCGCCGCCGGCGCCGACGCTCAGGGTTCCGGCCGAGATCGTCGTAGTGCCGCTGTAGGTGTTGTTGCCGGTCAGGCTGGTCGTTCCGCTACCCACCTGGGTCACCGCGCCGGTACCGGAAATGTCGTTGGCCAGTGTGACGGCATTCGACCGGTTGACCTGAAGTGTGGCGTTGTTGACCACCGCTCCGGTGCCCAGCGTGCCTACCGTGCCGCCCGTGCCGACGCTCAGCGTCCCGGCCGAGATCGTGGTCGTGCCCGAGTAGGTGTTGGCGCCGGTCAGGCTGGTGGTGCCGGCACCGTCCTTGGTCAGCGTGCCGGTCGTCGTGCCGATCACACCGGCGACCGTCGTGCTGCCGGCGCCACCCACCGTCAGGTTCTGTCCGGCCCCGCCGATGGCGCCGTTCAGGGTCAGCGTGCCGGCGTCCGAGTTGATCCGCGTGGCGCCTGTGAGCGTGATGGCGCCGCCATAGGTGTTGGTGCCGGAGATGTTGCGCAGCGCGCCGCCGGCCGAGATGCCGGCGCCGTTCAATGACAGCGCCTCGGCGCCCACCGTGATGTTGTTCTGCAGTTCCAGCGCCGCGCCGCTCGCCACGGTGACGCCGCCCGCCGTGGTGCCGAGGGCGGCATTGTTGCGAATATTGAGGACGCCCGCGGAGACAGTCGTGGCGCCGGTGTAGGTGTTGGCCCCGGTCAGCGTCGCTGTGCCGGCGCCGTCCTTGGTCAGCGTGCCGGTGGTGGTGCCGATAATACCGGCGACCGTCGTGTTGCCGGCCCCGCCCACGGTCAGATTCTGCGCCGCTCCGCCGATGGCGCCGTTCACGGTGAGAGATCCGGCATCGGAGTTGATGCGCGTGGCGGCCGTCAGCGTGATGGCGCCGCCGTAGCTGTTGGTGCCCGACACGTTGCGCAGCGCACCGCCGCCGCCGACGCCGGTCCCGGCGAGCGACAGCGCCTCCGCACCCACAGCGACGTTGTTCTGCAGTTCCAGGGCCGCCCCGCTGGCCACCGTGGTGCCGACCGCCGTCGTGCCCAGCGCCGTGGCGTTCTGGACGTTGATCGCCCCCGCCGAGATCGTCGTGAAGTTGGTATAGCTGTTGGCGCCGGTCAGGGTGGTCGTGCCGCCACCGATCTGCGTCACCCCGCCGGTGCCGGAGATCGCATTTGCGACCGTGATCGCATCGGACCGGTTGATCTGAAGCGTGGCGTTGTTGGTGACGGCTCCCGTCCCCAGCGTGCCGGACGTGCCGCCGGCACCGATGCTCAGCGTACCGGCCGAGATCGTCGTCGTGCCATTGTAGGTGTTGGCCCCGGTCAGGCTGGTCGTGCCGGCCGCCAGCTTGGTCACAGCGCCGGTGCCGGAGATGTCATTGGCGACCGTAACGGCGTTCGAGCGGTTGAACTGAAGCGTGGCGTTGTTGACGACGGCGCCGGTGCCCAGCGTGCCGGTGGTGCCGCCGGCGCCGACGATCAGCGTGCCGGCCGAGATCGTCGTTGTGCCCGAATAGGTGTTGGCGCCAGTCAGGCTGGTCGTGCCGGTGCCCACCTGGTTCACGACGCCGGTGCCGGAGATCGCGCTGGCCACCGTGAGCGCGCCGGTCCGATTGAACTGCAGGGCGGCGTTGTTCGTGGTCGCGCCGGTCCCCAGCGCGCCGGTCGCGCCACCGGCGCCGACGCTCAGAGTGCCGGCCGAGATCGTCGTCGTGCCGCTGTAGGTGTTCGCGCCCGTCAGGCTGGTCGTGCCGCCACCGATCTGGGTCACCGCGCCGGTGCCGGAGATCACGTTGGCGACCGTGAGCGCGTCGGACCGGTTGAAGGCGAGTGTCGCGTTGTTCGTGACAGCACCGGTGCCCAGCGTGCCGGCCGTGCCCCCGTCACCGACCTGCAGCGTGCCGGCCGAGATCGTCGTCGTGCCGGCGTAGGTGTTCGCCCCGGTCAGGGTGGTCGTGCCCGCCGCCAGCTTGGTCAGCGCGCCGGTGCCCGAGATCGCGTTGGCCACCGTGATCGCATCGGACCGGTTGATCTGCAGCGTGGCGTTGTTGACGACGTTGCCGCTGCCCAGCGTGCCGGACGTGCCGCCGGCGCCGACACTCAGGATGCCGGCCGAGATCGTCGTCGTGCCGGAATATGTGTTCGTCCCGGTCAAGGTCGTCGTGCCGGCCGCCAGCTTGGTCACTGCGCCCGTCCCGGAGATGTCGTTCGATACCGACAGGGCGTCGGAGCGGTTGAACTGGAGGGTGGTGTTGTTCACGACATTGCCGGTGCCCAGCGTGCCGGCCGTGCCGCCGGCGCCGATGCTAAGCGTGCCGGCCGAGAGCGTCGTCGTACCGCTATAGGTGTTGGCGCCGGTCAGGCTGGTCGTCCCCGCGGCGATCTGGTTGACCGCGCCGGTGCCCGAGATGGCATTGGCCACTGTGAATGCGCCCGTGCGGTTGAACTGGAGGGTCGCGTTGTTCGTGACAGCGCCGGTGCCCAGCGCGCCGGTCGCGCCACCGGCGCCGACGCTCAGCGTGCCGGCCGAGATCGTCGTCGTGCCGCTGTAGGTGTTCGCGCCCGTCAGGCTGGTCGTGCCGGCCCCGATCTGCGTCACCGCGCCGGTGCCCGAGATCACGTTGGCGACCGTGATCGCATCGGACCGGTTGATAGCCAGGGTGCCACCGGTGGTGACGACGCCGCCGGTGCCGAGTGTGCCGACCGTGCCGCCGGCACCGACCTGCAGCGTGCCCTCGGTGATCGTCGTCGTGCCCGAGTAGGTGTTCGCCCCGGTGAGGACCAGGGTCGTGGCGGTTCCGGCCGCACTCTTGGTCAGGGCGCCGGTGCCCGAGATGTTGTTGGCCAGGGTGATGGTGGCGTCCGAACGGTCGATCAGCAGCGTGGCGTTGTTGACGACGTTGCCGGTGCCCAGCGTGCCGGTGGTGCCGCCGCCGCCGATGTTCAGCGTACCGGCCGAGATCGTCGTCGTGCCCGAGTAGGTGTTGGCCCCGGTCAGGGTCGCGGTGCCGGCCGCCAGCTTTGTTACGGCGCCGGTACCCGAGATGTCGTTGGCGATCGTGATGGCGTTGGAGCGGTTGATCTGAAGCGTCGCATCGTTGGTCACCGCGCCGGTGCCCAACGTGCCGGTCGTGCCGCCCGCTCCGACACTCAGCACGCCGGCCGAGATCGTCGTCGTGCCGCTATAGGTGTTGGCGCCCGACAGGCTGGTCGTACCGCTCCCCACCTGGGTCACCGCGCCGGTGCCGGAGATCGCGCTGCCCACTGCGAGCGCGCCGGTCCGGTTGAACTGCAGGGTCGCGTTGTTCGTCGTCGCGCCGGTCCCCAGCGCGCCGGTCGCCCCGCCGGCGCCGACGCTCAGCGTGCCGGCCGAGATCGTCGTCGTGCCGCTGTAGGTGTTCGCGCCCGTCAGGCTGGTCGTGCCGGCACCGATCTGCGTCACCGCGCCGGAACCGGAGATCACGTTAGCGACCGTGATCGCATCGGACCGGTTTAAGGCCAGGGTGCCACCGGTGGTGGTGACGCCGCCGGTGCCCAGCGTGCCGGCCGTGCCGCCGGTGCCGACCTGCAGCGTGCCCTCGGTGATCGTCGTCGTGCACGCGTAGGTGTTCGTCCCGGTG
>JAIETA010000303.1 GCA_019745575.1 Reyranella sp. | reverse complement strand
GACCCGTAGCTCAGCTGGATAGAGCGCTGCCCTCCGAAGGCAGAGGTCGTGAGTTCGAATCTCGCCGGGTCCGCCATACTGCCGACGCCACCGGGTGCGCTTCGAAGCGACACTTGGACCGTAAGACCGGAGCGAGCGATAGCGCCATGAAGCTGCTGGGACGATCCCTACGAGCCGCCGTGCCCGTGCTGGCCGTGTCGCTGGGAGCCTGTAGCCGCGACTACGTGTTCGAAGGCAATTCGTATTCCGCCCCGATGACGGTCGCCGAGATCAGGAAGCTCTATGAAGCGCGGGACGCCTGCTTGGCCAAGAATGCCGTTCCGGCCGACGCTGCCGGCAACATCGATACGGAAGCCCTGGCAAAGGCAGTGTCCCTGTCCTGCCTGCCCCAAACCAACATGCTGATTGCCGCCAGCAACCCCGACCGTGATCCGAGGGTCGCCGCGGCGATTCGCAACGACTCGGAGCTGCGGGCCCTGAGCTACGTGCTGCGCGCCCGCGGTGACCGATGAGCGCGGCGGTCTGCCCCGCGCCGATTGATGACCGGCGGCCAGCCGGATACCATCAAAAACCGGCAACGACCTGGACGACAGGCTGATGAATTTAGCGGGACAATCGATTAGGGCCGTCGGCGCTGTCCTCGCCTTGTTTCTCGGCGCGTGCAACTCCGCGTCGATGCTGAGCGAGGCCGGACACAGCAACCCCAAGCTGGCGACACAGATCAAGCGGCTGTATGAGGCCAGGGACGCCTGCCTCGAGAAGAACGCCGTCCCATCGGCCGGCGGCCAGGCGGACGTCGCCAGCCTCGCACGCGCCATCTCGCTGTCGTGTTCGGCCGACACCGAACGGCTCGTCGCTGCGATCAACCCCAGCGGCGATCCCAGGGTGAGTGCGGCTATCCTGCGGGACACCGACGCACGCTCGGTGCGCTACATGTTGCTGGCCCGCAGCGACGGCAGAAGCTAGCCGTCTTCGCCGACCCGGTAGAAGACGGCGCCGAGCTGCCGCCTGCAGTCGTTGGTGAGTTGGTTGGTACGCTGTTCGGCGCAGGGCCGCTGGCGTTCGACATGCGCCGCCCAGAAATAGAAGGCCATTCCGCCGGCGATCCAGGCGGCGACCGACACGTCAAGGGCGCGGTCGAACAGACCCTTGACCTCAGACTGCTCGCCTTGCGGTGCCGACAGCGAGACGAAGAAGCGCAACACCACGATGCTGAGCGGCAAGGTCACCGCGCCGCACGCCAGGTAGATCAGCGTCAGCTCCCCGAGCGTCATCCCGCCTCTTCCTCGTACTTCCTGCGACCGTCGTTCGGCGGCTCAGACCGCATAGACTCATCGCCTGCGGCCAGCAACGCCGAAGTGTGGCAAGGCGGGGCACCGCCAGTCTAGTCCTTCCGGCTCGCCTTCTCGATGGCGTCAAGGATCTCGGTCAAGCCGGCCCAGTAGACGACGCCCTGCTTGGCCATTTCGTTGCGGACGGTGCGTATCAAGCCGGCTTTCCTGATCACGAGGTCGGCAAGCGCGATCTTGGCGGCATTGTCTGACACGAAAGACTCTCCGGAATGTCTGCTTGGTCGCCTACAGTGCGCGACCGGCAAGCCGTCGACAAGCGCCGAGCGCCGCCCCTATAGTCGCAGCAGCCAGGCTTCGATGCTGCCTTTGCCCTTGACCTCGACGACACCACGCGATTCGAAGTCGAAGCGGTCCTTGAGTTTCTCGTAGACCGGCCGCGTCACCTGGACGGTATCGGGAATCCCGCCCGACTCCATTCGGCTCGCGAGGTTCACGGTGTCGCCCCACAGGTCGTAGATGTACTTGCTCTTGCCGATGACACCGGCCACCACCGGCCCGCTGTTGATGCCGACCCGCAGCTTCATCGACACCCGATGCTCGAGCGCGTGCTCGCGGGTGATGTGAACCATGCGGATCGCCATGCGCACCATGCGCTCGGCGTGGTCCGGCACCGGCACGGGCAGGCCGCATACGGCCATGTAGGCATCGCCCACGGTCTTGATCTTCTCGATGCCGAGTTCGTGGGCAGCCACGTCGAAGCGCGTGAACAGGCCGTTGAGCAGCGTCACGACCTCCTGCGGCGGCATTTCCGACGACAGAGCGGTGAAGCCCACCAGATCGGCGAACGCGACGGTGACTTCGGCGAAGCCGTCGGCGATGCCTTGTTCGCCGCCGCGCAGCCGGTTGGCGATCGGCGCCGGCAGGACGTTGAGCAGCAACGCCTCGTTCTCGCGATTCTTGCTCTCGATGACGACGTTCTTCTCGTGCAGCTCGTCGACCATGCCGTTGAAGGCAAGGCAGAGCTGGCCGATCTCGTCGCGGGTGCGGACCGCCACCTTGGCATCGTGGTCGCCGCCGGCGAAGCGTTTCACGCCGGCCGTGAGGTCGCGCAGCGGCCCCAGCAGCGCACGCGACAGCCACCCGCCGGTGGCGATCACGACCAGTAGCGCAAGCCCACCCACGATCATCAGGTCCTGGCGCAGCTTGTAGACCGGCGCAAAGGCTTCAGCCGATTCGATCTTGGCGATCAGCGCCCATTTGACGCCGGGGATCGTCAGCGGCCCCCAGGAGGCCAGGGTCGGCACACCGCGATAGCCGACGATCTCGCCGGTGCCTTCGATGCCGGCAAGCGCCAGTTGACTGGCCTTCGTGTCGATGTGCTGCAGCAGTATCGGCGAGCCGAAGCGGCGGATGGCGGCGACATCCGCCTCCGGCGTGCCGGCCGCCTTGAGGTCGGCGAAGTAGCGCTCGGGGTTCTCGTAGAACGCGCGCACACCGGAGCGCAGCAGGTGATCGGGCCCGGCGAAATAGGCCTCCCCGGTCGCGCCGAACCCCTCGTGGCGCCAGCGCCTATCGCCGGTCAGCACCTTGTCGATCTCGTGGTCCGACAGCTGGGCGACCAGAACGCCGATGACGACGCCCCCGTCGATCACCGGCGCCGCCATGAAGGCGGTCGGCTCGCCGCCGGTCGGCGCGAACCGGGCGAAATCCTCCAGGCAGACGGCCGACCTGTCGGGCGACGCCGCACAATGCGCGACGGCTGCGGCGAGGCTCGACCTGCGGTACGGGCCGGCCTGCAGCGAGGTGAGGAAGTCCACCTCCTTGTCGACGGTGTAGACGAGGCGACCGGACTTCGGATCGGCGATCATGAAGTCGTCGAAGCCGACGGTCATGGCGGCGGCCCGCATGAGTGGGTTGTAGACGGCGTGCACGGCACTGTAGCGGCTGCCGTCGCCGGCGTTGTCGAGCAGGCGCCGTCGCGCCGCGGGATGGGGATTGGCCGCGATGTAGTGGTACTGCAGGTAGACCGCGGCCGGTCCTGCGGGCAGATAGTCGGCCAGCGCCGGCTCCCGGCCCAGCACGCGGCGCATCTCCGGCAGGAAGTGCGCGCCATACCAGTCTTCCAGCTTGCCGCGCAATTCGGCCGCGGCCGGCTCGCCCTCGAGCGCGTCGACGGCGGCCCGGAATTCGCGCGTCGCGTCGACCACCATCTTGGACGTGGCGAGAAGGCGAAGATCGGCACGCACGGTTCGAAAGTAGGTCTCGACCTGGCGTGCCTTGGTCTCGCGCGCCGCGGTGAGCTGGTTGTAGATCGCCTGCTCCAGGGCGTCGCGGGCGCGAACGTAGCCCAGCACACCGGTCAGCAGCACGGCCACGCCGCCCAGCAGGATCAGGACCGCGAAAAGCTTCGCCGAGAGCCCCCAGCGCGCGGGCTGGCCAGAGACGGCCGCGTCGGCGGACGCCGCCACGAGCTAGTCCTTCTTCGGCGTGTAGGTGCCACCCGACGAGGCGGCGCGCACCTCGGCGGCGGTCCTGGCCTTGCGCAGCTTGTCGAGGTGGCGGGCCTCGCCCTCGAGCATGGCCTGGGCGTTCCTGAGCACCGCGCCGGCATGCTGGGACGGGAATTTTACGGCGCCGTTCTCGTCCATGTGGATCAGGTCGCCCGGCGCCACGTCCATGCCGCCGACCGACACCGGCACGTTGACCGATTGAACCGCCATCTCACCGTGGCCGGCAGTGACGCCGCCCAGCAGCATCTGGAACTTCATCCGCCGGATCGCATCGACATCGCGCGACGGACCGTTCGACAGCATGCCGACGCAGCCCACCGCCTGCATCGACGTTGTCATGATCTCGCCGGCGAGACCGGCCTTGGCCATCAGCTCGGGCGGCCACTTCTGCTGGATCACCAGGATGGTCGGCTTCTTCATGGCATCGAGCGCGTCGACCACGTCCATGAAGGACAGCCGGCCGGCGTAGTTCGGGTCGGGCAGGCCGTAGACGCAGGTCACGGCATGGCCGATGACCGGGCCCATCTCCGGATAGATGCAGCGGATCGAGGAGTCGGTGTACCAGTTCTCTGTCCAGGGGTTGTACAGGCCGAGGCACAATGGATTCTTCGGATAGGTCGCCACCACATTGGTGATAGTGGGCGTGTCGATCTTGCGCAGCTCGGCGAACAGCCGATCGTCGGACATATCGGTCATACGGACGTTTCCCCTGTTGGTCAGGCCGTTCTTCGCGCGAATGCCGGCCGTCGGCAAGTCCAGGGACGCGGGCGGGCGGCTAGGGCACGAAGATCAGGAATACGAAGGTCGCGAACAGCACCAGATGCACGAAACCCGGCAGGATGTTGGTCCGCCCGGCGGCGAAGGTCAGGAAGCTGATGCCGAACGTCAGCACCAGCAGCACCGTGTCGTGCATGTCGATACCCAGCTCGAGTGGCTGGTCCAGGACGAGCGCCAGAACGCTGACCGCCGGAATGGTCAGTCCGATGGTGGCGAGCGACGACCCCAGGGCAAGGTTGAGGCTCTTCTGCAACTCGTTGCGCCGCGCCGCGCGCAAGGCAGCCAAGGTCTCGGGCAGCAGGACCAGCAGGGCGAGCAGCAGGCCGACGGATTCGAGCGGTGCCCCCGCGGCCTGCACCACCGATTCGACCGACCGCGCGAAGTTCTTGGCGAGCAGCACCACGGCCAGGAGCGCCACGAGGAGCAAAACGACGCTCTCCCAGAACTGCCGCATGCCCGGGACCTCGGCCGAAGGATGCGTGTCGGCGGAGTCGCCGGCCTCGATCTGGAAGTAGTTCTTGTGGCGGACCGTCTGGACGTAGAGGAAGACGCCGTAGAGCGCGATCGTCGCGATGCAGACGAAGACGAGCTGGCTGGACGTATAGTAGGGCCCGGCGATGCTCGTAGTGTAGCTTGGCAGGATAAGCGTCAGCGTCGCCAGAGGCATCAGCACGACCAGGTAGGCGCTGGCGCCTGGCACGCGGAAGCCCTGTTCGCCGTAGCGCAGGCCGCCCACGATCAGGCAGAGGCCGACCAGGCCGTTGCACACCACCATGATCACCGAGAACACCGTCTCGCGCGCCAGCGCCGGCTGGCCCTCGCCGGTCAGCATGATCGACAGAATCAGCACCACCTCGATGATGGTGACGGCGGCGGTGAGGACCAGCGTGCCAAAGGGCTCGCCCAGGCGATGGGCGACCAGCTCGGCGTGATGCAAGGCGGCAAAGACCGCGGCCAACAGAACGGCGAAGCCCAGCGTCGACATCGCGATGTCCCATAGCGGCGGCAGCGCGCCACGGCCGGCCGGCAGCGACAGCAGGATCGCCGCGGCGGCGCCACCCAGCGGTACCGCCCGCCACACCCATCGCTCGCGCCCGCCCATTGCCGCTCTCCCGCCCGTGGCTGCCGCCCAACATATACTGAAGTGTGCGTCCTGGCGCGACTCGGGGTCGACTCGGGCAGGCGCGTCAACGGTGCTCTTTCCATTTCCACTCAACTTGTATTTCATGCGGGAACGAGGTCCGAAGCAACCGGCCCCGGGGAGTTACGCAGCGTGGCATCGCAGGGCGACCGCCCCTTGAAAGGGGCATGGGGCATCACGGCCCTGATCTTCCTCTTCATGCTGATCAACTTCGCCGACAAGATGGTGGTCGGCCTCGCCGCCAGGCCGATCATGGAGGAGCTGAAGCTCAGCCCCCAGCAGTTCGGGCTGATCGGCTCGGCGTTCTTCTTCGTCTTCCCCTTCTCGGCCGTTCTCGTCGGCTTTCTCGCCAATCGCGTCCAGGCGCGGCACGCGCTGCTCACCATGGCGGCGCTCTGGTCGATGTTGCAGTTCCCGATGCTGGGCATCGTGAGCTTCGAGGTGCTGATCGGCTGTCGCATCCTCCTCGGCGCCGCCGAAGGCCCGGCCAATCCGGTGGCCAACCACGCGCTCTACAAATGGTTTCCCGATTCGCTGCGCGCCATGCCGACCGCCGTTGTCGCCCAAGGCTCGGCGATCGGCGTCGTCGCGGCCGTTCCGGCGCTCAACTGGATCATCGTGAACTATTCCTGGCATTGGGCATTCGGCGCGCTCGGCGTCGCAGGTCTGCTGTGGACCGTGCTGTGGTTCTTCTTCGGCCGCGAAGGCACGCTGGTCGACCCGCCGATCGCCGCCGCTACGGGCCGCGAACATGTTCCGTACCGCCACCTCCTCGCCTGCCCCAGTATCCTGGCGATCTGCGTGACCGGCTTCGCCAGCTACTGGGGTCTGGCGCTCGGTCTGACATGGTTCACCTCCTACCTTGTCGATGGCCTTGGCTACAGCCAGACCGTCGGGGGTAACCTCAGCGTCTTGCCGTGGATATTCGGCATGGTGGTCGTGCTGGGCGGCGGCTGGATTTCGCAGAGCCTGAAGAAGCGCGGCGTCTCGAGCCGGCTCAGCCGCGGCGTCTTCGCCTCGGTCGCCGTAATGCTGGGCGGCGTCATCCTGTTCTTCATCGGGTTCACGCCGGTGCCGGAGGTGAAGCTCGCCATCCTTGTCGCAGGCACCGCCATTGGCAGCACGATCTACGTCGTCGTTCCTATGGTCGTGAGCGAACTGACGCCACATCGGCAACGTGCGGCCATGCTCGCCATCGTGACCTCGATCGTGACGCTGGGCGGCGTCATCGCGCCGCTCGCCATGGGCACCGTAGTCGAGGACGCCGCGACACGGTTGGCTGGCTACGATCGTGGCTTCACCATCCTGGCCGGCCTGCTGCTGGCCGGCGGTTTCGCTGGCCTGCTGTTTATCCGCCCCGAGGCCGACCGCAAGCGCCTGGCGGCGCGGGCCGTCATCGCGCCGCCGGCGCGCGCCTGACGCCGCGCCGCTCGAGAAAGGCCCGCAGCGCCGCGGCGCACTCGCGTGCGTGCGAGAACGGCAGGCCGTGCCGTGCATGGCCGAAGACGTTCAACTCGGCATCGGGCAGCAGGCGGTGCAGATCCGCCATGACGGACACCGGGATGAAGGGGCTGCCATCCGGATGAAGCAGCAGGGTCGGACAGGCGATCGCCGGCAGGCGCGGCGTCAGGTCGGTCCCGATCAGCACGCCGAGCGCATTCAGGATCGAGTCGCGCGTCCACTTCTCCTGCTCGGCCGCGAACCATTGCCGGCGCTCAGGCGACAGGGCGTCGTCGTGGAAGCGATCGGCCAGGAAGGCATCGGACCAGGCTTTCGTGCCGCCGGCATCGAGCTGCCGGCGCCAGGCCTCGACCCTCTGGATGGAGGCGCCGAGATGGGCGCCGTTGCTGACGGTGAGCGTGGCAATGCGCCCCGGCTGCGCCAAGGCGGCGGCCAGTGCCACCGTGCCGCCGATCGACTCGCCGACGAGATGGAAACGCGACAGGCCCGCGGCATCGGCCACGGCGAACAGGTCGTCGACCAGAAGGTCGAGCGACCAGCCGAAGTCCGCAGTCGGGACCTGGGAGCGGCCGTAGCCGCGCATGTCGAAGGTGACAAGCCGGTAACGGTCGGCCAGTGCCGGCCTCCAGCCCGTCCAGATGCCGGCGCTGGCGCCGATTCCGTGATGGAACAGGATCGATTCGCCAGCCCCGTATCCCGGCGCGACCTGGTCGACGACGTCGTAGTGCAGCGCGCCCTGCGCGGTCTCGGCGAGCGCCACGACAGCGCCGGCTCAGTCGGCCCGCATACCGGCCGCCTGGATGACCTCCGCCCACTTCTTGCGGTCGGCCACGATGGTGGCCTTGAGGTCGGCCGGCGAGCCGATCACCGTGTCCATGCCGGTCTCGAGGAAGCGCTTCTGCACGTCCGGCTTGGCGACGGCGGCGCGCAACGACTTGTTCCAGAAGTCGATCAGGTCGGCCGGCAGGCCTTTCGGCCCGAAGATGGCGAACCAGTTGACGACCTCGTAGCCCGGCAGGAACTGCGAGATCAGCGGCAGGTTGGGAAACAGCGGCGACGGGCGGGGCGAGCCGAAGGCGATCGGGATCAGATTGCCGCCGGCGATCTGGCCCAGGAACTCCGGCATGTTGCCGAACATGATCTGGACATTGCCGGCGACGATATCCTGGATGGCCGGTGCACCGCCGCGATACGGCACATGCAGGATGTTGACGCCTGCCATCTTCTTGAAGAGCTCGCCGGCCAGGTGCTGCGACGTGCCGTTGCCAGCGGAGGCGTATGACAGCTTGCCGGGATTGGCCTTGGCGTAGGCGATCAGCTCCGGCACCGTCCGGAACGGCACCTGCTTGCCGAAGACCAGCATGTTGTAGACGCCGGCGATGTTGGCGATCGGCGTCAGGTCGGTGTCGACGTTGATCGGCAGCTTCTGGCCCGGCATCACCGGCGACACGCAGAGCGCCGCCATGGCGGCAAGGCCGACGGTGCGGCCGTCCGGCGGCGCGGTCGCGACGGTCTCGTTGGCGATGAAGCCGCTCGCGCCGGTCTTGGTTTCGACGATTACGTTCTGGCCGACTTCGCCCTTCACCGCGTCGGCGAGGATTCGGCACAGCAGGTCGGCCGTGCCGCCCGGCGGGAAGCCGCACAGGATGCGCGCATCGCCGCTGAGCTTCTGGGCGTGTGCCGGCATTCCGGCCACCGTACCGAGCGCGGCAACGGCGCCGGCATTCACGAATGTTCTGCGTTTCATTTTTCGCCTCCCTGGACGCCGCGAGCCTACCACAAATGCACGGCCTGCAACGCCGGCCGCAGCGCCGGCCGAAAACAGGGCGGCTACTTGACCGACGAGAAGGCGGTCGGCGCCAGCAGCTGGTTCGAGACATTGGCGACGATCTGGCCGTCCTTCTCGGTCTCGGCACGCTTGGCCAGCCACTCCGGGTCGGACGCGAAGGCGTTCCATTTCCTTTCGCGGTCGGCCAGCGACTCCCAGGCCAGCAGGTAGGTAAGCTCCTGGTTCGAGTCGCCGACCAGCGTCGTCCAGAAGCCGGCCTGCTTGATGCCGTGCTTGTCCCACAGTTTGAGCGTGATGGTGGCGAAGCGGTTGAGCAGCGCCGGAAGGCGGCCCGGGACGCAACGGTAGACTCGCATTTCGTAGATCATCTCTTTCCCCTTCTAGAAGCTGTCCTGAAAGCGCGGCACGAAGCCGGGTCCCTTGTGCTCGATATGGCAGGTGAACGGCGCGCCGAAATGGCAGGGCATCAGCCGAGCGCCGCTGCCGGCGCAGTGCTCCAGCGCCTCGCGGCGGCTCCGCCGCGCGCCCGCCGCTTCGGCGCAGGCGAAGCTGTTCCACTCCGGATGATAGACCTGCAGGGCATGGTGCAGGATGTCGCCGCAGAACAGCGCCTTCTCGCCCTTCGACTCGAACTTGATGGCGATGGTGCCGGGCGTGTGGCCGGGCGCCGGCTCGACGCGCATGTTGTCGTCGATCTGGGCGGCCCCCTCCACCATCTGCGTCAGCCCCGCCTCGACCACCGGCAGTACCGAGTCGCGGAACGAGCCGCCATTGACCGGGCCTGTCGCAGGATCGCTGTCGAGCTTCAGGTAGTGGTCGTAGTCGGCCCGGCTGAAGACGTATTTGGCGTTCTTGAACGTCGGCACCCAGCGGCCGTTGTCCAGCCGCGTGTTCCAGCCGACGTGATCGACATGGAGGTGGGTGCACATGACCATGTCGACCTGGTCGGGCTCGACGCCGGCCGCCTTCAGCCGGTCGAGATACCTGGTCTCCATGAGATGCCACTTGGGCCGGTGCGGCCGCGGCTTGTGATTGCCGACACAGGTGTCGATCAGGATCCGCCGGCCGCCGACCGTGACCAGCCAGCTATGGATGCTGAGCTTGAGGAAGCCCGACTCGCGGTCGTAGTGGCCGGGCATCAGCCAGCCGGCATGCCGATCGACAACGGCGGGATCCCAGTCGGGGAAAAAGACCTTGGCGTCGAAATTGGGTTCGTAGCTCTCCTCGATACGCCGAACCGTCGCGGCGCCGAGCTTCACTTCGACCATTCCGTCCTCCCCGATCACCGCCGAGCTTAACGGTGCCGGAGGGGTCTCGGAAAGGCCGGCATTTCGACCTCAGGAATGACGGCGGCCCGCAACAAGCGGGCTCGGCCAAGCCTAAAATGTCATTTTCGCGTTGGCATTCGCATATGCCTGGCGCTGCGCGATGGCCGCAATCACCGCCGCGACCAGCGGCACGAGCGCCAGCAGGACGATGAAATGAATGCCGACCGACCAGGCGACGAAGGTGCCCGGGAATGCGCCGCCGACGGCGACCGTGGCGATGAAGTACAGCAAGGCAAAGCCGACACCGGTCGCGGCACCGAGGACCGACGCTACTATCGTCGAGACCGAGAGATGCTGCCCGACGTAATAGCTGAAGGCCAAGGCGGCGACACCAGCGACCAAAGCGGTGATGCTTTCCATGGCGAAACCCTCCAATACGCTCTCGACTTGCGAGAAATCAGAGTCGACACTGCTTTCGTTTGGCCAGTTTGAAACAACCGGGCCGCTTGGGAACCAACAAAAAACGCATGTCTGGTCTTCGTCTTCCCTGGATTTCCGCAGCCGAACTCACAACACTTTACGCGCGCGGCGCACTGTCGCCGGTTGAAGTGACCGATCCCATGTTGGAACGTGCATCGGCGCTGCAACCTCATCTCAACGCGTTTGTCATGATCGACGCCGAGGGTGCGCGGGCCGCGGCCAGGGCGTCGGAAGCGCGCTGGCGGCAGGGTACGCCGCTCTCGCCGCTCGACGGCGTGCCGACCTCGATCAAGGACACGACCAACGTCAAGGGCTGGCCCACCCGCTACGGCTCGCACGCGACCGACGACACGCCGGCCGCCGAGGATGCGCCGGCCGTCGAGCGTCTGCGCACCGCCGGCCTGGTCATTCTGGGCAAGAGCGCGACACCCGAGTTCGGCTGGAAGGCGCTGACCGACTCGCCCCTGCAGGGCACGACCCGCAGCCCGTGGAATCTCGGACATTCGCCCGGCGGCTCCTCGGGTGGCGCCTCGGCGCTCACCGCGGCGGGCATCGGGCCGCTCAACCACGGCAACGATGGCGGCGGCTCGATCCGCATCCCGGCCGCCCATACCGGCCTTGTCGGCCTGAAGCCGAGCTACGGCCGCATCGCACAGCATCCGGCCGACTCGCCGTTCGCCGACGTGATCAGCCAGGGCGTTCTGTCGCGCACCGTGCTCGATACAGCGCTCGCCCTGAACGTCATGGCCGGACCCGACGCGCGCGACTGGCGCGCTCTGCCGGCCGACCCGCGCGACCATACGATCGGCCTCGACGACGGCGTGCGCGGCTGGCGGATCGGCCTCAGTCTCGACTTCGGCCACGTCGCGGCCGACCCCGAGATCCGCACCCTGGTCGCCGCCGCCGCCCGGCGCTTCGAGGCGCTGGGCGCCCATGTCGAGGAGGTAGGCCCGCTGATCGAGCCGCTGCAGAACGCCTTCGAACCTCTGTGGATCGGCAGCTTCGCGACCCGGTTGCGCCAGATCCCGACCCAGCTCCACGGCAAGCTCGATCCCGGCTTCCGCGCCGCGGCCGAGAAAGGTCTCGCCGTCACGCTGGCCGACTACGCCCGCGCCTACGAGGCGAAGTCCAGGCTCGCCCGCGACCTCGCGCTGTGGCATCGCTCCTTCGACCTGCTGCTGGCGCCGGTCACGCCAACGGCCGCGCCGCCGGTCGAGACTCTCTACAACTCGGAGGCGTTTCCCCGCTGGACCAAGGGCGCGCCCTACACCCTGCCCTGCAACCTGACCGGCCAGCCGGCCGCCTCGATGCCGGCCGGCCTCACCGCGGCCGGCCTGCCGGTCGGCCTGCAGATCATCGGTCCGCCACGCGCCGACCATCTCGTGCTGCGCGCCATGCGGGCCTACGAAAGCGCCGCCGGCTGGAGCTGGCCGCAGCAAAGAGTGTTGGACCAGCTCGGCAGGCTATGACCGCGCGCCTGCGCACGGGAATGTTATCGGCAATGTAATAGTGTCCGGTCGGCCCGGGAGGCGACGGTTCGTCGACTAAGAAAAAACCCGGAGGAGCCCCATGTCCAAGCAGTCCCGTGTCGCCGCCGTTGCGGCCGCGGCCGTCGTCTTCGCGTTCACCGGCACAGCCGCCGCGCAGCAGCAGTCGCCCAACATGACCTTCTTCATCTCGAGCGTCGGCAGCCCCTTCGGCGGCGACTTCGGCGGCATCGATGGCGCGGACCGCCACTGCCAGATGCTGGCCACCCGCGTCGGTGCCGGCGGCAAGACCTGGCGGGCCTACCTCAGCGTCCAGGCCGTCGACGGCAAACCCGCGATCAACGCCCGCGACCGCATCGGCAAGGGCCCGTGGGTCAACAGCGCGGGCGTGCAGATCGCGGCCAACCTCGAAGAGCTGCATGCGCCGGCGCAAAACAAGATCAACACCGAGAACGGGCGGGCCGAGACCGGCCGGATGATCCCGAGCCGCCTGTTCGTCGTGAACCAGCACGACATCCTGACGGGCACGCTGGCTGACGGCACCGCGCCGCCGCCGGACAAGGACATGACCTGCGGCAACTGGACCAAGAGCGGCAACGACAGCCAGGCCATGGTCGGCCATCACGACCGCATGGGCCTGCGCGACGACGATGCCTCGAAGTCGTGGAACGCCTCCCATCCGTCGCGCGGCTGCAATGCCGCGTCCCTGGTGGCGACCGGCGGCGCCGGCCTGATCTACTGCTTCGCCGCCAACTGACGAAGCGAAGAGGTCAGGACTCGATCTTGACGCCGGCAGTGGTGATCACCTTCTGCCACTTCTCGACTTCGGCCTGGAGGAACTTCACCGCCTCCGCCGGCGTGCTGCCGACGGGGATCACGGCCTGATCGGCCAGCCGCTTGCGCAGGCTTTCGTCCTTCATGGCCTTGGCAACATCGTCGCCCAGCCGGTCGACGATGGCCTTCGGCGTGCCGGCCGGCGCCATGAACATCACCCAGGTCGAGGATTCGATCAGCGGACCGCCCGACTCGACGATGGTCGGGACCTCCTCGGCGCCAGGCACGCGCTCCTTCGACATCATGGCCAGCGCCCGCACCTTGCCCGCCTTCACCTGGCTCATGGTGCCGATCGGCACGTCGAGCAGCATCTGGATGTTGCCCGACATCAGGTCGGCCAGCGCCGGGGCCGTGCCCTTGTAGGGCACGTGCACCATCTTGGTGCCGGTCACCTGCATGATCAGCTCGCTGGTGAGATGGGCGGCCGCCCCGACGCCGGACGAACCGAACGAGATCTTGCCCGGGTTGGCCTTGGCGTAGGCGATCAGCTCGCCCACCGTCTTCACCGGCAGGTCGTTGGTGACGAGGATCATGATCGGCGCAATGGCGACCAGGGACACCGGCGCGAAGCTCGTCACCGGATCGAACTTCAGCTTGCCGGCATAGAGCGTCTTGTTGGCGGCGTGCGCCGCGATCACCGTCAGGAAGGTGTAGCCGTCGGGCGGGGCGTTGGCGACGATCTCGGCGCCGATCAGCGAATTGGCGCCGGGCTTGTTGTCGACCACGAAGGTCTGGCCGACGTTCATCTTCTCGAGCGTGAGCCGCGTTACCGAGTCGGTGAGTCCGCCCGCGGTGTAGGGCACCACCCAGCGGATCGATTTGGCCGGCCACGCCTGGGCGCGGAGCGACGATGGCGCGAGGGCGGCAGCGGCGCTTGCCGCCAGGACGGTGCGTCGGTTGATCTTGCTCATGGTTGGCTTCCTTTCAAATCAATCGAGATCGAGGCCGTTCATGCCGGCATTCTTGCGCGCCTTCCGGGCGAGTTCAGTCAGAATCTTGCCGGCCTGGCGCGGATCGAGGACGGGCTTGGCTTCCGGCCCCTTGTGCCAGCCTTCGGCCACGGCGAACTGGCCGTTGCCGGCCTGGAAGACGCGGCCGGTGATCTCGCGGCTCTCCTCGCTCACCAGCCAGGTGGCGACCGGCGCGATCCATTTCGGGCTGCGTGTCTCCTTGTCTTCCTCGGTGTAGTCGCGCAGGTCCTCGGTCATGCGCGTAAAGGCCGAGGGCGAGATCGAGTTCACGGTGATGCCGTAGCGGGCAAGTTCGCGCGCGGCAATGACGGTGAAGGAGGCGATGCCGGCCTTGGCAGCACCGTAGTTGGTCTGGCCGATGTTGCCGTAGATGCCGGAAACCGAGGTGGTGGTGATGATGCGCGCGTCGACCGGGCTGCCTTTGGCTTTCGCCTGGTCGCGCCAGTAAGCGGCGGCATGGCGGGCGGGCGCAAAGGTGCCTTTCAGGTGCACTTTTATGACGGCATCCCATTCCTGCTCGCTCATGTTGACCAGCATGCGGTCGCGCAGGATGCCGGCGTTCAGGACCACGGCGTCGAGCTTGCCGAAAGCGGAGACCGCCTGGTCGATCATGCGCTTGGCGCCGTCCCAGTCGGAGACGTCGTCGCCGTTGGCCACCGCCTGGCCGCCCTTGGCCTTGATCTCGTTCACCACCTGCTGGGCGGCCGAGATGTCCTGGCCGGCGCCGGCGCGGTCACCACCCAGGTCGTTGACCACGACCTTGGCGCCGTGCTCGGCCAGCATCAGGCAATGCTCGCGGCCGACGCCACGGGCACCGCCGGTCACGATCGCCACCCATCCCTCGCACAATCCAGCCATTGCTGCCTCCCGTTTCTGGCCCGTTTCTGCCGTGTCTGATTTCGAGAACCTGCGCTAGTGTAGCGGCCTACCGAGGAGGACCGCCATGGACACCCTGCCGCTCGTCGCCCCCGAACAGGTCGGGCTTTCCGCAGCGCGGCTCGACCGCGTGCGCCAGTGGATGCACGGCTGGGTCGACAGCGGAAAGCTGGCCGGCATGGTGACCTGCGTCATGCGCCGGGGCGAACTGGCCTTCGCCGAGGTCTACGGCAAGGCCGACGTGGCACGCAACAAGCCGATGCGGCCCGACACCATCTTCCGCATCTATTCCATGACCAAGCCGCTCACCTCGACGGCGATCATGATGCTCTACGAGGAGGGCCGCTTTCAGCTCGACGACCCGATCTCTAAGTTCATTCCGGCCTTCAAGAGCCCGCGTGTCATGAGCGGCGGCAGCCGCGGCAAGATCGAGACGGTGCCGGCCGAACGCGAGATCAACTTCCGCGACCTGCTGACCCACACCTCGGGCCTGACCTACGGTTTTATGGAGAGCAACCCGGTCGACGCGGCCTATCGCGCCAAGGAAGGCGGCGTCGACTTCCAGACCGACACAACCAGCCTGAAAGAGGTGGTCGAGCGGCTGGCCGGCCTGCCGCTGATCGCCCAGCCGGGCAAGGCCTGGAACTACAGCGTCGCCACCGACGTCCTGGGCTACCTCGTCGAAGTCATCTCCGGCCAGCCCTTCGAGGTCTACCTCAAGGAGAAGGTCATCAAGCCGCTCGGCATGGTCGACACCGACTTCCACGTGCCGAAGGAGAAGCACGAGCGCTTCGCCGCCAACTACAGTGCAGGGCCCGGCGGCAGGCTCGACCTGATCGACGATCCGGCCAAGAGCCGCTACCTCGCGCCGCGCACGGTCAATTCGGGCGGCGGCGGGCTGGTCTCGACGGCGGCCGACTATCTCCGCTTCTCCAGATTCATGCTCAACAAGGGCGAACTCGACGGCGTCCGCCTGCTTGGCCGCAAGACGGTCGAGCTGATGACCATGAACCACCTGAAAGGCGACATGGCCGACATGGGCACGCCGCGCTTTTCGGAGTCGACCTACACCGGCATCGGCTTCGGCCTGGGCTTCTCTGTCATGATCGATCCGGCCAAGGCCATGATCGCCGGCACGCCGGGCGAATACGCCTGGGGCGGTGCCGCCTCGACGGCGTTCTGGATCGACCCGGTCGAGGACATGGCGGTGGTGCTGCTCGCCCAGCTCATGCCGTCCTCGACCTACCCGATCCGCCGCGAGCTGCGCGTGCTCACCTACCAGGCGATCGTCGACTGAGGCCCACCGGAGCAAGACGTCATGCGCAACACCGGTCCCATCGCCGTCCGCAAGCTGCACCCGCTGTTCGGCGCGGAGATCAGCGGCATCGACATCACGCGCCCGCTGAGTGCCCGCGAGTTCGGGCCGATCCGCGCCGCGTTCGAGGAGCATTCGGTGCTGGTCTTCCGCGACCAGCCGATGGACGACGACAAGCAGATCGAGTTCAGCGAGAACTTCGGCGCGCTCGAACCCACCCTGTCGGCCAACCCGGCGGCCGGCACGGTGTTCGCGCGCCAGTCCAACCTCGACATCAACACCGGCGAGCCGATCCCACCGGACGACATGCGCATGATCTACCAGAAGGCCAACTACTTCTGGCATTCCGACTCCTCCTTCAAGCGCACCCCCTCGCTGTGCTCGATCCTGGCGACGCGCATCTGCCCGCCCGAGGGCGGCAACACCGAGTTCTGCTCGATGCGCGCCGCCTGGGACGCCCTGCCGCCGGCGCTGCGGGCCACGGTGGGCCCGATGGTCGCCGAGCATGCGCTGGTCTATTCGCGCAACCGCGTGCAGCCCGGCATCCTGAGCGCCAAGTCGCTGGCCGAGTATCCGCCGGTCAAGCAGCGCATGTACCGCGACAACCCGATCAACGGCCGCCGCGCGCTCTATATCGGCGCCCACTGCGGCCACATAGAAGGCCTGCCCAAGCCGATGAGCGACGCCCTGCTCTACGAGCTCACCTGGCGTGCGACACGGCCCGAGTTCGTCCTGTCGCATGCCTGGCGCGAGGGCGACGTCATCGTCTGGGACAACCGCGCCGTCCTGCACCGCGCCACCTACTATGACGCCGTCAAGCACAAGCGCCTGATGCAGCGCACCACCGTCGCCGGCGACGCGCCGACCGTTCCGCAGTAGGCGATGGCGGAGCCGGTCCAGGACGGCATGCCGGCCGGCCTGCCGCGGCGGCTGGCGGTCGCCACCATCACCATCGGGCTTGCGATGTCGGTGCTCAGCAACTCGATGACCAACCTCGCGTTGCCCTACATCGCGCGCGATCTCGCCATCACCGCCGAGAGCTCGATCTGGATCGTCAATGCCAGCCAGATCGCGCTGATGGTCTGCCTGCTACCGGTGGCGGCGCTGGCCGACATCGTGGGCTACCGCCATGTCTACCGCTTCGGCCTTGCCCTGTTCTGCCTGGCCTCGCTCGGCTGCGCGCTGGCGCCGTCGCTGCCCTGGCTGATCGCGGCCCGCGCCCTACAAGGGCTGGGCGGCTCGGCGATCATGGCGATCCAGCCCGCGCTGGTGCGCTCGATCTATCCCCGCGCCCAGTTGGGCCGCGGCCTCGGCTTCAACACCACCGTGGTCGCCACCTCGCTCGCCGCCGGCCCCAGCCTGGGCGCAGCGCTGCTCTCCATCACTTCCTGGCCGATCCTGTTCGCCGTCTACGTGCCGCTGGGCGTGGTCTCGTTCCTGCTCGCCGAGAAGTACCTGCCGCACACCACGCACACGCGGCGCCCGTTCGACGTCCTCTCCGCCGTCCTGTCGGGCCTGACCTTCGGCCTCTTGATCCTGGGCATCGACGGCGTGGCGCACGGCCACGCGCTCTGGCTGATCGCGGCCGAGCTCGCGGCGTCGCTGCTGCTCGGCACGCTGTTCGTGTGGCGCCAGACCCGGCTCGCCGATCCCATGATGCCGGTCGACATCTTCCGCCGGCCGATCTTCTCGCTCTCCATCAGCGCCGGCGCCTGCACTTTTACGGCACAGGGCCTGGCCTTCGTCAGCCTGCCCTTCTTCTTCGCCACCGTGCTCGGCCGCAGCGCCACCGACACCGGCATTCTTCTGACCGCCTGGCCGCTGGCGCTGGCCTTCATGGCGCCGATCGCCGGCCGCCTGGCCGACCGCCATCACGCCGGCCTGCTGGGCGCCATCGGCCTCACCGCCATGACCGCAGGCCTCGTGCTGACGGCCCTGCTGCCGCCCGATCCCTCGGCCGCCGACATCATGTGGCGGCTGGTGCTGTGCGGCATGGGCTTCGGCATCTTCGCCGCACCCAACAACCGGCTGATGATGAACGCCGTGCCGCGTGAGCGCAGCGGCAGCGCCGGCGGCATCATCGCCACCGCCCGGACGCTCGGCCAAACCTTGGGCGCCGCCCTGGTGGCGCTGGTGTTCGGCCTGTTCGACTTCTCCGGCGGGGGCGCCGCCGACGCGGCCCGCGCCGCGATCTGGCTGGGCGCGGGCTTTGCTGCCCTCGCGCTGGTGATCGGGAGCCTCAGGCTGCGGCACTAGCGGCCGGCCCGCCCCGGAAGCCCGGGCCCAACTTCTGAAATCTGGCCCAAACGCGCCGACGGATATCTGGCTCTCCGCACGCCGGAAAGCCAATAAAGACGGGCTTTTCGCTCGCTCCCCGGGCCCACCTGAAACGCGGGTGTGTTGGGCCCCGCCTTGGGCCCGACTCCGGGATAGGCCTTGTTTGACGGGCTTTTACGCATCTCGCTTGTTCTGCGCTCACGCAGGCCCCAGCGCGCCCTGTGTCCAGGGCGTCGTTAAGTGTCTGTTCCGGCGGCGTTATTCGGCGCACGGTTGGGACGGGGTCGTTCTTGGGACTGCCCACGACTGAGGAGTCGCAGCGGCTGCACCAGGCCATAGAGGCGAACCCGCGGGCGTGCCGCGGGCAGGTCGTGCCGGAAGAGGAAAGGCCGGCGCGGTCCAAGCGCCAGACTATAGGAAATATAGGTAATTTTCTGCGGATTCGTCAAGTTTTTCGCGGCCGGGTTCCCCGACATTTTCTCGGGCTCGACGACGCATATACGTAATGTATATACAGTCATGTGTTCACATGAGGGCCAGCCGACCGCGACCCGATTTCGTTCAGGAGGTCTCGCGATGAAGAAGAAGACGCGTATCGCAAGCGCCACGGCCGAGCGGATCGGCGAGAGGCGCCGGCGGGGCCGCGTGCGCAGCAACTGGGCGAAGTCGAACGCCATGACTCAGGCCCAGATCGAGGCCGCCATCGCCTCGGATCCCGACGAGGCCGGCCTGGTCGTCGACTGGGCCAGCGCGACCGTGGACCTGCCCCAGCCCAAGAGCGTGCTGAACATGCGCGTCGATCGCGACGTGCTCGACTTCTTCCGCGCCCAGGGGCGCGGCTACCAGACGCGCATCAACGCCGTGCTGCGATCCTACGTCGACCAGGCGGCCCGCGGACGACGACGCGCCGGCTGACTCTTAATCAGCGGGTCCCAGGTTCGAGCCTTGGTGCGCCCACCAATCCTTTCAATGACTTGGAGAATTGCTCCACAGGCCCGGAACGGGAACGAAGTTGGACGCGCAGTCACCGCGTCCAACTTGTGTTTTCCTGTCCTCCTTCTGATCTAGATCGACCCGGCGGCGCTTGATTGCCATCTACTAGTGCTAGGAATTTGAGGACGGGCTGAGAGCCGCTGATGCCTTGCTAACGGGTCGGGCAGAGCCAATACTGGCTCACGGCAACATCGGAACCCGTTTCCAGTGGGCAGCGTTAGAACTCTAGTGCGCGGAGAAAGCTCTAATTGCGGCACCGCGTCCAATGGGATATTCTATTAGAAGTAATATGTTAAGTTCGACGCGTAACTCTTTATGGGGAAAATAAAATGCCCAAAGTAACCCCAGACCTTCAATACTTGATTGAGCAATCGAAGGGCGTCGAAATGAGCGCTGCCGACTATGAGGCTCAGCGTCGTAGCTTTGCTTACGGCAATACCAATATCGAGAATGATCTGGTGACTCGTGAGGTGATTGCCGAGCAGGCCGAGAAGCTCAAGGAAAGCAAAGTAGCGGGCTAGGTTAGATGTCGGCTGATGATCGTCACAGCCAAGCCGCCGAAGCCGAGCTAATCGCCGATCCGGACGAGAAAGCTAGAGTAGAAGCCGCAAATGGTCTTGAGCAGTTTGACCATGTAATTGCGCTTGTCCGCGAATGGACCGAGCAAGGTCGTAAGTTTCAACTCCGCCCGTCGATGCTGCTTGCGCTTCAACGTACAGCTCTGAAGGGGCTCTCAAGCTACGCCGGAAATTACAGGCCGGGCGCGGTCAAAATCGGGAAAAGTAAGCACATTCCGCCGGGTGCGCACTTGGTGCCCGAATTGGTCGAAGATATGTGCGCGTATGTAAATGGTAGTTTCTCAGAAAAGACAGCAGTCCATCTTTCAGCCTATGTCATGTGGCGCCTGAACTGGATTCATCCGTTTGCTGATGGCAATGGCCGAACGTCTCGTGCCGCCTCGTATCTTGTTTTATGTGTAAAGAGTGGCCACGTGCTCCCGGGAACGAAGACGATTCCTGAACAGATCGCGCAAAACAAGAAGCCATATTATGATGCTCTTGAAGCGGCCGATGAAACGGAGAAAGCGGGCCAGCTGAATCTGAAGCAACTTGAGGATCTTCTATCTTCTGCACTCGCAACACAGTTGGCGGACTACCATCGAGCCGCGACAGGGACGTCTTAGGCCGCTTCCGGAGCTGACCTGCCCCCGGGTTTTCGGACCGCGGATAAGTTGAGAGAGTGGCCTCCGTATTGGAGGCAGATATGCGCAAG
>JAIETA010000067.1 GCA_019745575.1 Reyranella sp. | reverse complement strand
GCGTCGACGGCGGCCGGCAGCGCAAGCAGCAGGGCGGCCGTGAGAAGCGTGAGGAGTGTGCGTCGCATACCTGTCACATGTTGGGATAGTTGGGGCCGCCGCCACCTTCGGGCACTGCCCAGTCGATGTTCTGCGCCGGGTCCTTGATGTCGCATGTCTTGCAGTGCACGCAGTTCTGCGCGTTGATCTGGAAGCGCGGCTGGCCGTTGTCGGCGGTCACGACCTCGTAGACGCCGGCCGGACAGTAGCGCTGCGCCGGTTCGGCGTAGAGCGGCAGGTTGACGGCGATCGGGATCGACGGATCGCGCAGCTTGAGGTGAACCGGCTGGTCTTCCTCGTGGTTGGTACTCGACAGGAACACCGACGAGGGCTTGTCGAAGCTCAGCACGCCGTCCGGCTTGGGATACTGGATGGGCTGGAACTCGCTGGCCGGGCGCAGGCACTCATGGTCGGCCTTCTTGTGGCGCAGCGTCCACGGCAGGCGGATGCCGAGGTCGTGCATCCACATGTCGAAGCCGCCGTAGAGCGTACCCAGCAGGGTCCCCCACGCAAGCGCCGGCTTGACGTTGCGCACCTTGTCGAGATCCTTCCAGATCCACGACGCCTTCAGCTTCACCGGATAGGCGATCAGCTCGTCGCCGCCGGTCTTGCCGGCCGCCAGCGCCTCGAACGCGGCCTCGGCGGCCAGCATGCCGCTCTTGATGGCGTTGTGGCTGCCCTTGATGCGCGGCACGTTCACGAAGCCGGCCGAGCAGCCGATCAGCGCACCGCCCGGGAAGACCAGCTTGGGCACCGACTGCACGCCGCCCTCGTTGATGGCGCGGGCGCCGTAGGCCAGCCGCTTGCCGCCCTGCAGGTACTTGGCGACATCAGGATGGGTCTTGAAGCGCTGGAACTCGTCGAACGGCGACAGATACGGGTTCTCGTAGGAAAGATGGACCACGAAGCCGATCGACACGAGATTGTCGCCGAAGTGGTACATGAACGAGCCGCCGGCGCCGCCATTCTCCGACAGCGGCCAGCCCTGGGAATGGACGACCAGGCCCTTCTTGAACTTGGCCGGATCGACCTGCCACAGCTCCTTCAGCCCGATGCCGAACTTCTGCGGATCGACGCCGTCGCGCAGGTCGAACTTCGACATCAGCATCTTGGCCAGCGACCCGCGCACGCCCTCGGCGATCAGCGTGTACTTGGCGTGCAGCTCCATGCCCGGCGTAAAGCTGTCCTTGTGCGCACCGGTCTTGGACACGCCCATGTCGCCGGTGGCGACGCCCTTCACCGAGCCGTCGTCGTTGTAGAGCACCTCGGCAGCGGCGAAGCCGGGATAGATTTCCACGCCCAGCGCCTCGGCCTGCTGGCCGAGCCAGCGGCAGACCTCGCCCAGGCTCACGATGTAGTTGCCGTGGTTGTTCATCAGCCGCGGCATAAGGAAATTGGGAAAGCGGTAGGAGCCGGTCTTGGTCAGAAACAGGAACTGGTCGTCCTGAACCTCGGTCTCGATCGGTGCGCCCTTCTCCTTCCAGTCGGGGATGAGCTCGTTCAGGCCGACCGGATCGACCACGGCGCCGGACAGGATGTGGGCGCCGATCTCGGAGCCCTTCTCGAGCAGGCAGACCGAAACCTCGCGATTGCGCTCGGCCGCGAGTTGCTTCAGCCGGATCGCCGCCGACAGCCCGGCCGGGCCGCCGCCCACGATCACCACGTCGTACTCCATCGCCTCGCGCGCCATGCTCATCTCGCTCTGCAAAGCCTTTTCCCGATGGACGCGCCGCCGGCAGGCGGCGATCCTTCGATGGTAGATAGCCTGTCGGGGGCGGGATCGCCACCCGCGGAAAAGGGGAATTCCCGTGGCGGCGTTGACCGGAATCGATAGCAAGATCTTCTCTGCCCGTGAATTCCGGCTGGAAAATGGCCAGACCCTGCCGGTTCTCGAACTGGCCTACGAGACCTACGGCACGCTCTCGCCGGGGCGCGACAACGGCGTGCTGGTGGTGCACGGCTACACCTCTAGTCACCACGCGGCCGGCCGCAACGCCGCCGGCAAGCAGGGGCTCGGCGTCGCCGAAGGTTCGCCGGGGTGGTTCGATGGGCTGATCGGGCCGGGCAAGGCGGTCGATACCGACCGCCACTTCGTGGTCTCGGTGAACGCGCTGGGCTCGGCGCACGGCAGCAGCGGACCCAATCGGACCGACCCGCGCACCGGCAAGCCCTACGGACCGACTTTTCCCGAGATCACGATGCGCGACATCGTGGCCAGCCAGAAGCTCCTGGTGGAGTCGCTCGGCCTCGCGAGCCTGGTCGCGGTGATCGGTCCGTCGATGGGCGGCTTCCAGTCGTTCCAGTGGGCCGTCTCCTATCCGGGCTTCATGAAGGGCATCGCCGCATCCGTTACCGCACCCTGCGCGCCAAACCGCCTCGGCGGCCTGAAGGCGCTGAAGGCGCGCCTCGCCAACGACCCGAACTGGAATGGCGGCTGGTACTACGAGAATGGCGGCATTCCCGGCACGCTCGAACAGATCCGCTACGAGACGCTGCTGAACTACGGCCAAGGGGAGGCCGAGGCCAAGGTCGCCGCGAAGAGCTGGGCGAAGATCTACGACGGCCATTCGCTGGTCACCCTGCGCCGCGCGATCGACGGCTTCGACATCACCAGGCAGTACGACCAGCTGAAGAAGACCAAAGTCCTGTACGTGATCTCCAAGACCGACAAGCTGTTCGACCTCACCGACTGCGCCGCCCACGCGCTCGAGATGCGCAAGGCCGGCGTCGACCTCACCTATGTCGAGATGCCTTCGGACAAGGGACACATGGCCAGCCACGCCGATGCCGCCATGTGGGCGCCGATCCTTGGCGCGTTCATGGCGGGGCTGCGATGAACGCCGGGACTGTCTCGCGCGAGGACCTGGCGGCGCTGCTGAAATGGTACGTCGACCACGGGCTCGACGAGACCATCGGCGAGGAGCCGATCGACCGCTTCGCCCTGGCCGCTGCCGCGCCGGCCGCGCCGGGCCCGCCGCCGAACGTCGCCGCCCCGACGCCGATCCGCGCCGCCGCGCCGCCGCCCGCCATGCGCGCGCCGGTACCACTCGAATCGCCGCAGCTCGCCCAGGACGCACGCGAGCTCGCCGCGCGCTGCAACACCGTGGCCGAACTCGAGCAGGCGGTGCGCGCCTTCGAAGGCTGCGCGCTCAAGCGCACCGCCAAGAACACCGTGTTCGCCGACGGCGTGCCGGGTGCCCCCGTGATGATCGTGGGCGAGGCGCCGGGCGCCGACGAGGACCGCATCGGCAAGCCGTTCGTCGGCGTCAGCGGCCAGCTGCTTGACCGCATGTTCGACGCCATCGGCATGAGCCGGGCGCGCGACCTCTACATCACCAACATCCTGTTCTGGCGGCCGCCCGGCAACCGCACGCCGACGCTGGCCGAGCAGGCGATCTGCCTCGCCTTCACCCGCCGCCACATCGAGCTGGCGCGGCCGCGCGTGCTGGTGCTGGCCGGCGGTACGGCCGCCAAGGCGGTGCTCGACACGACCGAGGGCATCATGCGGCTGCGCGGCAAGTGGACGAGCCTCAGGCTCGACGACGGCACCGAGGTGCCGACCCTGCCGACCTTCCACCCCGCCTACCTGCTGCGCACGCCCGCCAGCAAGCGCCAGAGCTGGCTCGACCTGCTGGCGATCGACGCCAAACTCAGGGAACTGGGGGCGAAAAGCGCTTCTTGAGGAAGTACTTGGCGTGGGCCGGCGGGTAGTCCTCGAGCACGCCGAACACCTCGTAGCCACGCTTCTCGTAGAATGGCCGCGCCTGGAAACTGAACGTCTCGAGCGTGGCGCCGATGCAGCCCCGCCCGACGGCGTAGGCCTCGGCCTCGTCCATCAACCGGCTGCCCCAATCCTGGCCGCGCACGGTCTCCGACACCCAGACGAAGGTGATGTGCAGCCAGCCGCCCCAGATGGCGCCGAACAGGCCGCCCAGCACCTCGCCGCGCGGACTCTTCAGCAGGAAATTGACGGTGGCGTAGTCGGCAAGACCGGTGGCTGCGACGTTGTGCAGCTCGACGCCGTTGCGCACGCGCTCGACCGCCGCCGGATCGGGCGACGGGTCGAAGACAATGACAAGGTCGCTCATGGCGTGCGCATCTCCGCGCGCTGGCGGACCAGCGCCAGGATGGCGCGACCGATCGGCATGTCGACGCCGACCCACTGCGACATCTCGACCACGGCCCCCAGCAGCGCCTCGATCTCGAGCGGCCGGCCGCGTTCGAGGTCCTGCAGCATCGACGTCTTGTGGGCGCCGACCTCGGCGCCGCCGGCCAGCCGCTTGTCGACCGTGAGGGCGAACCGGACGCCGAGCTTCTCGGCCACCTGCTGGCCCTCGACCATGAGCGCGCGGCAGACCGCGTGCGTGCCGGGATCGCCGATCACCTTGTCGAGTGTGGCAGCGGTGAGCGCACTCACCGGATTGAAGGCCATGTTGCCCCACAGCTTGACCCAGAGTTCGTCGCGAATGCGCGGCCGGACCGGCGCTTTTAGGCCGGCCTTGATGAGCAATTCCGATAGCCTGGAGGCGCGCTCGCTGCGGCTGCCGTCGGGCTCGCCCAGGGTGAAGCGGTCGCCGTAGGTGTGCTCGATGACGCCGGGTTCGACCACATCGGCCGCCGGATAGACGATGCTGCCCAGCACCTGCGATGGCGGCAACGCCTGCGTGAGTGCGCCGTCTGGATCGACCGACTCGATGCGCCGGCCCTCGAAGTCGCCGCCGAGCCTGAAAGTGTACCACCAGGGCACGCCGTTGATGGCGGCGACGATGGTGGTGCCGGGTCCGATCAGCGGTTTGAGCTGCGCCATCGCCGGCAGGAGCGAGTGGGCTTTCAGCGTCAGGACGAGATAGTCCTGCGGGCCGATCTCCCGGGGGTCGGTCACCGCCTTGGGTCTGGTGACCGTTTCCGTGCCGTCGCTTCTCAGCACGAGGCCCTTTGTGCGCATCGCCTCGTAGTGCGGGCCGCGCGCGACGACGGTGACCGGCGTGCCGGCCATCTCCAGCTTGGCGGCCATCAGGCCGCCGATCGCGCCCGCGCCGAAGACGCAGATCGATGTCACGGGCACATCCTCGCTTGGCGTCGGCTCACTTGGCAGCCTCGGCCAAGCCGAGCTTCTGGGCGAGGCCGATGCGCTGCAGCTTGCCGGTCGCGCCCTTGGGAATTTCGGGGACGAACACGACCTTGCGCGGCACCTTGAAGTCGGCGACGTGTTTGGCGACGAAGTCGCGCAGCTCGCGCTCGGTCGCTTGCTGGCCGGCACGCAGCACGACGACGGCGCCCACCTCCTCGCCCAGCTTGTCGTGCGGGATGGCGAAGGTCACGACCTGCTCGACCGCCGGATGGTCCATCAGGATGGTGTCGATCTCGATCGGGCTGATCTTCTCGCCGCCACGGTTGATGATCTCCTTCAGGCGGCCGGTCAGGAACAGGAAGCCGTCCTCGTCGAAGCGCCCTTGGTCGCCGGTGCGGAACCAGCCGTTGGCGAAGGCCTTCAGATTGGCGTCGGGGTTGTTGTCGTAGCCCGCCGTCACGTTCGGCCCCTGGATCACGACCTCGCCGATCGCGCCCTGCGGCAGGAAGTGCCCCGCCTCGTCCATGATCGCCACCTTGGGGCCGGCCGGCAGGCCGACCGCGCCCGGCTTGCGCTTGCCGGGCGGCAACGCATTCGACGCCATCTGGTGGCTGGCCTCGGTCATGCCGTAGGACTCGATCACCGGGCAGCCGAACGCCTCCTCCAGTTCCACCATCACCTGCGGCGGCAGCGACGCCGACGACGAGCGGATGAAGCGCAGCTTCGCGGCCTTCGCCGCATCGACGTGGCCGCGGAGGCGGGCGAGGATCGTCTGGTGCATGGTCGGCACCGCCGTGTACCAGGTGGGCTTCACCTCCTCGAGCCAGGCGAAGAAACGCAAGGCATTGAAGCCCGGCGTGCAGCTCACCGCGGCGCCCGCGCCGAGCGACGACAGCACCGCCGCGATCAGCCCGTGGATGTGGAACAGCGGCATGATGTTGAGGCAGCGGTCGGCCGGCGACAACGCCAGCGTGGCGCCGATGTGGCGCGCCGAGGCCGCGAGATTGGCGGCCGACAGCGGCACGATCTTGGGCCGCGCCGTGGTGCCCGAGGTGTGCAGCACCAAGGCGATCTCGGTGCCCTGCGACGGGCCCGGACGGGCGGCCTTGGCGGGCCCGAGCGCCGACACATCGAGCGTGAAGAGCCCGGCCGGACCGTCGGCTGCCAGCACCAGCTCGATGATCGGCACGCCGACCTTCCGGGCCACCGCGCGCACCGGGCTGTCCATGCCCTGCTGGACGATCACCGCCTTGGGCTTGAGATCGTCGAGATAGAACTCGAACTCGTCGGCGCGATATGCCGGATTGAGCGGCGCGGAGCTTGTGCCCGCGGCGACGGCGATGAACGCCGCCGCCATCTCCGGCCCGTTCGGCACGACCATGGCGACGCGGTCGCCGCGGCCGATGCCGACGCCGTTCAGCGTCGCGAGCGTGTCGTCGACCAGCTTGCCAAGGCCTGCGTAGGTGAGCCACGCGCGGCCGGGCGCGCCGATGGCGGGCGCGTCGGCGGCGCCGGCCCTGGCAACGTCGTAAACAGTCTGAACCATGAAACTCTTGCCTCTGTTCTAGCTTCCCTCCCCCTGGCTTCCAGGGGGAGGAGGAACTACTAGGCCGCCGCCTTCTTCTCGTCGGCGATGATGCGATCGTAGGCCGGCAGGGTGAGAAACTCGTAGAACTGCGGCTGCTCGACAAGATCGATCATGAGCTGGGCCGCCTCCTCGTGGCGGCCCTTGGCATAGGCGTCTTCGCCCATCTGCGCCTTCACCTTGTCGAGCTCCTCGCGCACGATCTGGCGCACCAGCTCCTTGGTGACGAGCCGGCCGTCGTCGAGTTTCTGGGCGTGGCGCACCCACTGCCAGACCTGGGCGCGGCTGATCTCGGCGGTGGCGGCGTCTTCCATCAGGTTGAACAGCGGCACGCAGCCGATGCCGCGCAGCCAGGCCTCGACGTAGCCGATGCCGACCGCCACGTTCTGGCGCAGGCCCGCCTCGGTCTTGGGGCCCTCCGGTATCTTGATCAGGTCGGCGGCCGTGACATGCACGTCCTGGCGCTTGCGCGCGATCTGGTTGGCTTCCTTCATGACCGCGTCGAATTCGCTCTTGGCGATCTCGACCAGGCCGGGATGCGCCACCCAGGTGCCGTCATGGCCGTCGCCCGCCTCGCGCTTCTTGTCGGCGCGGACGCGGCCCATCGCTTCGTCGTTGGCCTTGGGGTCGTTCTTGATCGGAATCTGCGCCGCCATGCCGCCCATGGCGTGCACTTCGCGGCGGTGGCAGGTTTTTATGACGAGCTGGCTGTAGGAGCGCAGGAAGTGCGAGGTCATGCCGACCGTGCCGCGGTCCGGCAGCACCGCCCATGCCTGTTCGCGGAACTTCTTGATGAAGGAGAAGATGTAGTCCCAGCGGCCGCAGTTGAGACCGGCCGAGTGGTCTTTCAACTCCCACAGGATCTCGTCCATCTCGAAGGTGGCGAGGATGGTCTCGATCAGCACCGTGGCCTTGATCGACTTCTGCGGCACGCCGAGCGCGGTTTGGGCATGCACGAACACGTCGTTCCACAGACGCGCTTCGAGATGGCTCTCCATCTTGGGCAGGTAGAAGTAGGGGCCGGTGCCGCGGCCAAGAGCTTCCTTGGCGTTGTGGAAGAAGTAGAGGCCGAAGTCGAACAGCGAGCCCGACATCGGCTTGCCATCGACCGTCACGTGCTTCTCGAGCAGGTGCCAGCCGCGCGGGCGGACGAACAGGGTCGCGGTCTTGTCGTTGAGCTTATAGGCCTTGCCGCTCTGCGGATCGACATAGTCGATCTGGCGGCGGACGGCGTCGGCCAGGTTGAACTGGCCCTCGATCATGTTCGCCCAGGTCGGCGTCGAGGCATCCTCGAAGTCGGCCATGAAGACGTTGGCGCCGCAGTTCAGCGCATTGATGATCATCTTGCGGTCGACCGGTCCGGTGATCTCGACGCGGCGGTCGAGGATGTCCTTGGGCAGCGGCGCCACGGTCCAGTCGCTCTCGCGGATCTTGGCGGTGGCGGCCAGGAAGTCGGGCTTCTCGCCGGCGTCGAGCCGCTTCTGGCGCTCGACCCTGAGCGCCAGCAGTTCCTCGCGGCGGCCGTTGAACTTGCGCTGCAGGTCGGCAATGAACGCCACGGCCTCCTTGGTCAGCACCCTTTCGAAGCCGGGCTTGATCGCGCCGTCGATGACAACGCCCGCCGGAAGGTCCAAAGCCGCCATGTCGTTCCCCTCATATTCTTCTGGATCATAGTGCGAGGGGGCGATTTACCGCCTTGAGGCCCCGCCCGGCAAGGCGCTACGAGAGGATATGGACGCCGCCTACCTCATCGACTGGCTCAATCTGGTGCTGCGCTGGGCCCACATGATCGTGGGCATCGCCTGGGTCGGGGCCTCGTTCTATTTCATCTGGCTGGACAATCACCTGCACAAGCCGCTCGACCCGGCCGACGCCGCCAAGGGAATCGGCGGCGAGGTCTGGGCGGTCCACGGCGGCGGCTTCTACACCGCCAAGAAGTTCACGCTGGCGCCGGAAAAGCTGCCGCCCGAGCTGCACTGGTTCAAGTGGGAAGCCTATACGACGCTGATCACCGGCTTCTTCCTGCTCTGCCTCGTCTACTACTACGGGGCGGAAATCGCCCTGATCGATCCCACGGTGATGGCGCTCGGAAAGACCGAGGCCATCGCCATCGGCCTCGCCTCGCTGGTGGTCGGCTGGCTGGTCTACGACGGGCTCTGCCGCTCGCCCTTCGGCCAGGACGACGCCGTGCTGGGCGGCTTGCTGTTCCTGTTTTGCGCTGCGGCTGCCTGGGCGCTCTGCCACGTCTTCTCGGGCCGCGGCGCCTACATACATTTCGGCGCCATGCTGGGCACCATCATGGCGCTCAACGTCTACTTCGTGATCATTCCCGGCCAGCGCGAACTGGTGCGGGCCAAGGAGGAAGGACGCACGCCCGACCCCAGGTTCGGCGCGATGGGACGGCAGCGCTCGGTACACAACACCTATTTCACCCTGCCGGTGCTGTTCACCATGATCGCCAACCACTACGCCGGCCTCTACGGCCACGAGTGGAACTGGGTGCTGCTGCTGATGATCTCGCTGGCCGGTGCGCTGATCCGGGTGTGGTTCGTGCAGCGCCACAAGGGCAACCCCGACCCGCTGGTGCTGGCGTCGGGCCTTGTCGTGCTGGCGCTCACCGCGCTCCTCGCCCTGCCGCGGCCGAGCGCCGACGGTGGCGGCCCGGTGGCGTTCGACCAGGTGCTGCCGATCATCCAGGCGCGCTGCGTCTCCTGCCATGCCGCCAAGCCCACCCAGGAAGGCATTGCCGCCCCGCCGAAAGGCATGATTCTGGAAACGCCGCAGCAGATCCGGGCGCTGGCCGCCGCCATCAACCAGCAGGCCGCCGCCTCGCGGGTCATGCCGCCCGGCAACATGACGCACATGACCGATGCCGAGCGACGCATGATTGCGCGCTGGTTCAAAGGCGGCGCACAATAGGCGGATGATCCTCCGCTCCGGCGGTCTGCCCTGGCGCCGACTGCTTACCGCGGCGCTGGCGGCGGTCGCGATCTTTCTCTTCTGGTCCCAGGTGACCGAGCGCGGCGCGCGCGACGCCACGCCTGCGCCGCCACCGGCGACGACCGACGCGCGCGGCTGGGGCGCCGGCGTCGGCTTCGCCGACCAGCGGCGCCTCGACGAGCATTTTCAGAAGCATGGCGCCGAGTTCGGCCGCATCACCAAGCAGGACTACCTGCGCCAGGCGCAGCTCCTGCGCGATGCGGAGGTGGGTGGCCCGATCCTCGAAACCGTGCGGCGCGACGGCGTGACCACGCGCTTCGACCGGCAGACCGGGGCGTTCGTCGCCTTCAACCCCAACGGAGTCATCCGGACCTTCTTCAAGCCCAACGACGGCGAGCGCTACTACCGCCGCCAGGCGGAGCGCGGCCGCGAATGAAACCGCCGCCGCCTGGCCCGCCCGACGTCAGGGATCTGCAGGATCTGGTCGATCAGTGGGCGACTTTCACGGCCGACCTCGAAAGGCAGGACTACAGTTTCGATCTCGACAACTGGCTGAACGACGTCGACGTGCGCGAGCTGATCCTCGAAGCCCTGCCGATGTTCAGTCGCGAGGAGATGGGCGACCACGCGTTCAAGCTGGACGAGGCCGACCGGCAGTTCATGGCGACGACGCGCGACTTCAAGCGCTGCGTCTGGGGCAGCGGCACCGCCCGCAAGGAAAAATGGACCGCGCAGAAGAACTGGTGGTATTTCCGCGCACCGCGGCGGACCAACGCCCAGCTCGAAGACGAACTCGCGACAGTGAGATGATGGCGGGGAGATGATGGCGGTGAGATGAAGACGCCGAAGATCATGGTCGAGGCCGACGGCCCGGTGACGACCATCACTATCAACCGGCCGCAGGCGAAGAACGCGCTCGACAACGAGGCGGCGCACGGCCTCGCCGCGGCGCTAAATGCCTTCGAGGCCGACCCCGCGGCACGCGTGGCCGTGCTGACCGGTGCCGGTGGCGCCTTCTGCGCCGGTGCCGACCTCAAGGAACTGGGAGGCGGCACGGACTATTTCCCCTGGGCGGGCAGCGACGAAGGCCCCCTGCGCGCGCCGCTGTCCAAGCCGGTAATCGCCGCCATCGAAGGCCATGCCTGCGCCGGCGGCCTCGGCGTCGCGCTGTTCTGCGACATCCGGATCGTCGACGAGACGGCCACCTTCGGCGTCTTCTCGCGCCGCTGGGGCGTGCCGATGAGCGACGGCACGACCGTGCGCCTGCCGCGCGTGATCGGCCAGGGTCGGGCGATGGACATGCTGCTGACCGGCCGCGCCGTGGGCGCCGACGAGGCGATCGCCATCGGCCTCGCCACGCGCAAGGTGGCGCGCGGCACGACCCGCGCCGAGGCCGAGAAGCTTGCCCGCCAGATCGCGGGCTTCCCGCCGGTCGCCATGACGTCGGACCGGCAGTCGGCCTACGAGAGTTTCGACCGCGCCCAGGCGGCGGCGATCCGCCGCGAGATGGAGTTGTCGCTGGCGGCCCGGCGCCAGGAGTCGCAAAGCGGTGCGGCACGCTTCGCCCGGGGCGAAGGCCGGCATGGAAAATTCGAGAGGGAATGATGCGGGCGCTGGTCTGTCATGCCTATGGCGCCATGGAAGATCTCAGGATCGAGGACATCCCGACGCCCAAGCCTGCGGCAGGCGAAGTGCTGGTCCGGGTCGGCGCCGCAGGCGTGAGCTTCGCCGCCCTGCTGGGCGTACAGGGCAAGCACCAGAACAAGCCGCCGCTGCCCTACGTGCCGGGCAACGAGCTGGCGGGCCATGTCGTGGCGCTGGGCGAGGGCGTGACCGACGTCCGGGTCGGCCAGCGCATCACGACCGGCGTCAGCCAGGGCGCCTATGCCGAGTATGCCGTGGCGACCGCCGCCAATGTCGTGCCGATCCCCGAGACGATGCCCTATGCCGAGGCGACCAACTTCCCGACGCTCTATCCGACGGCCTACGGCGTGCTGAAGTGGAAGGGGAACCTGCAGCCGGGCGAGGTCCTGCTGGTGCACGGCGCGGGCGGCGGCTCGGGGCTGACCGGCATCGAGGTCGGCAAGGCGATGGGCGCGGTCGTGATCGCCTCGGCCGGCGGCGCCGACAAGCTGGCCGCCGCGCGCGCGGCCGGCGCCGACCATCTGATCGACTATCGCCGCGAAGACCTGCGGGCGCGAGTGCTCGAGCTGACCGGCGGGCGCGGCGCCGACGTGGTCTACGATCCGGTGGGCGGCCAGGCGTTCGACACCTCGCTGCGCTGCATCGCGCCGGAAGGCCGGCTGATCCCGATGGGCTTCGCCAGCGGCACCATTCCGCAGATTCCGGCCAACATCCTGCTGGTCAAGAACGTGACGGTGATCGGATTCTACTACGGCTACTACAACGGCTGGGGCGGCAAGGCGGCGCCGACGCCCAAGGAGGCCGCGGCACTCGCCCGGCGCCGCACCCTGGTGGCCGACGCCCAGGCCGAGCTGATGCGCTGGTTCACCGAGGGCAAGCTCAACGCCACCGTCGCCGCCACGCTCGACCTCGCCGACTGGGTAAAAGCCTTCAAGCTCATCGAACAGCGCACCGTGGTCGGCAAGGCCGTGCTGGTGCCCTAGCCCAGGACCTTGGGAAACATCGCGCATTCCAGGCGGTCGCCAGGCTTCAGCCCGTGGCCTTCGAGCGGCGGCGAGACCTGGCCCAGCCGCTGGGCGTAGCGCGCGTCGTCGCCGCACCACCGCGTCGCCCAGGCCCGGCGGCGGCGCGAGGCCGAACGATTGCCTGAGGCGCCGTGCAGGGTAAGCGCGTGGAATGCGATCACGTCGCCCGGTTCCATGTCCCAGGCCAAGAACTCGTGGGCCCCACGCTCGGCATCGAGATCGGGCAACGGCTCGAAGCGCGGGTCCTGCACATTTAGATCGACGCCGCCCTGCTTGAAGAACTTCGGCTGGAACCAGCGGCCCCAGCGGTGCGATCCCCTGACATATTCGACGCAGGTCGCGCGATCGACGGGATCGAGCGGCAGCCACAACGACACGATCTGCTCGCCGTCGATGGGATAGTAGGGCTGGTCGTGGTGCCACGGCGTGCGTTCCTGGGTGCCCGGCTCCTTCACCAGCAGGTGGTCGTGGTAGTAGACGACCTCGCGCGAGCCCATCAGGCGCGCGGCGATGTCCTTCGCGGGCGAGTCGTGGACGAAGGCGCGCGCCGCGTCATGGCGCTGCCACAGCTGGAAGTCGACGAAGAACAGGCCCGGCGCACCGGCCGGCGTGTTCAGTCGCACCATCGGTCCGGGCGAGGCCATGTCGGCGTCGACCGCCGCACGCAGTCGCTCGATCCAGTCCAAGGAAAAAGCGCCGCGCAAGCAGATGGCGCCATCCTCGCGGTAACGCGCGATTTCGGACTCGGTCGGCAGTGCCATGTCAGATCTCGCCGAAATCGCCGCCGCGGCCCTTGCCGGCGGCGAAGCGGGCGGCACCCTTGCGCGATTCCGCCCGCAGCGCCGGCAGGCCGTGCCGCGCCTCGTTGACCAGAGCCGCCGCGACGTCGAGGCCCCACTGGTCGTAGGACGAGTGGCGGTCCGACCGCAGGCAGGTCTGCGGGAATCGCGCGAGCTGTTCGGCCAGGATCTTGGCTTCCGCCAGCGCCTGACCCTCGGGCACCAGCCGATTGGCCAGTCCCCAGTCGAAGGCTTCGCGGGCGCCGACCTCGCGGCCGGTCAGGATCATGTCGAGGGCGCGGCTGTGGCCGATCAGACGCGGCAGCCGGACCGTGCCGCCGTCGATCAGGGGCACGCCCCAGCGTCGGCAGAATACGCCGAACCGCGCGGTCTCGGAGGCAACACGCAGGTCGCACCACAGCGCGAGTTCCAGGCCGCCCGCCACCGCGTAGCCTTCCACCGCGGCGATCACCGGCTTGGACAGCAGGTGGCGTGTCGGGCCCATCGGACCCGGTCCCCCTGGATCATGAAGGGGCGGATCGTGCGGCGCCGGCACGTCGCGGCCGGCCGCGACCTTCAGGTCGTAGCCGGCGCAGAACGTGCCGCCCCGGCCGGTCAGGATGGCGACAGACTGCGTGTCGTCGGCGTCGAAGGCGAGAAAGGCCTGGCGCAGCAGGACCGCCGTCTCCGGGTCGACGGCGTTGCGCGCCTGGGCGTGGCGGTCGATCGACACGACCGTGATGGGCCCCTCCGTCTCGACCGCGACCTTGGCCATCCTAGCGCCCCTGCAGCATGCGCAGCGGCGTGTAGACCAGCACCGTCTCGCCCTTCTGGTTCTTGACCAGATTGGTGGTGCGCACCAGCGCCCGCAGGGGATCCTTGGATGTCGGCTTGATCTCGGTGACCTCGATCTCGACATGGATCGTGTCGCCGACGTAGCTCGGGCCTTTTATGTCGAAGCCCATCGACAGGAAGGCGAGCCCCGTGCCCTGCAGCGTGGTCGGAATCACCAGCCCCTCGGCCATGGAATAGACCAGCGCGCCCGGCACCGGATGGCCGCCGCGCATCGGCGCGTGGCTCTTGATGTATTCCTTGTTGGTGAACAGTTCCTCGGAAAATCCGCAAAGGGTCACGAAGGCCAGCAGGTCGGCCTCGAACAGGGTCCGTCCGTAGGTCACGAAGCGGTCGCCGATCTTGAGGTCGCGCCAGTTCCAGCCTTCGCCCAACTGTTTCATCCCGTGCTCCTAGTGGGCGTGCGCGTCGGCGCGGGCGCCCTCGCTGCGCTTGTACAGCCGGCTGCAGTAGGGACACTCGACATGCCCGTCCGGCCCCAAGTTGAGATAGACTTTGGGGTGCCCCAAGGCGCCGCCGCCGCCATCACAGGCGACGCGATCCGTATCGACGATGATGACTTCGAAAGGCTCGGTCACGATCTCACTCCTCTTGCGCCGCCGGATGATAGCCATCGCCGCCGCCGCGGTCATGCTCCCCGGCTGTGCTCCCACCGTCGTTCCGGCGGGCGAGACGGTGCGCGCGCCGGTCCTGACGGTGGACCGTTATGTCGCGGCCGACGGCACGGCGCTACCGCTCAGCGTCTGGCCGGCGGCAAACGGCGCTCCCAAGGCGATCATCCTCGGCCTGCACGGCTTCGGCGACTATCGCAACGCCTGGGAGGAACCGGCGGCGGTCTGGGCCAAGGCTGGCATCGCCACCTACGCCTACGACCAGCGCGGCTTCGGCGGCAGCCCGACGCGCGGGCGCTGGGCCGGCACCGCCACCCTGGTCGACGACGCCCAGGCGATGGCAGCGCTGCTGCGCGCCCGCTACCCCGGCGTGCCGCTTTACCTCGCCGGCGAAAGCATGGGCGGCGCCGTGGCGCTGGTCGCTGCGGACCGGACGGTGGATGTCGACGGCCTTATCTTGCTCGCCACGGCGCTACGCTCGCGCGACACGTTCGGACCGCTGGCCAGCGGCGGCCTCTGGCTGTTCGCCCACACCGTGCCCTGGCTGCCGGCCGGACCGACGTCGATCGACTACCAGCCGACCGACAACCCCAAGGCGCTCGAGAAACTGCGCACCGACCCGATGATGCTGCGCCAAGCACGCCTCGACATGGCCTACGGGCTGGTCGACCTGATGGATGCCGCCCGCAGCTCGGCCGAACGCGTGCGCCTGCCCTACCTCATGATGCACGGGCTGGGCGACAGGATCGTGCCCCAGGAGCCCGTGCGCGCCGCCATCGAAGTCATGCCGCGGCGGCCCGACTCGAAGCTCGCCTTCTACCGTGAGGGCTACCACCTGCTGCTGCGCGACAAGGAGGGCCCACTCGTTGCCGCAGATGTCGTGGCCTGGATGTCGGATCACGAGGCAGCGCTGCCGTCGGGCGCCGACGCCGCCCGGTCACAGCCGGAACTGGCCGCCCTATGGGGCTCGCGCCGCCCGCGCTGACGGCCGATCGGCTACTTGCCGCAGCGGATGACGACCGAGGCCGGACCGCGAATCTCGGACATGTCGCCGCGGGTCGGCATGTTTTCCATTTTCAGCACGCTGTACTCGCCGCCCGTCCTGTTGCACACGGCGACAGCGCGCGACTGGCAGCCACCCGGCGTCTTGCAGTCGATCGAAATGGCCGGCTGGCCGTCGGTCCAGGTCACGGCTAAGGCCTGGCTCTCGGTCGCGGGATCGTCGCCCAGGCTGCTCTTGCCGACGCTGCAGGCGGCAAGAAGACCTGCGATGCCAGCAATCAAAATCCACGAAACCGTCGATCGCAAGGCCATGCCCGCTCCCCTTGTTTTCCAGTCGCCGACTGGCGCTCGACAGTACATCGCCGCGACCGCCGCGTGCAAGGCGACGCGGTCGGGAACCTCGCCGACGCCTAGTTGCCCTTGAGCTTGAAGTCCCGCCACAGAACGATTCCGGCGGCGTTGTCGATGGTCGTGCCGTCGAGCTGCTTGCGGAATTCATGGGCACTCGGTCGCCAGATCATGGTCGCCTCGCCGGTGGCGCCGGCCAGACGGGCGGTGCCGCCGGCCAGCTTGAAGGTGCCGCGGCACCCCACCAGCTCGTAGCCGGCGCAGTCCCAGCTGCCCCACGCGGTGGCGCCGTCGTGCGCCGTGAACATGCAGGCGCCGCTGCCGGTCAGGCGGTGGCTCGCATGGTCAGCCCGCATCGACGCCGCACAGGCGACGTCGCCGCTGGGGATCGGGCCCTCGCCGGTCTCGATGAAGAACGGTCCGGCGAGCGTGGCCACCGCCACGACCTGCTTCTCGGCGGCACGGACGATCGTACCGTTGGCCGTCACGACGGCGAAGGCGTTGAAGGTCTGGACGTCGTCCTGAGCCGTGACCGGCGTGGTGGCCGTAGCAAGCACGACGGCGAGGACCGGAACACCCGGGAGCGCGCGCATAAGAGTCATCCCCGCCTCACTTGAAATCGATGATGACGGCGTCGGCGCCGAGCGACACGGCGAGACCCTGACGGCGCGTCTTCAGGTTGAGCAGGACGCCGTCGGGGTTCTGCAACCACATCTCGCCGCCGCCCTTGTCGCCGGCGACGGCGCCGTATCGCGCCTGACCGTAGGCGCCTGGGAACTGGCGCAGCTCCTTGAGATTGTAGACGTCGCCATAGGCTTCCATCTTCGAGAAACCGAAGCCGCCGACCCCCAGGCCGCCGATCGAGAAGCGGTAGCTGCGGCCGTGAAAGTGCAGCGTGCCGCCGCCGACGTTGCCGCTGCCGATGAAGGCGACCTGAACCTGCTCGATGTCGACGGTGCCGGACTTCACGCGCTCCTGGGCGTGCGCCGGCGGAACGAAGAGGGCCGCGGTGGCCACGCCGGCCAGCGCCCGTCGCCGGCCAAGCGCCGGACGCCTTGGGTCAATCATCGGTATCTCCTCTCAGCGCTCGACGACGGCGGTTGCCTCGATCTCGACCAGCAGACCCGGAACGGCGAGCGCGCTGACGGCGACCAGGGTCGAGGTGATGACCGAGCCCTTGAGTCCCTTGGCCATCGCCTTGGTTACCTCGCCCATGTCGCGGATGTCGGTCACATAGATCGTCATGCGTGTGACATCGGCCATGCGGGAGCCCGCTGACTTCAGCGCCGCCTCGATCTTTCGCATGGTGATCGTCGTCTGCTCGGCGGCATTCTTGCCCTGCACCCGACCCTTCGAATCGAGCGATGTCGTGCCCGCCACGAAGACGAGCGGGCCGCTCTTGATGGCGCGAACGTAGAAGCCGGCCACTTCGGTGCCGTCGGGGAAGAGTTTCTTGGTCATGCCTTGCTCCGTTCGATGATGCGCTATGCTGGCAATCTAGGCGACGGGCCGGAACCGTGCAAAGGAGCAGAAGATGTCCCTGGATCGCTACCGCACCGCCGTCGTGACGGGCGCCAGCCGCGGCATCGGCGCCGCCACCGTCCGGCAGCTCCGGATCAGCGGTGTCGAGGTCTATGCCGTGGCGCGCTCGGCCGACGACCTGACCGCCCTCGCCGGCGAAACCGGCTGCCGGCCGCTGGCGCTCGACATCTCCCATCGTGACGCCGTCCTGTCGGCGCTGGGCTCGCTCGACGCCGACATCCTCGTCAACAATGCCTCGGCCTTCGCCCGCTCGACCGCCTCGTGGGAAGCCTCGCCCGACGACATCGACGCCCTGATGGACGTCAACCTGCGCGGCACGCTCAACTGCCTGGCCGCCCTGATCCCCGGCATGAAGGCGCGTGGCCTTGGGCACGTCGTCAACCTCAGCTCGATCTCGGCTACCTGGCCGGTTCCCGGCATGCCGGCCTATTCCATGACCAAGGCCGCGTTGCACAATCTCAGCCAGACGCTGCGGCTCGATCTGCATGGCACGGGCGTGCGCGTGAGCGAGATCGCGCCGGGCCGGGTCGAGACCGGGGCGCACCTCGCCATGGTCGACGATCGCGAGGAAGGCCGGCGCCGCTTCTATGAGGGCTACGAAAGCCTGCTGGCCGAGGACATTGCCGAGGCCATCATGTTCGTGCTGGGATCACCGCAGCGCATGGATGTGACCTTCATGGAGATCGCGCCGACCGACCAGTCCTACGGCGGATCGCAGTTCCATCGCCGCGGCGGCCGCTAGGCACGGCCTTTGCAGCACGACCTTTGCACATTGAGCAGATCATGAGCCCCAGGAACCTCGCCGCCATCCTCGACTCGACCGCACCGGATGACCGTGCGTTCATCGTCCAGCTGTCGCCTGACGGCGACGAACAGCTCCGCCTGACCTACGGCGAAGGCCGCCGACGCATCGCCGCCCTGGCGCGCGGCCTGCTGAAGCGCGGGCTCAAGCGCGGCGAAGCCGTGGCCATCGTCGCCGCCAATAGCGCCGACTACCTCGTCCTCTACATGGCGACGATGGCGGCGGGCCTGGTCTCGGTCTGCGTCAACCACAAGCTGCCGCGCGAGACGGTGGCCCACATCATGAAGGACTCGGCCATCAAACTCGCCGTCGCCGACGCCGACCGCAGCGGTCTGGTAGGCGAACTGGTCCCGACCGTGCCGATCGAACGGATCGACGACCTGCTCGATCCCGGCCCCTTCGACGCCGTCGATATGGCGCCGGAAGAAGTGGCGATGATCCTTTACACATCCGGCTCGACCGGCCTGCCCAAGGGGGTGCCGCTGACGCACGGCGGCTATCTCTGGGCGACCGGCGCCACGCCCGAGCAGCGGCCCGGTATCGAGGGCAGGAAGGCGATCATCGCCGCACCGCTGTTCCACATGAACGGGCTGTTCAGCGCCAAGATGGTGATGATCAACGGCGGCACCATCGTGCTGATGACCAGCTTCACCGCCCGCGGCTACATCCGCGCCATCGACCGCCAGCGCGTCGACATGATCACTTCGGTGCCCACCATGCTGGCGCTGGTGATGCGCGAGACCGAGGAGCTGGCCAAGGCCGACTTCAGTTGCGTGACCACCGCCGTCACGGGATCGGCGCCGTCCACGCCGGAGTTCTTCGAGCAGATGCACCGGCTCTTCCCCAACGCCGAAACCGCCAACAGCTGGGGTACCACGGAGTCGGGGCCACTGGGCTTCGGTCCGCATCCCGAGGGTATTGCCAAACCGATGGGCGCGCTCGGCTATCCGCGCAAGGGCATCGAGGTGAAGTTCGTGGGTGGCGCCGAGACGGGCCCGACCGAAGGCGTGCTGCACATCCGCACGCCGGCGCTGATGACCGGCTACCTCAATCGCGATGCCGACACGAAGAAGCGCCTGATCGACGGTTGGTACGACACCGGTGACGTCATGCGGCGCGACGAGAACGGCTTCGTCTTCTTCGTCGGGCGTGCCGACGACATGTTCCAGTGCGGCGGCGAGAACGTCTATCCCGGCGAGGTCGAGAAGCTGCTCGGCCGCCATCCCGACGTGGCCCAGGCCTGCGTCGTGCCGGTGCCGGACGAGATCAAGTACCAGCTGCCGGTGGCTTTCGTCGTGCCCAAACCCGGCAGGACGCCGACCGAGGACGCACTGCGAAGGTTCGCCCTCGACAACGGGCCGGCTTACGCCCATCCGCGCGCGGTGTGGCTGGTCGACGAACTGCCGCTGGCCGGCACCAACAAGATCGACCGCAAGGTGCTGGTCGATCGCGCCGTGGCGGCCTATGCGCCCGACAGCGTGCGGCGGGTGTGAGCCGCCGATCCGGCGTTGTAACCCAACTGTCGCCGAACCCGTGGCTGCGGGAGACTTGGCCTGTGCGCCGAAAGGCGCCTTGCGCGATGACGCGAAGACCGCAATATCACGGACCGCCGAAAGGAACGGGCCCTGTGGCCAGCCGGCCGGCGATCGTTGGACTGCCAGAGGACGAACCGCCGCATGAAGTCGAAAGTGACATCCCCCGCTCCCCAGCGGGCCGCCGCCGAGGCGAGCGCCCTGCGACCGCTGCCGCGCCTGATCTTTGCCTCGCGCTGGCTGCAGGTCCCGCTCTACCTCGGTCTGATCGTGGCGCAGGTCGTCTACGTGATCCTGTTCCTGAAGGAGCTGTGGCACCTCGTCCTGCACAGTTTCGCGGCCACCGAGCAGCAGATCATGCTGATCGTCCTCGGGCTCATCGACGTGGTCATGATCTCCAACCTACTGATCATGGTGATCGTCGGCGGCTACGAGACGTTCGTGTCGCGCATGGAACTGGAGAAGCACCCGGACCAGCCTGAATGGCTGAGCCACGTCAACGCCAGTGTGCTCAAGGTCAAGCTGGCGATGGCGATCATCGGTATCTCCTCGATCCACCTGCTGCGGACCTTCATCGAGGCAGGCGCGCTGGGGACGCCGACCGCCACCTTCACCGAAGCCGGCGTCATGTGGCAGGTGATCATCCATGCCCTGTTCGTCATATCGGCCATCGGGATCGCCAGCGTCGACCGCCTGACCATGCCACCGAGCGGCTCGCACTAGAGGCGCGAACACCACGGGAGGGTCGGCGGCGTCGCGTTGCACCGCCCGGCCCCCTCCGCTATGGTCCGGCCCGCCGGACCCGTAGCTCAGCTGGATAGAGCGCTGCCCTCCGAAGGCAGAGGTCGTGAGTTCGAATCTCGCCGGGTC
>JAIETA010000072.1 GCA_019745575.1 Reyranella sp. | reverse complement strand
GATCACACCGGCCAACAACGGCGCCGGCAACATCTTCCTGGCCGCGATCTGGCTGCTGGGCTTCCCCCGCAACTTGCCGACGGCGAACCCGCCCGCCTGATCGGCCGGCGCCGTGACCTGAGGAGGGCGGCCTTTGGGGCCGCCCTCTACTCTTCCCCGACACGTAGGACACGACGATGAAAGCCACCGTTATCGAGGAATTCGATGGCGCCAAGGACGGCGCGATCTACCCGACCAAGTTTAAGCCCGGCGACGTGATCGAGGGCGATCTCGCCCGCGTCGCTGTCGCTGAGAAATGGGCGACCGAGGGCGACTCCACGAAAGGCGCCGAGACCGGCAACTCCGGCAGCCTGCCCGACGGCTGGGCCAAGATGAACGTGCCGAACATGCTGGAGCTCGCGCGCCGCCACGGCGCCGGCGATGACGTCACGACCAGGGCGCACGCCGTCGACTATCTCAAGAAGGTCGAAGCTGGCGGCACTGGGGTCTAGCACATGCGCCCGCTGTTTGAAGTCGTCACGGCGACGGCCACCGCCGCCACGCGACGCCTCACGACAGCGGCTAAGGTGCGAACGATGATCGGCTCGCCCGCCGGCGACGACTCCAAGCTCGAGTCGATCATCGACCGCGTGTCAGCGCGCGCCGCAAAGCACTGCAAGCTGGCGATCGATCCTGTCGGCACCATGCCGACCTTCGGCGCCGAGGCGCTGCGGGCGACGTTCTATCCCACCCAGGAGCCGCGTGGTTGCGACCTGATGCTGCCGTGGCGCGTGCCCATCACCGCCATCACCTCAATCGTCGAGGATGGCGTCACGTTGGCGGTGGACACCGATTTCAAGCTGGTGGGCGGCGGCATGGTGCGCCGCCTCTCCGACAGCGACCCCTTTTACTGGTCGACGGGCAAGATCGTCGTTCTCTACGCGGCCGGCTGGTCACTCCCCGACAGCGTTCCGCCCGACCTCGAGGAACAGGTCATCGAGCAGGTGAAAACCAACTACCTCGGCGCCGACCGCGACGGCGCGATCAGGAGCGAGACCATCAACGACGTAGGCGCGTGGCAGTACGCCGTCGCCGGCGGCGACAGCATCGGATCGTCCGGCCTGCTGACCGCGCTCGAGTCGGCACTCTCGCCGTATAAGGATTGGAGCCAGGGCTGATGTCCGGCGCTCACACGGCGAACCGCGTCGATCGCGTGATGCAGCGCGAGGGCACAACCATGACGCTCAAGCGCCGCGACCTGGCCGACCTCGATGTGAAGGGCCGCGCCAACGGCAGCTCCGATGACGAGACCGGCAACACCGCCGCGCAGTCGCAGCGAACGGTCAGGATCGGCAACGGCGAACTGTCGCTGGCAGCCGACACCCGCGCGCCACGCCGCGGCGACAAGATACGCGTCGACAGCCGGGACATGGCAATCGTTCACGTCGACACAAAGAAGCGCGGCGCCGTCGTCGTTGCTCATGTGATCACCTGCATCGGCTAATGGCGAAATCGGTGAAGGTCTCGGGCTTTACCTCGGTCCAGTGGGACAAGGTGATAACCCCGAGAATTCAGGACTATCAGATCGAGGTTGCCGAGCAGGCTTTGCAGGCCGCCGTCGCCGAGGGCTTCGACAATCAGCCCATCGTCATCACCGATGGCAAGCCGCGCGCCGACTATCGGCTGGTCCGGCCGTTCGGCCGCATCGAATTCATCCGCCGGCCGACGATGGCCGATGCCGTTCTGTGGGCGCTGGATCAGCTACGGAAGCGCAGCCCGGTACTGACTGGCCGGTACGTCCAGTCGCACACGGTGCTGATCAACGGCCGCCAGATCGAAGGCGACATTCAGGCGGCTCTTGCCAACGTCAAGCCGACCGACCGCGTGCAGATCGCTAATCCACAGCCCTACGCTCGCAAACTCGAGGGCGCCACGGCCAATAAAAGGACCGGTCGCGGCAAGCGAAAAGCGGCGAGCAAACAGGCACGCAGCGGCATCTATCGTGTCGTCCAGCGCGGGATGGTTCAACAATATGGGCGGTCGCTGTTCGTCGACTTCAAGTACGTGAAGCTCGATACCGGCGTGAAGGTGTGGGGCGACCAGGGCGGCGGCTATCGGACCAGCGGCACCAAGCGATCGGTCAAGCGTGTGCTGCGAGATCAGGTCTACCCAGCCATCCAAGTCTACATCAAGGCGTAGCGGGGTTGCGCGATGGCCGGTGATCCTCTCTGCGACGCCTTTCGCCTCGAGCTGCAGGCGGTCCTCGACGCTGCGACGCCGCCGATCACCTGGGAGATAGTGGACACCGACAACGACGCCGACGCACCGCCCGACGCCTCGACGCCGTACATACAACTCCGGTTCGAAGGCGGCCAGGAGGCGCTGGCCTATTGGGGCTCGCCGGGCTCGAACTGGTGGCGCGAGGATGGGCAGGTCTTTGTCGACTTCCTCGTCCCGCTGGGCGACGGCCGCGAGGAAGCGGAGCGCCATTCGCGCACCGTGCGCGAGGCGTTCAGGGATCGTCGTTTCAACACATCCCTGGAATCGGGCTCGGTCGAAATCAGGATCGAGACCGTATCGCCCCTATTCGGCGGACAGGGAGTCGAGGGCGGGTTGCGCGTCAAGACCATCGCCTTCGGCTACCGCATCTACAACGTCGGCTAATCGACAAGGAGACTATTGATGGACGGTGCACAGAAGCGCGTCGCGCTCGTTGTCGAGTCGGCGCAGGGAACCACGCCCGCGACCCCGGGCTTCCTCACGCTCCGCGACTCGCGGCTGACCGGAGATCCGGTGACGCCCAGGTCGCGCTCGCCTGAGCGCAGCAACGATCGCACGGCGCGAGCCACCTATCGCGGCCTCACGACCTACGCCAAGACGCTCGAAATGCCGCTGGCCTACGATCCCGCGCTGCACGAGCTGTTCTCGTCGCTGTTCCAGGCCGACTATGCGACGAACGTCCTCAAGAACGGCAGCACGATCCAGCCGCTCACGCTCGAGGAAAAGCTAGAGAACGGCGCGACCGATCTCTACTTCCGGTCGGTCGGGGCCTTCGTCGAGTCGATGTCGCTGCAGGCCTCCAATGGCCAGCCCGCGCAGCTCTCGTTCGGCATCCGCCACCTGTCGCATGCGACCGACAGCGCCATCATCAGCGGCGCCACCTATGCCGCGCCGGACCCGGGCGATCCGCCGATGACGCCGGCCGACTTCCTCGTCAACAACGGCTTCGGTCTCACGGCGCCCAAGGTGCAGAGCCTGACGCTCAACATCAGGAACAACGCCTACGACATCTTCGGCTTTGGCAGCAACGAGCCGTCCGAGAATGGACTCGGCCAGCTCGACATCGAGGGCTCGATCTCGCTCTATTTCAAGTCTCTGGCGCAATACACGGCGTTCCTGGGCGCCGGCGGCACCGAAGCTCTCGACATCACGATGGGCAGCGTCGCCACCAACAAGTACCAGCTGCAGATCCCGAAGTGCGACGTCTGGAACCCGCAGCGCTCGGACCCCGGCCCGTCGGGTCCAATCATGCTGGACCTGACGTTCATGGGCACGTTCTCGGCTGCCGACAGCGCCGCGATCGTGCTGACGAAGGCAGTGGCCTGATGGCGCGCGCCAAGCGGGAGGCGGCCGACGGCATGGTCGAGGTGGAAATCCTCGCGAACTTCATGGCCGGCCCGCGCGGCGCGACGCCCTACGCGAAGGGCCAGCAGCCGCACCCCGTCGTCAGCGTCGACGACGCCGACAACTGGGAAGCGAAGGGCCTGACTCGCCGCGCGCACACGTCGGCCCCTCTCGAAGACTGACGCTCCCGAACGAGCGTTTCGGCCGGTGCCGCCCCGGACGAATCGCATCGGCCGGGCAACCCGCATCCGATGCGGGGGCGCCGCCCCACCAACACCCCGACCCATGAAGCGAGGATGCAATGAGCGACATCAAATTTGACGATGTGGACGAGCTTAAGCGCGAGCGCGACATCGAGGGCGAGATCGGAGTTTTCCTCCGCATCACCGACCACATATTCCTAAACGTGCTCTGCCAGTCCGACGCCAACCCGCGCTATCGCGAACTCGGCCCCAAGCGCTTCAAGGAACTGCGACGCCAGGCCAACGCCAAGGCGACGCCGGAGGACCTGACCGCTCGCTGGGCCGAACTGTTCACCGACTGCATGGTGATCGGCTGGGAGGGCGTGACGGCCAACGGCCAGGACGTGCCTTTCACGCGGGCGAACTGCGTGGCCTGGATCATCCAGCATCCGCGCGTCATCAAGGTCCTCGACACGTTCACGGAGGACGAGACCAACTTCCGCCGCAACCGCGCGAACGATATCAAGGACGACATAAAAAACGACTGAGCTGGGATCAGGAGTGGGCGCCGGTGCTCGCCGGCGTCCTGGACCGCGCCACAAAGGGCGACGCCGACGCGGTTGACGATCTCCTGTCCCAGCCCGAGATCAGCGACGCCGCCGCGCCGTACTGGCTCGCCTTCAAGCGACTCGAACGGAGCCGTCCGATGGTCGGCGGCATGGTCGCCTTCCCGCGACCTGTCCCGCCCGAGCAGATCGAGCGCGAAGGCCGGCGGCTCGGCTTCGAGCACGACGACCTCGAGGAATTCATCGAGATCGTCATGGAAGTCGACGATCACGCCGTCGAACTCGCCATGCAGCGCCTCGCCAAAGAGACAGAGCAGCGCGCGCGTAAGACGCGGAGGCCAGGTCACGCATGAACGACCAGACCCAAACCATCCGCATCGTCATCGACGCACGCCCTGCGAAGGACGGCGGCGAGGACGCGAAGCGCGCGCTGCAGGGCATCGAACAGCAGACCGGCAAGATGGGCGCGTCGCTCGACCGGATGGGCGACAAGTTGTCGGCGGCCGTCGGCAACCTCAAGGGCATGGCGGTCGCTGCCGCTGTGGCTTGGGGCACGGCGTTCGCCGGGCAGGCGCTCAACGCCGCTGCCGGCCTCGACGAACTCAGCGAACAGCTCGGCATCACGACACGCTTCCTGCAGGCGTCGCAGCTGGCCGCAGTGCAGAGCGGGGCGAAGCTCGAACAGCTCGAAGCGGGCTACGGCAAATTCTCGCAAAAGATGGGCGAGGCGGCCGACGGCACGAAGGCGATGATCGACGCGCTGCGTGGCCTCGGCGTGATGAACCTCGACGTCGCCGGCAAGCTCCGGCCCACCGAGGACATCATACAGGACGTAGCCGCGGCTATCGTCGGCATCGAGGACCCCGCCAAGAAGGCCGCGGCCGCCGTTGACTTCTTCGGCAAGTCGGGGATGCGGCTCCTGCCGATGATGGCCGACCTCGCCAAGGGCCAAGACTACATGGCCGCGCAGACGGAACGTCTCGGCGGCATGATCGACGAGAAGGCGATCAAGAAGCTCGACGCCATGTCCGACGCTGCTGCACGCAACGCGCTCAAGATGCGGGCGAGCTTGGCAAACGCCGTCGCCGACGGGATCGAGTGGCTGGAGAAGTTCGAAGGCCAGTGGAACGACAGCGCCAATGGCATCAACGCCTGGCTCACGCGGCAAGGCGAGGGGATTCGCTCGTTCGTCGACAGTCTCAACGTCGCTGGCGTGCGTGGCTCGGCAATGTTCATGGAGGCCTTTGCGGCGCTGCCCGAGCAGATGGGCAAGCTCTTTACCGACGCGATGAACGCGGCCATCAATGCGGTGGAATGGGGCCTGAACGCGATCAATCGCGGACTCGAGACGAAGGCGCCGTGGCTCGGCATCAAGGGCAATGCGATCACGCTGCCGCGCATCGAGGGTGGCGGGGCCTCAGTCGGGGACTATACCGCGCGCGTCCAGGCTGCCGGCGATACTGCAGCCGACCGGATGCTGGCCCTGCAGGCCGAAGCGAAGGCCCGCGCCGATCGGCAGGCGTTCCTCCACCGGCAGGCCGGTTTCGAGGACGACGAGACCCGCGCTCGAGTCGGCGGCGGCATCAATGCGCGCACGACCGGCGCCGGCCTCACGACCGTCAAAGGCGCCGGCGGCGAGAGCGCCAAGCGCATCGACAAGCTGCTGGGCGACGCGCAGATGCAGGCCGACTTCGGGGCCAGGATCGCGGAGGCGGCGAAGGCTGGCGCCGCTGCGGTCAATGAACTCGACGCCCGCTTCAAGGCCGCCAAGGCGGCACAGGACGCCTATGGCGAAAGCGCCAAGGCCAACGCCCCGGCGGTCGAGGCGCTGACCGACAAAATCCACAAGCTCAACGTGGCGGCCGAGCGTTCCAAGAACCTCGCGGAATTCCGGCTCGGCACCGAAGGCATCGAGCGCGAGAACCAGCTGCTCGAAGCCGAGGTGCGGCTGGCGAACGAGCTGCCCGAGATCCGCGCGCGCGAACTCGCGATCATCAAGGCGACGCAGGAAGCGCAGAAGCGCGGGATTGCTGACAGCCAGGAAGACCTCGACCGGCGCATCGCCGCGGTCACGCAACAGGACCTGCTCAAGCAGAAGATCGAGGAAACCAAAAAGGCCTCAGACCTGTGGCTAGAGCCAGTCAAGGGCGCACTGCAGTCACTGCAGGCTACGGCGGCCGACGCTTGGGCCGAAATCCTCGAAAGCGGCACGATCTCGTTTCAGTCGCTGGGCGACGTGTTCAAGAAAACGATCATCCGCATGGCGGCGGAATTCCTGGCGCTGGCGACGGTGCGACCAGTCATGTCTGTGCTCGTGCAGGGCGCGTCGAGCATGGGCTTTCTGTCAGGTGGGCAGGCTGCCTCGATGGGCTACGGTGGCGGCGCTGGCGGTGCTGGCGGTGCTGGGGGCGGCTTCTCGATGCCGAGCTTTGGGGGCGGCAGCACCATGTTTGGCGGCCTTGGCGACTGGCTCAACACGCCGTTTACCGGCGCCTATGCGGGTATGTCGCCGTCCTCTATGCAGGGCGTGCCCATGCTCTCGGGTGCGGCGGGTGCGGGCATCACGCCGCTCGGCGCGCTGGGTGCCGCTGCCGGTATCGGCATGGGCGCCTACCAACTCGCCACCAGCAGAACCACGGCCGGCACCATCGGGGGCATCGGCACCATGATCGGCGCCGGCGTCTCGTTGATCCCGGGCATGGCGCCGATCGGCATGGGTATCTCGCTGCTGTCCTCGATCCTGCCAGGCCTGTTTGGCGGCGAGTCCGCGCCGATGCCGCCGCTCTCCGGGGCGAACACTCGCTTCGATCCCGGCGCCGGTGGCTATGTCCAGTCCGGCTCGCAGCAGAATGGCGGTGGCTCGATCAACGGCCAGTTCGCCGGCATCGGCAGCACGCTCGATGCGTTCTTTAACGCGGCCGGCGGCCTCACGAATCCTGGCAACGCCTTCGGCGCCGCGGTCTGGAACAACCAGCGCGAGGGCACGACGTCGACCTACCTGCTCAGCCCGACCCAGGGCTCCAACCAGCAGACCTACAACGAGAGTGGCGACCCGGCGAAGGCCATCGACCGCCTCATCGCCAAGGCGTTCTACAACTCGATCCTGAACAACGCGGCGATGAACGCCTCGCCCACGCTGCGCACGGCGTTCTCGAACCGGGAGCCGACCAGCACTGCGCAGATCAGCGGCCTGTTCGATCTCATCCAGGCCTACGACCAGCTCGGCAAGAGCGACAACATCACGGCCGCCGAACGGGCCTTGAAGGAGATCGACGCCAGCTTTGCCAGCCTTTCGGCCGGCGCGCGGGAGTGGGGCCTGTCGATGGCGCCGATCACCGCCGAGATTAGCAAACAGCGCAAGGCCTATGCCGAGGACTTCCTGCACACGATCGACAGCGTGCTCGATCCCGTCGGCACTGCGCTCGACGACTTCGCCAAGGAGCGCGAGGCCGGCATGAAGGAATGGGCCTACATCAACGACAACGTCAAAGAGACCGTCATCGCGCAGGCCAAGGTCGAGGAATACTATGCCAAGAAGGAAGCCGCGCTCAAAGAACAGCTCTACGGGGGCGCGGTCTCCCAGCTCGAGGACGCGATCAAGCGGCTCATGCCGGGCGGCAGCCTCTCGAACCTCGATCCTGTGGGCACGCTGGCGGGCCTGCGGGCCTCCTACCGTGCGACCTACAGCCAGGCCGCCACCGGCGACGGTGCCGCCATCGCTCGCCTCGCCGGCGAGGGCATCACGCGGGCGGACTTCGAAAAGGCCTATTACGCCGGCTCGCCGGAATACAACGCCACGCGCGACGAAATCCTCGCCAACTTCCAGACGATCCAGGCCGCCATCCAGTCGCCCACCGGATCGTCGACGCCGCTCAACACGAACGACCCCGGTATCCAGACGCTCGTGCAGCAGAATCAGATCCTGCAGCAGACGGTCCAAACGCTGGTCGAGAACGACAGACGAAAGAGCGAGGAAGTGACGCGCCTGACGAACCTGCTCTCGCGCTACCTCACGAACGGCCAGCGGGCGGCGTGACATGGCCGAGTCTGAGATCGTCGACTATTTCCCGCCGCTCGGCACGTATGGTGGCCCGGGCGAGCCGTGGGTCATCGCCACCGGCCTCGACCCGTTCAATCTCGGCGCCCATCGCGGCAAGGATCTCTTGCTGATCGTCGAGCCTGCCGATCCTTCGGCCGGCGTCGAACTCGGCCCCTACGGGCCGTTCGGCACGCCGGTCTGGCCCGAGACACCTGATCCGGGGGGCGGCGAGTGGGGATGGCACGGTGCCAGGACGACGATCTATCTCGCGATGACGACGCCGCGGTCGACCGGCAACGACGATACGCCGGCCGCACAATTCATCGACGGCGTGCTGCCGGCGTCGGCCAACTTCGGCAGCGCGCTATTCGATGGGGTGGACCCGATGAGCCGGTCGCGCCCGACAGTGGGTGAGATCGTGCTGATCGATCCCGATGGCGAGCTCGACTATCTGCTCGCCTATGTGTGGGACGGCGCACCGCTCACGGTGAAACGCGGCGTCCGTGGTGCACCGCTCTCGACGTTTGAGACCGTGGCGCGCTTCACCGCCAAGGCCCTGATCCACGATCTCGACGAGAAGAAGATCGCGCTGCGCGACCTCGGCTGGCCGCTGCAGGGCCCGCTTCACAGCGAATACTACGCCGGAACCGGCGGACTCGAAGGCGACCCCAGCCTCAAGGGCGTCTGGAAGCCTTGGGCGCTGGGCTACAATTTTAACGCCGAGCCGCTTCTGGTGAACGCACAGTACCAGATTTTCCAGTGGAGCCTCACCAGCTCGTCGGCTGTCTCGGCGTTCAAGCACGGCGGCGTCGCCTTGCCGTTCGATGCCGACTATCCGACCTACGAGGCTCTGCGTGACGCGGCGATACCGTCGGGCGAGTACGGCACCTGTCTGGCAAGATCGCTTGCCCGGGTGAACGTCGATCTCGAATATGGCATCCGCGTCGATTTCGTCGGTGACGCCGAGGCGGCCTACGGCCATCCGCAGCCGACGACTCGCGCCGCCATCGCCCGCAGGATCGCCACGACGCGCGGCCTGAGCCGTCTCGACGATGCCGCGCAGATCGACATCACGGCTTTCGGCCGCGTCGACAACCGCCACTCGGCGCCGGTCGGCTGGATTTTCACAGACCCGATATCGAAGGCTGACGCGCTCGATATCGTCATGGGCGGGATCCTCGGCTGGTGGAAGATCAGGCCCGATGGCCGCCTCGCGATCGGCTATGTCGGTTCGCCGGTCCTGGGCTCGCAACTCGCGCTCGACTTCAAGGCCGAGGGCATGGGCAAGCCGCGCCTCGTGGCGACGGCGCCGCCGCGTGCCGGCACTTACGTCAGCTGGAAAACGAACACCGCACCGCAGGGCCGCAGCGAGCTTGCGGGCTCCGTCGACGACGAGACCGCGGCCATCCTGGGCCAGGAAGCACGCTACGCGCAGGCGCTGTCGCCCCACGTCGCGACGCTATACCCGACGGCGAAGGTCGTCTTTGTCGCCAACTCCGGCTTCTGGAACGAGGTCGACGCGGAAACCGAAACCGCGCGCCAGCAGGGCATTCTCGAGATCGAGCGGAACCGATGGGAGTGGGAAATGCTGATCGACCCCTTCATCGACCTGACCGGCATCGTCGCCACGATCAACAACGTCAATCGCCTCGGTTTCGGTGCGTCCAAGCCGCTGTTGAGCGCCAGCATCGACACGCAGGGCACGAGCCAGGTCACGCTCGGCTGGTGGGGCTGATATGGCTGAAAGAGCGTGGTGGCTGTCCTCGAAGCGCATAGATGCCGCGACTCTCGTGGCCTCGTCGGAGGAAGGCACCCTCGTCGTTGCCAACCTGCAGGATCGTCGGCCGGAAAAGAAGCATCGATTCACGGGCTGCACGGCCGAATACATCACCTTCGACTTCGGCCAGGACGTCGCTTGCAACTCTCTGGCGCTGGTCGGCCACAATCTCGGCGCCGACGCGACGCTCAGGCTGCGGCTCGCGGCGTCGGCCGCCAATGTCACGGTGGCGCCCTCGAAGGACAGCGGCGTGGTCTCGGCCTGGCCCACGTCGGGCAAGCACACCGACGAGGATTGGCCCGAGGAATTTTCGCTGGTCCGCGTTACGAATTCGACCGGCTATCGCTACGGCCGGCTCGACATCGCGGACCCGACCAACACCGACGGCTACGCTCAGGCTGGCCGCCTGATGGCGGGCGCGGCGCTGCAGACGCGCTTCAACGTCGACCTGAATATCGGGCTGGGTCTCGTCTCGCCGGACGAGCGGGCGCGCTCACCCTTCGGCCGGACCTACAGCGACAATCGCGGCCCCCCGTCGCGCCGCCTCATCCTGCCGTTCTCCGCGATCAATCAGGACGACATTAAGGAGGGGCTGTTCGAGCTGCAGCGGTACTGCGGCCTCGCGCGCGACTTCGTCTTTTCACTGGATCCTACGGCGACGACCTTCTTCCACACCTACTCGCTGCAGGCGCTGTTCGAGAACGATGCTCAATTCGAATCGCAGCCGCTGTGGGATGCCGACGGTCAGGTATGGCGTTCATCCATCAACCTCATCGAACTGCTCTGAGGATCAAACATGGCGCGCAGCTTTGCAGAAGAAACCGTAGAGCTGAGCAACACCGTGGGGACGGGCGCCTACACGATCGAAGGCCCGAAGGGAAACTACTTCCCGTTCAGCGCCTCCTTCGCGACGGGCGAAAAGCCGGTCTATGTTGTCCGCAACCGACTCAACACCAAGTCGGAATACAATCGTGGCGGCGCGCTCACCATCGGCCCGCCGGACACGCTGGCACGCGGCGTTTGGAAGTCGACCAACGGCAACGCCGCGGTCTCGTGGACGTCCGACGATCTGCCGCTGACCATCTACATTCCGGCCTCGGGCGAAGTCCTCGAGGCGGTCGTCACCGGCTGGCTCAATGCGGCCCGTCATGCGTTGGTGCGCGCGGGCGCCTTCTTCTGGACCTATAGCGACGTCGCCGTCTCCTGGCGCCACAAGCTAGCTATCGGCGATGCCTCGCAGGTCGACGTCGGCACATTCGAAGTCACGCCGGCTGCTCAATATTTCCCCGACGCGCGCCGGCCCTATACCGCTATCGGTGCTACAAACAACACGGTCGCCACGACGGACATTGCGCGGCGCTTCTCGTTCGACACGGCGGCTGGCGCGCGCACCATGACGCTGCCGACCATTGCCGCTGCAGGTGTCGGCTTCCACGTCGACGTCTTGGGTCTCAGCCCGGCGAACGGCGTCACGATCACGCCCGACGCGGCCAACGCAATCGACTACGGCGCTGCCGGCGCGACGCTCACGATCCCCGGCCGCATCCCATTCTCGGTGTGGAGCGACGGCACGCAGTGGCGCACCAGCTACGCGATGCCGGTGGTTCCGAACTACATCAGGGGCCTTTCACTCTCCACGGCCGGTAGCAGCGCCACATTCGCTATCGCCGCGGGCCTCTGCGCCGACAAGAACAATACCGACATGATCCGGCTGCTTTCGTCGCTCTCGAAGACGACGGCCGCCTGGGCGGTCGGTACTGGCAACGGCGGTCTCGACACCGGCGCGATCGCCAACAGCACCTGGTATCACGTCCATCTGATCAAGCGGATCGACACAGGCGTCGTCGACGCGCTGATTTCTCTGTCAGCGACCGCGCCGACGATGCCGACCGGCTACACGCTGTCGCGCCGGCTCGGCTCGACCAAAACGAACGGCGCGGCGCAGTGGACCTCTTTCCAGCAGCTTGGCGACCGATTTTACATGGCTGCGACGGCAGACTTTACCGCCGGTGGCACCAGTGTCGCCACGTTGCGAACGCTGACAATTCCTACCGGGGTTGTGGTGCGTCCGCTTCTGACGACTTACACGGTCGGCGGCGGCAACGCCGCCTCCGCAATTCAGGTCGCACCGGCAGGGAACGCGACGCTGCTGTATTATATCGGTGGCACGTACGAAGGTCAGGCGGGCGGCGATGCCGTCTACACCGCAGTGGAAGGTCCGCCGACGAACACAAGCGGGCAAATCTACGTTGCCGTCCCTGCCTACTACGCGGGCGCCATACTTAATAGCCACGGCTGGATCGACCGCCGCGGGCAGGACGATTAAGGGGGCCGCCATGAACAGATATGTCGACAAAGACGTCAACGGCAAGATCATCGCTGACTTTGCAAACGAACAGTTTCCGGGTCAGGAGTTCATCGCGGACGGCAGCCCCGAAGCCGACACTATCGCCCTTGCCAGGGCCAAGACCGAGAAGGGAGCAGAGATCGCGCGGGCCTATGCCGCCGCCATCCATCGCGGCGTGACGCATCGCGACAAGGTCATCCAGATCGATCCGGAAAGCCGGGGCAACATCGGTGACATGGCGAAAGTTGCAGACCTCGTGATGAGCGGAAAGGCTGATGGCCACTGGCCCTCCGACCTCGAGCGCAAGGGCTGGCGGACGCTGGACAACACGCACCTGCCGGTCACGCCGGCAGGGATGATCGCGCTGTCGCTCGATGTCATGCAGCACTTCGTGGCGATCCGGTTCCAGGCGAGTGCGCTCAAGGATGCGCTGGCCGCGGCGCAGACGGCCGAGGACGTGGCGGCGGTCGACGTCACGACCGGCTGGCCGAGGGAGGAATAGCGTGAGCGAGCAACCGACCGCCAATGGCAATGGCAGGCATCGTGTGCGGTTCGACCCAACGGTCAATCTTGGCCACCTGTTAACCGCCGGGGCGATGCTACTGGCTGTCGTAATCGGTTGGCGTGATCTCGACGCCCGCACCGCGCAGAACGCGAAAGACGTCCTGCGTGTCGAGAGCGAGGGGAAGGTCAATTCGGGCCGCATCGAGCTCGATCTTGGTCGCCGTATCTTCGAGCAGCGACAGTACGTCAACGAAACCCAGGTCACGACGAACGAGAACGTGAAAGAGATCAAGCAGCTCGTCCGCGACATTGACGCCAAGCTCGACCGCAAGGCCGACAAGCCGTCCCGCTAGGAGACATCACCGATGAGTTGGCGCCGTGACTTTGTCGGCCTGATCGCCGTGGGCGGCTTCATCACCGTCTGCGTTCTCATTCTTCGCGGCGGTGTCATCGACATCACCATGAAAGAAGTGGGTTTGGTCCTCATAGGCCAGCTGTCCGCCAAGTTCGGCACCGTCGTCGACTATCACTATGGATCTTCGGCGGGCTCGGCGGCAAAGGACCAGGCCATCACCGACCTGACCAAAAAGCCCTAGCAGCCGAGCGCCGCCGGCACTGATCGCGGCGCACACCCCGACCAACAATTACCAACCAACGAGGCCGACATGCTCGGACCGTACCTCGAGGAAATCCGCGCGCCGATTTTGCCGCTGGTGATCGGTTCGACGGACCGCGGCGTCAAGCGTGTGCAGGAATGGCTCACCCTCCAAGGCTTCGCCACCGGCATTGATGGCGATTTTGGCCCCGCTACTCGAGCAGCGCTGGCGGCGTTCCAGCGCTCCAAGGGCATCTTGCGCGAGCCGCCGGACGGCAACGTGGGAATCGTCGACTCGATCACTTGGGGCGCTCTGATCGCGCCGTTGGTCAACGCTGAGGTGCTGCTGCCGGGACCCGAGCCTTTCGGGGATGCGGTCTGTCGGATCGCTCGGGCGCATCTGGCCGCGAAGGCTCGCGAAGTCGGCGGCGACAATCGGGGACCGTGGGTGCGGCTCTACGGGCGCGGCATCGATCAGTCGACGGTCGGTTTTTTTCCCTGGTGCCAGGTCTTCGCCAACCTGCCGTGGTTCAAGGCGGCGCGCGAACTCAACCTGCCTCTGCCGTTTCGGCTGACTGACGACGCCGGCAATCAATCGGCCTACGTGCCGTGGGTCGTCAATCAGGCGCGGGCCGCTGGCCGGTTCGCGGCGGGATCTACCACGCAGCGCATTCCGCCTGGCTCGATGTTCTTCGTGCCGGGCACGATCGAAGGGCGGGCTTCCCACATTCATGTTGGACTCGTCGCCGCCGATGACGGCCAGACGATCCAGACCTTGGAAGGAAATACCAACGGCGCCGGCGGCAGCAACGGCTACGAAGTGGCGGCGCGCTTCCGGCGCAAGGCGAACTGCGACTATGGGGTCGTCGGTTGAACGCCCTCCTGGCCAAGCTCCTTGGTGCGGCCGCCGTCGTTGGGGCGATCACCTTCCTTTACCTCAAGTGGGACGCCGCCGACGCGCGCGCCGACCTGGCGGACAGGAACGCCGCCGTCGCGAGCGCCGCCGCCAAAAAGAGCAAGGAAGCGCTCGACATTCTCAAGGGCCAGCACCTCGGCGCCGAGCAGGTCGCCGCTGCCGTCTCGAGGGCGCTGGAAGACCAACGCGCGGCCACGGCCGCGCAGAACCGGAGGACTTACAGTGCGCCGCTCGAGCAGAACAATGTTGTGCCTGGCTCTCTCGACGATACTTATCAGTGGCTGTGGCAGCGTCGGCAGAATTCTGGTGCCGCAGCTGGAGTCGGTGGAGCGGCCGGAATCTCCAACGATCCTCAAGGACGGGTGCCCGGTGCCCCCGCAAATGCCGCCCCTCAGCGCTCTTCCCCGAAACGACGCGCGCCCTCGTGTCGCCATCCTGACCGAACAGATCGACGCCGGCGATCGCTGCCGGATCGTGGTCGACGGCTGGAAGGCCTGGGACGTTTGCATGCGGCTCCGCGTCAAGAACCCCGAGGCGGCCTGCCCGGTGCTCGAGCAGATCATCCAGCAGCTCAAGCCGCCCGACATGCCGGCTCCCGCGCCGCTGTTCTAACACTCGCCCCAATAGAGAGGACAGGCCGTCCTGGTGTCGGCCATCTTGTTGGTGGGCTTCGCCGTCATGCTGTGGTTGGTCATCGGGGAGGAGGTGCCTGCCAACCAGCGTGACATGGTCACGCTCCTGCTTGGCACGCTAGCCGGCATGGCTTCAAGCGTTGTCGCGGACTGGGTTGGCGCGTCCAATGGGTCCATGCAGAAGAATGCCGCTTTGGAGAAGGCGCTGGCGCAGAAATGACTAAGTGAAAGCTGCGGGTTGCCATCCTCGCGATCGTGACGAGCTCACTCGCCGGATACGCGACGGGCTCATTCTGACGGGGGAGGGTACCCGCCCGTCCCGGCGTACAGCCGGGAGTTCTTGGCGCGGGCGGCGGGATCCGCAGCAGCTGCTCCCTGGGGCGGCAATCGAGCAGATGCTCGCCGATTATCAAGTGATGAGGGACCAAGCTCACGTTTGTCTAAGAACCCTTTTTCTCACCGACCAAAAAGAATTCCCAAGAACCATTCCATTTAGATGCTAGCATCCTTGTCGATTGCGCCATTGTGGCCAAAATGGCTCCGAAAGAGAGCCGCATATGCAACGGATATCTGCGCGCGACGCCAAGAACGGATTTGGACGGCTAATCGATATAGCCCGGGCGGAGCCCGTGGCGATCGAGAAGCATGGACGTCCGGTCGTCGTCGTTGTCGCTCTAGAGCAATATGAGAGGCTAATCGCGAACAACACATTCAATCATACGCCTTCCGACCATATCATGAAGACGGAGGGTGGTGGATGATTCTTACGCCCTTTCACGCCAAGTACTTTGCGCACGACCTCACCCGTCGAGCTTCGACAGGCCTTGATCGCCTCTCGATGTCACTCTTCGATGCGGCCGTCGATCTGAACCCTCATCAGATCGAAGCGGCCCTCTTTGCTCTCGAATCTCCTCTCTCAAAGGGTGTGTTGCTCGCTGACGAAGTTGGCTTGGGCAAGACGATCGAGGCGGGAATTGTCCTCTGCCAGTTCTGGGCCGAGCGGAAGCGTCGGCTGCTGGTCATCTGCCCGGCTTCGCTCAGGAAGCAATGGGCTCTGGAGCTTTCCGAGAAGTTCAATCTTCCGTCCCGTGTCCTGGATGCGAAAACCTACCGGGATGAACTCCGGCTCGGTCGCGCGCCGCTGAATGAGAAGAGCATTCTCATCCTCTCGTTCAACTATGCCAGCGCCTTGCGTGAAGAAATCAAGGCGATTGCATGGGATCTGGTTGTCATCGATGAGGCCCACAAACTCCGGAACGCCTATCGTCCCAGCAACAAGGTCGGTCAGGGCATCCGCTGGGCTACAGAAGATTGCCGGAAATTGCTGTTGACGGCGACGCCGTTGCAGAACTCGCTCGTTGAGCTCTACGGGCTTTCGACGCTCATCGATGAGCATCTGTTCGGCGACATAAATGCGTTCAGGGCGCGCTATGCCAGCGCCGGAAGCAGCATGACCGACCTGCGACAACGGCTTGCGACATTCTGCAAAAGGACGCTGCGCAACCAAGTCGTCGAATACGTTCGATACACCGAGCGGCGCGCCATCACGCGCCCCTTTACTTCGAGCGATGCCGAGCATTCGCTGTATGAGGCGGTTTCGGCCTTCTTGCAGCGCCCCAACAGCTACGCCCTCCCGCAGCGTCAGCGGCACCTTACCGCACTCATTCTGCGGAAGTTGTTGGCCTCGTCGTCACTCGCCATCGCCGGCACGCTCGATACCTTGCGGGCGAGATTGGAAACGCTCCGCGACGATCAGATCAAGGACGATCCGGAATTTGCCGAGCGGCTTATTGAATCGGAAGACATCGAAGACGACTTGCTCGACGACATTCTGGCAGATGACACCGAGCCGGAGTCGTCGGAAGCCAACGCGGCGCCGATCGACCGATCGAAACTAAAAGAGGAAATCGAACTCTTGGAGCGGCTGAGTACACGGGCGCGCGGAATCCCTGTCGATGCGAAAACCGAGACCCTGCTTAAGGCTCTGGATATTGGTTTTGCGCAGATGGCTGAAACGGGCGCTGCCCGGAAAGCCGTCATCTTCACCGAGTCCCGCAGGACGCAGGATTATCTCAAGAGCTTTCTTGAAACCCACGGCTACAAGGGAGAAGTTGTCGTTTTCAATGGGACCAACACGGGTCCTGAAGCGACGCAGATCTACGAAGCCTGGCTGGCAAAGAACAGGCTGACCGGTCGTTCGTCAGGATCGCGCGCCATTGATGTGCGCACCGCCCTCGTCGAGCATTTTCGGGATAGTGCAACGATCCTGATCGCGACCGAAGCCGCAGCCGAAGGCGTGAACCTTCAGTTCTGCTCTCTGGTCGTCAATTATGACCTGCCATGGAACCCGCAGCGGATCGAACAGCGGATCGGCCGATGCCATCGCTACGGGCAAAAGCACGACGTCGTCGTGATTAACTTCCTGAACGAGCGCAACGAGGCCGATCGCCGTGTCCTTGAATTGCTCGGCGAGAAGTTCAGCCTCTTCAACGGCGTGTTTGGCGCGTCGGACGACGTGCTTGGCAGCATTGAATCCGGGGTCGATTTCGAGAAACGTATCCTGGCGATATATCAGGAATGCCGGACGTCGGAGGAGATCGAGGCGGCATTCCAGAAACTCCAGGAGGAGATGGACGCGAGCATTCAAGCACGCATGGATGATACGCGGCGAAAGCTCTTCGAGCGCTTCGATGAGGATGTTCACCAGCGGCTACGAATTCGGCTTGCCGATGCCAAAGCCCAGCTCGACCGGGTCGGCCAGCGTTTCTGGTCGCTAACGCGGTTCATTCTGGCGGATCGCGCCCGCTTCGACGACGATGCGCTTGCCTTCGATCTCAAGGTCCCGCCGAGCCCGGAGATATCGCCGGGCCGCTATCACCTCATCTCGAAGTCCCAGCCAGAGCCTGGCCATGACCGGAGCGAGGAACCGAGCCGTTTCCTGTACCGCCTGTCACATCCTCTCGGAGAGAAGGTTATCCAGGCCGGAAAATCGCTCGAAGCGCCGGCGGCCGCCATCACGTTCGATGTCACGAACCACGGCACGCGCGTTCACGTCGTCGAGGCCCTTCGCGGCAAGGCGGGGCACCTCGTTCTGACGCGGTTGCAGATCGCGTCCTATGAGCGGGAGGAATATCTCCTCTTCTCGGGCTTTGATGACGATGGCACGACGCAGGATCAAGAGACCATGGAGAAACTGTTCGGCTGCTCCGGCCAGGTTGATGCGCCGACGGATATCCCGGACTCGGTAGCCAAACGGCTTGAAGCCGAAGCGCAGCGCCACGCCAAGGCAACGATCAGCCTCTCCCTTGAGCAGAACAGCGCCCATTTCAACCAGGCGCGCGACAAGCTTGAGAAGTGGGCGGACGACATGGTGCTTTCAGCCGAAAAGGCGCTGGCCGACACCAAGGAACAGATCAAGGTGTTGCGCCGCCAGGCGCGCCAGGCCGTGACACTTGAGGAACAACACGTCATTCAGGAGAAAATCCAGAAGCTGGAGCGCCAGCAGCGCCGCCAGCGACAGGAGATCTTCACGGTAGAAGACGAGATCATGGAGAAGCGGGATTCGCTCATAGACCAGCTTGAGCGCCGGCTCGCTCAGCGGACGGAAACCGAAACCCTCTTCACCATCCGTTGGCAGGTCGTTTGATCCGCGAGCCTTGCAACATGAACAAGAAACGAGACGCGTATGAGCCAGAAATTTGAGAAGCTGAAAACCCTGCTGAAGGAGCTATTCCAGCTCGACCAGCCCGATCTCGATTTCGGCCTCTATCGGATCATGCACGCCAAGAGCGCGGAGGTGACGCAGTTTCTTGACAAGGATCTGCTCCCCCAGGTGCAACAGGCATTTGGCCTCTACAAGACCGCCGACAAGGCGGAGCTGGAAAAGGAACTCGCCAAGGCGATCGAGCAGGCGCAAAGCCTCGGCGCCGATCCCGAGACGCTACCGAAGGTCAAGGAGCTGCGCGCCAAGCTCGCAAACGACGCGGTCGATATCGGCGGCCTTGAGAACGAGGTCTATGATCACCTGTTCAGCTTCTTCCGCCGCTACTATTCGGAAGGCGATTTCCTGGCCAAACGCGTCTATCGGCCGGGTGTCTATGCGATTCCCTACGAAGGCGAGGAGGTCAAACTCCACTGGGCGAACCGCGACCAGTACTACATCAAGACCAGCGAATATCTGCGCGACTATTCGTTTCGCCTGAAGCCGGATGCTGTGACCAATCCCATGCCCGTCCACTTCCGGCTGACTGATGCTGCCGAGGGCGAGCATGGCAACGTCAAGGCGGCGGAGGGCAAGGATCGCATCTTCATCCTTGCGGGCGAGGATTTCATCGCCGTGGAAGGCGGCGAGCTTGTCCTGCGTTTTGCCCATCGCCCGGCGTCCTTGGCCGACTGGCCGGAGAGCGAGCGCGAGGGGAAGAAGAAGCCACCGGCGCAGAAGGACCTCACGGCGTCAGCGGTGAGCCGCGTTCTGGCGGTGACAGATACCGCCTTCTCCTCTTGGATTGCCGAGCTCGCCAAGCCGCATGTGAACCAGAACGGCGAAACGCCCGGCACTTCCCGCCTCGAAGGGCATTTGAAGCGCTACACAGCTCGCAACACCTTCGACTACTTCATTCACAAGGACCTTGGCGGCTTCTTGCGCCGCGAACTGGATTTCTACGTCAAGAACGAGGTGATGCATCTCGACGACATCGAGAGCGACACCGCGCCGCGCGTCGAGCAATATCTCTCAAAGATCAAGGTCATCCGTCGGATCGCCGGCAAGGTCATCGACTTCCTTGCTCAGCTTGAGGATTTTCAGAAAAAGCTGTGGCTGAAGAAGAAGTTCGTCGTCGAGACGCAATACTGCATCACGCTGGATCGGATTCCCGAGGAGTTCTATCCGGAGATCGTCGCCAACGACGCGCAATTCCAGGAGTGGGTGCGGCTGTTTGCGATTGATGAGATCAAGGGAGATCTCACGACGGCGGCGTATCAAGTCCCGCTGACCACAAAGTTTCTAAAGGATCATAAGCATTTGACGGTCGATACAAGATACTTTGGAGACGCCTTTGTCTCAAAGTTATTGGGTTCAATTCCGGAAATCGACACCGACCTGAGCGGTATCGCTTTTCACGGCGATAACTTTCATGCGTTGAGAATTATCGAATTGAGGTTTGCTGAAAAAATACAGGGAATGTATCTGGATCCACCGTACAATACTGATGCATCTCCGATCATATACAAGAATGGCTATCAGCATTCCTCTTGGGCATGCATGTTTTCGGATCGCATGT
>JAIETA010000042.1 GCA_019745575.1 Reyranella sp. | reverse complement strand
CGGTCACCGAAGGGCCGGTGGCGTGGTTTGCACTTACCTTCGTACACGGCGCGGTGGGCGGCGTGCCATGGGTGGTGACCGAAATCTGGATGAACGTCGTGGTCGAGGAGAGGCGGCGCGGCCGCGTCATGGGCGTCTATGCGATGCTGGTGGCGCTCGGTCTGGCACTGGGTCCGTTCGTCCTCCAACTGGTCGGCGTCTACGGTCCGCTCCCGTTCCTGACCTGCTCCGCGCTGACCCTGCTCGTCGCGCTGCCCCTGCTGCCCTATTGGCGGAAGGCGCCGGCGATCGAGCATGTTGCCGGAAGCGGCTACGGCTCCGTGGTTGTCGCGGCGCCGCTTGCCATGCTGGCCGCCTTCGCCTGCGGACTGGGCGAGCAGGTCGCCTTCAGCTTTCTGCCGGTCTACGCGGTCGGCGCCGGTGTCTCGGCCGAGACCGGCGCGCTGTGGCTGTCGGCTTTCGTGATCGGCAACGTGATCCTGCAATGGCCGATCGGCTGGATGGCCGACCATTTCGACCGGCGCGCCGTCCTGGCGGGGTGCGCGGCGGCGAGCGCGATTCTGGTGGTGCTGCTGCCGGCCTTTTCGGCGCAGTCGCTCGCCATCATCGCCGTGATCATGGTGTGGGGCGGCATTTCCTTCGCGATCTACCCGGTCGGGCTGGCGCTGCTCGGCCAGCATTTCCACGGCGGCGACATCGCCCGCGCCAATACCGCCTTCAGCATGCTGTACATTGTGGGCGGACTGGTCGGGCGGCCACTCGCCGGCGCGGCGATGGACGCGGTGGGCGATCCGGGCCTGGGATGGACGCTGGCGTTTTTCTATTCCATCGCAGCCGTTGCCGCCTTGCTGGCGTTGCGCCGCCGCCGCTGATAAGTCTGCCGGCGCATGAGCGCGTCAGCCGCCAAGACGGACAAGACCTCCGATCCGCTCCTCGCGCCCCTGTTGGCCGGGGATCGGCGCGCCCTGGCGCAGGCCATTACGCTGATCGAATCGACGCGCAGCGACCATCGCGAACGGGCCGATGCCCTGCTGGCGTCGATCCTGCCGCACAGCGGCAGGTCGGTGCGGCTCGGCATCACCGGCGTGCCGGGCGTCGGCAAGTCGACCTTCATCGAGCGCTTCGGGCTGTCACTGCTCGAGCGCGGCCGCTCGCTCGCGGTGCTGGCGATCGATCCGTCGTCCAAGCGCGGCGGCGGCTCGATCCTGGGCGACAAGACGCGCATGGAGGAACTGTCGCGCCGTCCCGCGGCCTTCATCCGGCCCTCGCCGGCCGGCGCCACCCTGGGCGGCGTCGCACGGCGCACGCGCGAGGCCATGCTGCTGGTCGAGGCGGCGGGCTTCGATACCGTCGTCGTCGAGACCGTCGGAGTCGGTCAGTCCGAAACGGCGGTCGCCGACATGGTCGACATGTTCGTCGTGTTGTTGCTGCCGGCCGGCGGCGACGACCTGCAGGGCATCAAGCGCGGCGTCATCGAACTGGCCGACCTCATCGTGGTCAACAAGGCCGACGGCGACCTGAAGGCCGTCGCCCAACGATCGGCGGCCGACTATCAGCACGCCCTGCGCATGTTGCGATCTCCGACCGCCGGCTGGACGCCCGAAGTGGCGACCTGTTCGGCCCAGACCGGCGAGGGCGTGGTCGAGGTCTGGCAGACGGTCGGGCGCTTCATCGAGGCGGTTGGCGCCAAGGGCATCGCCCGCCGCCGCGCCGAGCAGGCTCGCGCCTGGATGTGGAACGAGGTCGGGGAGACCCTGCTGGCGGAACTGCGCCGCCATCCCGAGGTCAAGCGCCTGGTGGGCGGGCTGGAGCGCGAGGTCGAGGCGGGGCGGGCGACCCCCGCCGCCGCGGCACGTCGTATGCTAGAAGCCTTCCATGGTCGCTAAGTCCTTCCTCAAGCGCGCCCGGCGGGCCGCTGCCGCCAGCGAGCTGCCGTTCTGGAAGCGCAAGACGCTGGCCCAGATGTCGAAGCAGGAATGGGAGTCGCTGTGCGACGGCTGCGGCATGTGCTGCGTCAACAAGCTGGAGTACGAGGGTACCGGGGAACTTGCCCAGACCGACACCTGCTGCCGGCTGCTCGACCCCAGGACGGCGCGCTGCAAGGACTACAAGAACCGCAAGAAGATCGTCCCGGACTGCATCCAGCTCACCCCAAAGGTGGTGGCCAAGATGGACTGGCTCCCCCAGACCTGCGGTTACCGGCTGGTCCATGCCGGCAAGGACCTCTACTGGTGGCACCCCCTGATCTCGGGCGACCCGGAAACCGTGCACCAGGCGGGAATTTCCGCCCGGGGGCGGGTGATTTCAGAGGATCAGGTCGAGGATTTGAGCGACCGGGTGGTCGACTGGTTCGCTTGACGGCCCCCCGGGAGGCCCGTAAAAAGCCGCCCTTCCCGCCCGCTCGGCGGGATCGTTTTTTTAGCGGATGTCGCCATGCCCCGTCGTTGCGCCCTGTCGGGCAAAGCCGTGCAGTACGGCAACAATGTGAGCCACGCCAACAACAAGTCCCGGCGCCGGTTCATGTCCAATCTGCAGGTCGCCTCGGTCCTGTCCGATGCGCTGGGCCACACCGTGCGCCTGCGGCTCACCCCGCGCGGCGTCAAGACCATCGAGCACAACGGCGGCATCGACGCCTACCTGCTCGGCACCAACGACAGCAAGCTTAGCCCGGAGATGACGGTGCTGAAGCGCCGGGTCGTTTCGGCCAAGGCCAAGAAAGACGCCAAGAAGGCGGCAGCCTAGGGCCGTCGTCCCGCGCCGGCTGGCGTGGGACTTCTTCGTCGCGGCGCTACGGCGCCAGCTCGAACAGCATCAGAATATTGCGCTGAAGCGGATTGAAGTTGTCGTCCGAGATCAGCCACAACAGCGTCTCGCCGCGCGCGCCGCGGGTTGCGGCCAATCCCTCGAGATTGTCGACGGCATAGGGCGAGGCGAGATGCGCCAGCTCCTCGCCACGCACCGTGGCGCCGGGCTGGAACTGGGCGGCGTCAAACCGCACGATGCGGCAGCGCACGCCGCGCACCATGTCGAAGGCCCGCTCCACGGCGGCGAATGATCCGTCGGGCAGCACCGCGAGGGCGGTCGGCCTGTAGTCCGGCAGGGTGGCATAGTCGAACGAACGCCAGACGTAGCGGCCGCCGGGCGCCGGCTCGCCGATCCAGCCCGCCACCGTGCCGGGCCGCCGGCTATACTCCTCGCTGATCGCGATCACACGACCGTCGGGCAGGACGGCCAGCGCTTCGAGGCCGCCGTTGGCCGGCTGGCGGCCGATGTCGGCCGGGCCTTCGACCGGCGTCGGCGTACCGTCGAGCGTCAGGTAGCGCCAGATCCGGTGGCGGCGTTCCAGGGCGATCAGCCACGAACCGTCGGGCAGGCGCGTCAAGGCCTCGGCGTCGGCCTCGGCCTTGCTCTCGATCGGTCTGCCGTCGAGGCCGCGCAGCTGGCCGATCCGGGCGGCGCCGAGGCCCGCGAGGTCGCCTTTGGCATCGTAGGCGATGGTCGCCGTGAGCCAGGCGCCTTCGTCGGAGATCGCCGTCAGGGCGCGGCCGTCCGGCGAGACGTGAAGGTCGGACCAACCGCCGAAGTGGGGCGACTTGGCGGTCATCGCCACGCCGCCGCGCCAGATCAGGCGCCCCACGCGCGTGGCGGCAGGGTCGTCGATCTTGAAGGGAAGGGAGGAGCTTCGGATCTCGATTGCGAGATCCTGGGCGCCCGCCGGCGGCGGCGGCGTGCTGGCGCAGGCCGCGACCAGCAGGCAGAGGGCAAAGACCAGGCGGCGGTTCAACGGGCTCAGGCGGCGCGCCGGCCCGTCTTGGCGCCGCCGCTCTTGGCCCCGCCGCTTTGGGCGCCGCCGGTCTTGCCGCCGCCCGTCCTGGCGCCGCCGCCCCGGGGATCGCGTCCACGGTCACGGCCGGCCTTGGCCTCGATCTTGTCGTCCTCGTCGAACAGCGAAGCGAGCTGCTCCATCATCGTGCCACCCAGCTGGTCGGCGTCGACGATCGTGACCGCCTTGCGGTAGTAGCGCGTGACGTCGTGGCCGATGCCGATGGCGATCAGTTCGACCGGCGAGCGCGTCTCGATCCAGTCGATGACGTCGCGCAGGTGGCGCTCGAGGTAGTTGCCGGGATTGACCGACAGGGTCGAATCGTCGACCGGCGCGCCGTCGGAGATCACCATCATGATCTTGCGCTCTTCCGGCCGCGGCAGCAGGCGGTTGTGCGCCCACAACAGCGCCTCGCCGTCGATGTTCTCCTTGAGAATGCCCTCGCGCAGCATAAGGCCGAGGTTCTTGCGGGCGCGACGCCACGGCGCGTCGGCCGGCTTGTAGACGATGTGACGGAGATCGTTGAGACGGCCCGGATTGGCCGGCTTGCCGGCGGCGAGCCACTGCTCGCGGCTCTGGCCGCCTTTCCAGGCGCGGGTCGTGAAGCCCAGGATCTCGACCTTTACGCCGCAGCGCTCGAGCGTGCGGGCGAGGATATCGGCGCTCATGGCGGCGACCGTGATCGGCCGGCCGCGCATCGAGCCGGAATTGTCGATCAGCAGAGACACCACGGTGTCGCGGAAGTTGGTGTCCTTCTCCTTCTTGAAGGACAGCGCATGCATGGGATTGGCGACGATGCGGGCCAGCCGCGCGGCGTCGAGCGTGCCCTCGTCGAGGTCGAACTCCCATGACCGGTTCTGCTGCGCCATCAGGCGGCGCTGCAGCCGGTTGGCGAGCTTGCCGATCACGCCCTGCAGGTGCGAGAGCTGCTGGTCGAGGTGGTTGCGCAGGCGGCCCAGTTCCTCGGCGTCGCACAGCTGGTCGGCGTCGACGATCTCGTCGAATTTGTCGGTGTAGGCGTGATACTGCTGGCCGCGCGGCTCGTTGCTGAGCGCGCCCGGCGGCAGCCAAGGCCGCTCGGCGCGGCCCGGCTCCTCCTCGTCGCCCGACCCCATCTGCATTTCGGTCTGCGCCTGGTCGGCCACCGTCTCGGAGGCGTCCTCCTGCTCCGAGGCGTCCTCGGTCTCCTCGCCCTGGGCGCCGTAGCCGTGGGTCTCGCTGGAATCGCTCTGATCGTCGCCGGTCTCGTTCGACTGGCCGTCGGCGTTCTCCTGGTCCTGCGAATCCTCGGTGTCGTCGTCCTGCAGGTCGGCCGATTCGTCGCCGAGCTTGAGGTCGCGGATCAACTGCCGCGCGGCCCGCGCGAAGCTCTCCTGGTTGCCCAGCGCTTCCTTGAGTTTCTGGAAGTCGCGGCCGGCGGCGGACTCGATGTCGGCGCGCCACAGATCGACCATCGCCTTTGCCGACTCCGGCGGCTGGGCGCCCAGCAGCTGCTCGCGGGCGATCAGGCCGATCACGTCGGCAATCGGCGCGTCCTCCTTCGATTTGATGCGGGCGTGGCCGCGCTGGTCGGAGCGCTGGCGCCACAGGGCCGACAGGTTGTCGGCGACGCCGGCCATGCGGCGGGCGCCCAGCGCCTCGACACGGACCTGCTCGACGGTCTCGAAGATGGCGCGCGCCGTCTCGCCGCGGGGAACGCGGCGGAGATGGGTCTTGCGGTCGTGGTGGCGCAGCTTCAGTGCCATCGAGTCGGCCTCGCCGCGGACGCGGCTCACGTCCTCGACCGGCAGGTCGCGCGCCGGCACGGTGATGCGCGCCTCGCTGCCCAGCAGCGAGCCGCCGTCGGGTACGAACGAGACGTTCACTTCCTTGCGCGACACCGCCCGCATGGTGGTGGCGGTGACGCGCCGGAACTCCTCGAGTGGCGTCGAATCCTTGGCCATGCGGCCCTCTTAATGCAGCTTGCCGCCCTTGCCGCTGCTGGCCGGTAGTTCCTTGCCGAAGCAGCGCTGGTAGTACTCGGCCAGCGTTGTGCGCTCGACCTCGTCGCACTTGTTGAGGAAGGTCAGGCGGAAGGCAAAGCCGATGTCGCCGCCGAAGATGCGGGCGTTCTCGGCCCAGGTGATCACCGTGCGCGGCGACATCACGGTCGAGATGTCGCCGGCGATGAAGCCGGCACGGGTGAGGTCGGCCAGCGCCACCATCGCCGAGACGATCTTGCGGCCGTCGTCGGTGTCGTAGGTCGGCGTCTTGGCGACGACGATGTTCACTTCCTGGTCGTGCGGCAGGTAGTTCAGGGTGGTGACGATCGACCAGCGGTCCATCTGGCCCTGGTTGATTTGCTGCGTGCCGTGATAGAGGCCGGTCGTGTCGCCGAGGCCGACCGTGTTGGCGGTCGAGAACAGGCGGAACGACGGATGCGGGCGGATCACCTTGTTCTGGTCAAGCAGGGTGAGCTTGCCCTCGACCTCGAGCACGCGCTGGATGACGAACATGACGTCGGCGCGGCCGGCGTCGTACTCGTCGAACACCAGCGCGGTCGGGTTCTGCAGCGCCCACGGCAGGATGCCCTCGCGGAACTCGGTGACCTGCTTGCCGTCGCGCAGCACGATGGCGTCCTTGCCGATCAGGTCGATGCGCGAGATGTGGCTGTCGAGGTTGACGCGCACGCAGGGCCAGTTGAGGCGGGCCGCAACCTGCTCGATGTGGGTCGACTTGCCGGTGCCGTGATAGCCCTGGACCATGACGCGGCGGTTGTGGGCGAAACCCGCCAGGATCGCCATCGTGGTGTCATGGTCGAACAGGTAGGCTTCGTCGACCTGCGGCACATGCTCGGTCTGGGTGCTGAACGCCGGCACTTCCATGTCGGTGTCGATGCCGAACAGCTGGCGGGCGGAAACCTTGATATCCGGCATGCCCGACACGTTCTGCTGGGCCGCGGTCGTCGTAGAGGCCATCACACGAATTCCTACAAAACAAAGCCCGCCAGATTGCGGGCAAAAATCAGTGTCGCAGGCCGTATTGTGCGCCGCAAGCGGCCAATTGACGGCGCGGCGCCGTGGTTCCGGGTTACTCGACGGGAAGGTGATCCGAGGCCCGCAGAGTGGAATATGCCGCGTTGATTTCCTTCAGTTTTTCCTCGGCGTCGCGAGCGCCGCCGTTGGCGTCCGGATGGTGCATTTTCACCAGTTCCTTGTAGCGGGATTTTACATCCGCCTGCGTCAGCGGCCACGAAAGTTCCAGCACCCCCAGGGCGCTGCGCTCGGCCGGCGTCAGCTGCTCGCTGCCGTCGTGCTGGGGCGGCGGCTTCTCGCCGAGGCCCGCGTCGTCGGCCAGGCCGAACGGATCCTTGATATGGGCATAGGCATTGCCGTTGCGGCGCGCGCCGAGCGGCCACACTGGCCGCCGCCAGGTCGTGTCGGCGCGGATATGGGCCTCGATCTGCTCGGCCCCAAGGCCGGCGAAATAGTCCCATTTCTTGTTGTAGTCGCGGACGTGTTCGAGGCAGAACCAGCGATACTCGTTCAGGCGGTCGCGGGCCCACGGTGCGCGGTATTCGCCCTGCAGCCGGCAGCCCGGCGCCTCGCACACGCGCTGGTGAAGCTGCGCGCTGTCGGCCGCCATCAAGGGGTTCGCTCGTCGTCGCGACATCGGACTAATATGTGTTCAACGGTTTTGCCGGGCAAGAGAGGCATGCGATGGGCAAGGTGGCAATGACGATTGACAACAAGCTCCGGCATCGGTTTGCGCCGCTTCGTCTGGCCGTCGAGGACGAATCGGCGCGCCATCACGGCCACGCCGGCTGGCGCGAGGGCGGCGAGACCCACTTCAAGGTGGAAATCGTGTCGGCGGCCTTCGAAGGGCAGAGCCGCGTCGCACGCCAGCGGCTGATCTATGCCGAGCTCAAGGACGAGTTCGCGGCCGGCCTGCATGCGCTGGCGCTCACCGCGCTTACGCCGGCCGAGGACGACAGGCGGCGCTAGCTGGCCCTCGATCTCCTAGCCTTCGATCTCGACATCCTTGCCGGCGGCGGCGGCGCGCACCGCCTCGGCGTCGGGTCCGGTGTAGAAATCGGGCGCCCACCGCCTGACCACGGGGCCGTCCGACGCCCAGGCATGGCAGGTGTCGACGACGTAGGGCTTGCGCCGCGGCCTGGGCGAGGCCTCGGCGGTCGCCCGCTCGGGCGCGCCGCCGCTTTTCGCGCGGTGGGCGCGTTTCAGTTCGCGCGCCTTGCCCGACGAGACCGTCTGGAACGCCGTGGTGGCGACCGGGCCCAGCAGCTCGACGATGTGGGTACAGCCGTGCACACCGCCCAGGCGGGCGCGCACCTCGCGGTGGAAGCCGCCGCCGATCCTGAGGCCGATCAGCTTGCGGAAGTCCGGCGCGACGTCGCCGCAGATCCGGTACGGCGACTTGTCCGTCACTGCCTCGACATCGACGATGGTGAACTTGTGGTCGAGCGTGAGGCGGATCGACATGTCGTGCACGAAGTCGCCGGGCTGCAACGTGCCGCGCCACTCGTTGGCGTGTTCGTAGGTCTTCTCGTCGGTGATGCGGCCCTCGATGTCCCACAGCCCGTCCTCGCGGAAGAAGCCCTGGCAGACAACGCGGCGCGTATGCAGATGCTGTCGCCTGACCGGCGGCGAAAGCGGCATGGTGGAACCTCGTGCGGCAAGAATTGGTTGAACGCTACCCGGCCTGTATGGCGTCGGGCGGGATGATGCGCAACTCGGCGATGCGCGTGCCTTCGCGCTTCAGAATTTCGAAGCGGAAGCCGTAGAAGGCGTAGATCTGGCCGACCTCGGGGATGCGGCGGGCCTCGTGCAGGACGAGGCCGGCGATGGTGATGGCGACGTCCTGCGGCAGGCCCCAGCCGAATTCCCGGTTGAGGTCGCGGATCGCCACGTCGCCCTGGCAAATCAGGCTGCCGTCGTCGCGCCGGACCACGCCGCGCTTGATGGCGTCGTGCTCGTCCTCGATGTCGCCCACGATCTCCTCGATGATGTCCTCGAGCGTGACGATGCCGCGCAATGCGCCGTACTCGTCGACGACGATGGCGAAATGCTCGTGCCGGGCGCGAAACGCCTCGAGCTGGTCGAACAGGACGGTCGACTCGGGAATGAACCAGGGCTGCGTCAGGACATCGTCGATCCTGACGCCGGCCGGGCCGCCGGCCGCCTTGACGGCGCGGAACAGGTCCTTGGCGTGGACGACGCCCACGATGTTGTCGGGCTGGCCGCGGTAGACCGGAATGCGGGTGTAGGGGGCGGCCAGCACCTGGGTCACGATTTCATCGGTCGGCAGGTCGGCGTCGATCAGCGCCACGTTGCCGCGATGGGTCATGACGTCGCCCACCGTCTGGTCGCCGAGATCGAGCACCGAGCGCAGCATCGCCTTCTCGGCCGGCGCTTCGGCGCCCGCCTGGCCCTCGCCGTGCATCTCGATGGCGCCGCGCAGAAGCTCGTTCTGTTCGACTGCGTCGTGGGCGCGATCGGTGCGCACCCGCATCAGGCCGAGGAAGTAGCGCGAGATCCAGGCCACGCCGCGGGCCATCGGGCCCAGGATCGCCAGGGTGACGACGATCGACGGCGCCAGCGAGAGCGCCACGCGATCGGCGCGCAGCAGCGCCCATGTCTTGGGCATGACCTCGGCGAAGATCACCACCAGCACGCCGATGGCGAGCGTGGCGTAGACGACGCCGGCCACGCCGAAAATCTCGGTGAGCACCGCCGTCGTGAGCGAGGCCGAGAAGATGTTCACCACATTGTTGCCGAGCAGCACGGCGCTCACCGTCTCGTCCTTGCGGTCGAGCAGGTCGTTGACGATGACCGCCCGCTTGTTGCCTTGCTGGGCGAGGCGATGCATGCGCTGGCGCGAGGCGCCGGTGATGGCCGTTTCCGCCGCAGACAGATAGGCGGCCAGCAGCAGGCAGAGCAGGACCAGCGGGCCGGCGACATACAGCGGGACGTCGAGATGGAGGTCGGCTTCCATGGTGACTCAGGCCGCGATGGCGTCGGCGAGCAGTCCGCCCAGCACGGTCTCGTCGACCTCGCGACTCACGAAGGCCTGGCCGATGCCGCGCGCCAGCACGAAGGCGAGCCTGCCGCCGGCCGCCTTCTTGTCGCCGCGCATGTGGCCGATCAGACGGGCCGCATCCCAGACGCGGCGGTTGTCGCCGCCGATCGCACGCAGCCGCAGGGGCAGTCCGACCGCCGAAAGATGGGCGCGCACGCGGGCGGCATCGGCTGGCGGACAAAGCCCCAGCCGGACCGAGAGGTCGAACGCCATGGCCATGCCGGCGCCAACCGCTTCGCCATGCAGCAGATCCGGCCCGAAGCCGGTCTCGGCCTCCAGCGCATGGCCGAACGTGTGGCCGAGGTTGAGCAGCGCTCGCAGGTCGGTGGTTTCGCGCTCGTCAGCCGCCACGATGCGCGCCTTGGCGAGGCAGCTCCGCTCGATGGCATGGATGCGCTTGGCAGCGTCGCCGGCCAGCACCGCGGCGCCGTGCATCTCGCACCAGGCGAAGAATTCGGGATCGTCGATCAGCCCGTACTTGGCGACCTCGGCATAGCCGGCCAGCAGTTCGCGCCGCGGCAGCGTGTCGAGCACGCCGGTGTCGGCCAGCACCAGTCGCGGCTGATAGAATGTGCCCACCAGGTTCTTGCCGTGGCGGGTGTTGATGCCGGTCTTGCCGCCGACCGAGGAGTCGACCTGGGCCAGCAGCGTGGTCGGCACCTGGATGAAGTCGACGCCGCGCAGCAGCACCGACGCCGCGAAGCCCGTGAGATCGCCGACCACGCCGCCGCCCAGCGCGACCAGGGTCGTGCGGCGGTCGGGTCGCCCGTCGAGCAGGCTGTTCATCAGCCGGCCGAAGGCCGTGAACTCCTTGCTGGCCTCGCCAGCCGGCACCGTGACCAGGCCGGTCTCGACACCGGCGCGCCTGAACGAGGCGGCGAGACGCGCGCCGTAGAGCGGCGCCACCGTCTCGTCGCTGACGATCGTCACGCGCGGCGCGGCCAGCAGCGGGCGGGCGAGCTCACCGGCGCGGTCGATCAGGCCCGGCCCGATCGCGATATCGTAGCGGCGGCCGGCCAGGTCGACGGTGACGGTGTTTGGCACGCTCATGCCGCCGCGCCCGACGGTTGGGCGTGCAGATGTGCGCGCAACGCCTCGATCACCTGGTCGGTCGTGCGGTCAGCGGGCTGGGCTGTCGAGTCGACGGTGATGTCGGCCTCGGCGTAGACGGGATAGCGCTGTGTCATCAGGTTGCCGAGAATCTCCCTGGGGTCGCCCTGACGCAAGAGCGGACGATGACTGCGCCGCCGCACGCGGTCGAACAGGACGTCGAGGTCGGCGCGTAGCCACACGGTCAAGGCCTTGGCCCGCATCAGCGCCCGCGTCTCGGGGTCGATGTAGGCACCGCCGCCGGTCGACAGGACATGCGGCCGCTCGTCGAGCAGGCGCGCGATGACGCGGCGTTCACCGGCGCGGAACTCGGCCTCGCCGTACTTCTCGAAGAACTCGGCGATGGTGCAGCCGGCGGCATGCTCGATCTCGTCGTCGGCGTCGACGAAGGGCAGGCCGAGGCGGGCCGCCAGCCGCTTGCCGATGGCGCTTTTGCCCGCCCCCATCAGGCCCACGAGGGCGACGGTGCGCGGCAAGGAGAAGGGAGGAGAGGCGTCCATGACGAACTGCAGGCATGCATGTCGCCCATTCTGCCCGTGGTTTCAAGCGACCGGCCGGAAAGGGGCCCGCAGACCGCCCTTTGCGGGCAATTGCCGCTCGGGCGGCGGGCGGCTAGTTTGCCGGCGTCGTGGCCCTGTTCCGTTCCCGCAACCATTTCCGCGTGCCCACGCTCCGGCTCGGCCCTGTCGTCGCGGTCGTCGTCGTCGGCCTGCTGATCGCCGGGCTGGTGGCGCTGGCCGTCATCGAGCCGCGGCCGCCCATGCGGCATTTCGAGGTGCCTGTCTCCAATGATCGTTTCGCGCGTTAGCGCCGCCGCCGCGGCGCTCGGCATCTCCCTGATCGCGCTGTCGGCCACGGCGCAGACCACCGCTTTCGACGACCGCCCATCGGGCTTTCTGACGGCGCGCACCGGCGGCATGCCCCCGGATGCCTGGAGTGGCACCACGCTGGCCACGGCCAAGCGCCTCGTCTCGGCGTTGCCGGCCGCCCCGCGCAGCCGCGCTCTGCGCGACGTGCAATTCAAGGTCTTGGTAAGCGAACTCAGCCCGCCGCCCGCCGACGGCAGCCCGCCGCCCAGCCTGTTTGCCCGCAAGGTCGATCGCCTCGCCGCAATGGGCGAGGCCGAGAGCCTGAACGAGATGGTGCGGGCCGTGGGTGGCTACGCCGATCCGTCGATTGCCGCGACCGTCGTCAATTCCCTGATGATGGCCGGCGAAAAGGAAAGCGCCTGCCTGATCGTGCGCGCTCATGCGCTGGCCGAGCCGTTCAGCCGCCGCGCCGACGTCGCCTGCAAGGTGGCCGGCGGCGACAATGCCGGCGCGATGGCCGCCGCCGCCGCGCTGCGCGGCAACGATCCGATGCTGGCCAAGCTGGTCGAGGTCGCGGCCGGCGGCCTGCCGCCCTCGGCGGCGCCGCCGACGACGCTCGACGGGCCGGCGATGGTCATGCTCGACCTCGCCTACGTCCAGCCGCCCGCCGCGGCGCTGAAGACCACTCAGCCGCCGCTGCTGCGCTCGCTGGTCGCCCATCGCACGCTCGCCATGCCGACGCGGCTCGATATCGCCGAGCGCGGCGAGGCGCTGGCCATCATCGAGGCGAGCAAGCTCGGCGATCTCTACATCGAGGCGCTGCGCGACGGCGTGGTCCTGCCGCCGGCCATGGCGCGCCGGGCCCGGCTGGTCGCCGCTGCCCGCCGCGCCTCAAGCCCGCAGGAGGTCGTCGATTCGATCGTCGCGGTCTACGGCGAGTCGCGCGGCAGCTCGCTGTTTCCCACCGTCGCGCGGGCGAGCGCCATCGGATTGATGAACCTGCCGGCCCAGCCGGCTTTCGCAAACGTGGCGCAGGAGGCGATGCGCGGCTTCCTGCTGCTGGGCGACAAGCAGCGGGCCAACGCGTGGACGAAGCTCGCGCTCACCGCCGCCTACAACAACGCCCGCGCCATGAACGCGCTGGATCGCCTGATGCCGCTGGTCGCCATCGCCGGCATCGACGATCCCAAGCGGCTGCCGGCGGAGGAGGTCAACCGCTGGTACGAGGTGATGCGCCAGGACGATCCGGCACGTGCGCCGTTGCGCGGCAATCTGCTGCTCGAGCTGTTCCGCGCCACCGGTATCGACGTGCCGCCGGGCTCGACCCAGCTGCCGGGGGCGCCGCCGGCCGGCGCCCGCCTGGTCTCTCCGGCGCCGGCCACGATGCAGGCGTTGCAGGCGGCGGCTTCCGCCCGGCGGCGCGCCGAGACGGCGCTGCTGGCGTCGATCGCCGTCGGCGAGACGCCGCTGGTCGAGTTGCATCCGGCCGCGGTCGGCGCCATCGTCCGGGCGCTGCGGCAGGTCGGCGAGGATCACGTCGGCCGGCTGTTCGCGGTCGAAGCGGCGATCGCCCACGGGCTGTGAAGCGGAACCCCGCCCCGCAGCTCGCCCGTGAGGCGGAAGCATTCATCGAGATGCTGACCGCCGAGCGCGGCGCGTCGAAGAACACCGAGGCGGCCTATCGCAGCGATCTCCAGAGCCTGTTGACCTTCCTTGCCCGCCGCAAGCAGGGCCCGGCCACCGCCGACGCCGCGGCACTGCGCGCCTATCTGAAGGCGCTCGACTATCTCGGCATGACGCCGCGCACCGTGGCGCGCCGCCTGTCGGTCATGCGCCAGTTCTTCCGCTTCCTGCTGGCCGAGCGCCTGCGCGAGGACGACCCGGCGAGCACGCTCGATTCGCCCCAGCTCGGCCGGTCGCTGCCCAAGGTGCTGTCGCGCGCCGAGGTCGACCGGCTGATCGAGGCGACGCGCGCCCGCGGCGGCGCCGACGGCGGGCGCATGGCGACGTTGCTGGAAATCCTCTATGGCACCGGACTGCGCGTGTCGGAACTTGTGACCCTGCCGCTGTCTTCGGTCGAGCGCGATCCCACCGTCCTCGTGGTGCGCGGCAAGGGCGACAAGGAGCGCATGGTGCCGCTCAGCGACCCGGCGCGCGTGGCGATCGCGTCGTGGCTGGCGGCGCGGTCGTCGGCGCTGGCCGACGGCGAGACGTCGCGCTTCCTTTTTCCATCGCGCGGCAAGACCGGGCATCTGACGCGTCAGAGGTTCGCACAGCTTCTCAAGGAAGCGGCGCTGGCCGCCGGCATCGATCCGGCGCGGGTCTCGCCGCATGTGCTGCGCCACGCCTTCGCCAGCCATCTGCTGGAGGGCGGCGCCGACCTGCGCAGCGTCCAGCTGATGCTGGGCCATGCCGACATCGCCACCACCCAGATCTACACGCATGTGCTCGACGAGAAGCTGCGGGCGCTGGTGCAGGACAAGCACCCGCTGGCCCGCCGTCGCCGGCGGCCGGCCGGCTGAAGCGGGCCGGTTGACAGGATTCCGGTGCCGGGCGACACCTGAAATTCAATGACCACCTATCTCGAGTTCGAGAAGCCGATCGCGGAGCTCGAAAGCAAGATCTCCGAGCTCCGGCACCTTCCCAACAGCGGCGACGTCGACATCGCCGAGGAAGTCATGCGCCTTCAGTCGAAGGTCGATAAGCTTCTGCGCGCGACCTACGCCAAGTTGACGCCGTGGCAGCGGGTCCAGGTGGCGCGCCATGCCGAGCGGCCGCATGCCCAGCGCTATATCGACAGGCTTGTCACCGACTACATGCCGCTGGCGGGGGATCGCGCCTTCGGCGAGGACGCCGCTCTGGTTGGCGGGCTCGGGCGACTGAGCGGCCGCAGCATCGTGGTGCTCGGCCAGGAGAAGGGCGACGATACCGAGTCGCGCATTAAGCACAATTTCGGAATGATGAAGCCGGAGGGCTATCGCAAGGCGCAGCGCCTGATGAAGCTCGCCGACCGCTTCAGGCTTCCAGTCGTCACTTTCGTCGACACGTCGGGCGCCTACCCCGGCATCGATGCCGAAGCTCGCGGCCAGGCGGAGGCCGTCGCCAGCTCGATCGACACCTGCCTGGCGATCGGCGTGCCGCTGGTCAGCGTCGTGATCGGCGAGGGCGGTTCGGGCGGCGCGCTGGCCATCGCCTCGGCCGACCGCGTCTACATGTTGGAGAACGCCATCTACTCGGTGATCACGCCGGAGGCATGTTCGTCGATCTTGTGGCGCAATACTGCAAATGCCCAAGACGCCGCCGAAGCTATGAAGATGACGGCGGGTGACCTCAAGAAGCTCGAGGTGATCGACGAAGTCATCCCCGAGCCGATGGGCGGCGCCCACCGCGGCGCCGAGGAGACGATCGACCTGGTGGGCAAGGTCGTGTCCGAGGCCCTGGCCGACCTCGCCCAGTACGACGCCGACACCCTGCGCCGGCGCCGGCAGGACAAGTTCCTGGCGATGGGCAAGAAGGGGCTTTAACGCCCTTGCCGGCCCTCGCAACCAACCTCCGTCTCAGCGTTCTCGACCAGTCGCCGATCGCCAAGGGCCGCACGCCGGCCGATGCCGTGCGCGAGACGCTCGAACTGGCGGAACTCTGCGACCGCCTGGGCTACCACCGCTACTGGCTGGCCGAGCATCACGGCAGCGACGCGCTCGCCGGTTCGACACCTGAAATCCTCATCGCCCGCGTGGCCGGCCTCACCCGGCGCATCCGGGTCGGGTCGGGCGGCGTGATGCTGCCGCACTACAGCGCCTACAAGGTCGCTGAGAACTTCCGCATGCTGGAGACGCTGTATCCCGGCCGCATCGACCTCGGCGTCGGCCGCGCGCCCGGCAGCGACCAGCGCACCATGCGCATCCTGGCCGACGGCAAGCCCAACTGGGGCAACGCCGACAACTACCCGATCCAGGTGCGCGACCTCGTGGCCTGGCTGCACGACGCGCTGCCCGACGGCCATGCCGGCAGCGGTGTCACGGCCCAGCCGGTCGGCGAAGGCGCGCCCGACGTCTGGCTGCTGGGATCGAGCGACGACAGCGCGGCGCTGGCGGCACACTTCGGCCTGCCCTTCTGCTTCGCCCATTTCATCAATCCGGACGGCGGCGACGGCGTGACGCGCGCCTATCGCGCGCACTTCAGGCCGTCGGCGCTGCACGCCCGGCCGATGCCGATGATGGCCATGGGCGTGCTGTGCGCGGAGACCGACGCCGAGGCCGACCTGCTGGCCAAGAGCCGCGATGTCTGGGCGATGCGCCTGCGTACGACCGGCAATCCCGGCCCCATTCCCTCGGTCGAAGAGGCGCTGGAGGCGGCCCGGGACCCGCGGGCGCAGTCCTTTCTCGCCGCGATGCGCCGCCGCTCGCTCGTCGGCTCCCCCGGGACGGTGCGCGCCGGCCTCGAGGAACATGCCGCCCGCTACCAGGTCGACGAGATCATGGTGGTGACGATCTGCTTCGACTTCGCCAAGCGCAAACGCTCCTACGAGCTGCTCGCGGCGGAATTCGGGATGGGCAGCTAAAGGCCGGCCAGCGGAAAGCCGCCGTTTCGGCCGTTCTGCGGCCGTCGCGTCGAGATCAGGCGTCGTGCCTGCTCAGTGCGGCCGCCGTGCACCAGCGACGATGTCACCAGGTATTCCAGCAGATCGCGCTGCGCCCGGCTGCCGCCCAGCCGCTCGTGCGTGGGCAGCAGGGGGTCGATGGCGTCCACGGCGCCGTTCCAGTCGCCCTCGGCATAGGCGGTGAAGCCGCGGGCCATCGGCGCCAGCAGGTCGGCGGTGGCGCCGCGCGGACTTTCGACGAAGCCGGCCAGTGCCTTGCCGTCGCCGGCCATGGCATATGCCAGGATCGTGTGCATGTCGACGAAGCCCAGGCCGGGCTTGCCGAACCACTTGGTGGCGTAGTCCGCGAGTTGCCGCCACCGCTCAACCGGGCGCGGCTCGCCCGCCATCTCGGCGCGCGCCAGGAAGGCGGCGCAGTCCGTGGCGACGTTGATCTGCGGCCCCCACGCGGCCGCGGGGCTGAGTGCGGCGTCGTAGATGCGCCACGCCTCGGCGAGGCGCCCTGTCTCCATCGACCAAAGTGCGAGGTGCCAGCTGTTATGGCAGTGCATGAGGCCGTCGCGCGGATAGTCCTTCATCCAGTCCGTCAGATAGGCGAGGCCCGCCTCGCGCTCGCCCAGCTCGTAGAACAGGTGGCCGCGGATGTGCGCGGCATGGGCGCTCTTCGGATAGCCGGCGAGGGCCTGGTCGATGTTGCGCCGGCCCTCGTCGAACATCTGCAGCTCGATCTGCGCGAAGGCGAGCTGGGTGCGATACCACCAGTCGTCACCGTAGTGCTTCGCGAACGGTTCCAGCAGGGCGAGCTGGTCGACCTCGCGGCCGGCCTTGCCGGAGAAGCCGATCAAGCCGAACACGCTGGTCGCCGGCGCCAGCGCCATGGCGTCGCGCGGCCAGCTCTTCATGTGCTCGTGAATCGCCTCGAGCGCGGCGGCGCCCTGGCCGGTCAGGATATTGTCGAAGATGGCGATCTGGCTCTGCTCGCGCGGCGTCGTGCCGGCCGCCAGCTCGTGTGCCCGGGCAAGCGGCGCCTTCGCCTCATGGCCGCGCCCCAGCAGCTGCTTGGCGCGGGCGAGAGAGATGTGGCCGAGCGCAAAGCCGTCGTCGGCCGTGACCGAGGCCTGGAAGGCGGTGTCCATGCCGGGCGTCGCCGCCATCAGGCTGTCCATGCCGGCCTGATAAGCGTCGCGCGCGGCGGCCGAAGCCGTGGTCAGATCGTTGCCGTAGCGGTCCTGCAGCATGATTCAGTTCTTCTCCTTGCCCGCGGTCGCATCCCACAGCGGCGCCGCCATGGTCTCGCTGAAGTTCTTGAACATCAGGTTGAACGAGATGCTGATGCGATCACTCTTGCCGTCGTTGGCCGGCACCGTGTGCTTGAGCCACGAGGGGAAGATCACCAGCCGGCCCTCCTTGCTCTGGGCGTTGGCACCGTTGGCGGTCAGCCGCGTGTACTGCCGTGGCTTGGGCATGATCATCGAGGCCTGGCCGCGCGGATCCTGGAAGAAGATCTGTGACCCGGGCGGCGGGATCGCCACGTAGTAGACGCCGCTCAGGTAATTGTTCGGATGGTGGTGCATCGGGTGGTAGGCACCGGGCGGATTGACGTTGGCCCAGCAGCCGGTAATGCCCATCGGGTACTGGTCGACCTGCAGGAAGCGCGTCACGCCCCGCGCCGCCGTCTCGACCAGCTTGACGAACTCGGCGAAGGCCGGCCGGGTGTGCAGATCCTGCGGAGTCTGCCAGTTGCTGCCGGCCGGAATGGTGGGCCGTGGCGCGATCAGCCGCTCGATCTCCGCCTTGAGCCGGGCATTGAGCAACGACGCGGCGGCGGGCTTCAGATCGACGATCCACAACGGCGTCGGGAAGATTTCCTGGACTTCCTGCTTCTCGATCATGGCTGCCATCATATCTCGCGATTGCCGGATTGTCCTTTAGGTGGTCCAATCATCCGGGAATAGCGGGCCCGGAGGAAAGAATGGCCGTCACAGTCCAGCCGACCACACCGGATTTCGTCGCCGAGGTGGGCGACGTCGACCTTTCCAGGCCGCTGGCCGCCGCCGACCTCGCGGCGATCCGCGACGCCTTCGCCCGATATGCCGTGCTGGTGTTTCCCGATCAGCACTTCGAGGACGACAGCCAGCTCGCCTTCGCGCGCCACTTCGGTCCGCTCGAGACCACCGTGTTCAAGGCGCGCAAGGAACACAAGCTGCGCCTGCACGAGAACATGGCCGACGTCGGCAACCTCGACGCCGAGAACCGGATCCTCGCCACCAACGACCGCCAGCGCCTGTACAATCTCGGCAACCGGCTGTGGCACACCGACTCCTCGTTCAAGCGTCTGCCGGCCTACTGCTCGATGCTGCATGCCCGGTCGATCCCGCCGGTCGGCGGCCAGACCGAATTCGCCGACATGCGGGCGGCCTACGATGCGTTGCCCGAGGCGACCCGGCGCCGGCTCGACGGGCTGGTGGCCGAGCACTCGATCATGACGTCGCGCGCCAAGCTCGGCTTCAGCGACTTCGACGAGGGCGAGCGCGAAGCCTTCAAGCCGGTGCCGCAGGTGCTGGTCCGCCGGCTGCAGGACTCCGGCCGCATGAGCCTCTATATCGCCAGCCACGCCGGCGCGATCCGCGGCATGCCGCACGACGAGGCGGTGCGCCTGCTCGAGGAGCTGACCGCCCACGCCACCCAGCGCCAGTTCGTGCATAGCCACCGCTGGCGGGTCAACGACCTGGTGATGTGGGACAATCGCTGCACCATGCATCGCGGCCTGGCGTTCGACGACCAGCGCTACGCCCGCGACATGCGTCGCGCGACGGTCTCGGACGTCGCGCCGACCTGCGAGCAGATGGGACTGGGCGTCGCGGCGGAGTAGCGCCGGACGATCGCCGGGGTTCCGGCCGCACCCTCAGGGTGAGATCGGATTGCGCGCGTCGGCAAGCACCTTGCCGCCGAGGCCGATGAAGCAGACGCCGGCCGCCCTCTCGATCCAGTGCCTGGCCCGCTGAAAGCGGCGCATCACCGGCGCCGAGGACATGAAGAGGCTCACGCAGGAATACCAGAGCAGGGACGAGGCGGTCACGAGGCCGATCATCAGGCCCATCAGCCAGACCGGCGTAGCGGCGGTGACGGCCGTTGCGAACACGCTGGCGAACAGCACGATCGCTTTGGGATTGGTGAGGGTCACGAGAAAGCCGAACAGCAGGGCACGGTTGCCCGACGGCCGCGCCGCCTGGTCGAGTTCGATGGCCCGGGGCCTGGCCCACAGAAGCCTCAGCCCCAGGTAGACGAGGTACGACCCGCCGAGGATGCGCACCGCCCAGGTCAGCCACTGGTACTCCACCAGGATGGCCGACAGGCCGAGCAGGCTCAGCGTGGCGTAGAGGCCAAGCCCGGTCGAGACGCCGAGCGTGGTGAGCAGGCCGGCGCGCGTTCCGTGAGTCATGGACGAGCGCACGACGGCGACAAAATCCGGCCCCGGCAGCAGGAGCGCCGGGATGAAGATCGCAAAAACGCTGATCAGGACAAGGGCGTGGTCCATGGCGCCTCACATTTCCCGCGGATGAGTTGCACCCGACGTGCCATGGCCTTGAACCGGCGGCAAGCGGGCGGTGCCGCCGACCGTCGTCATCAGGGCGAAGCCCACGGGCCGGCCGCCCGGCGTGGCGGCGACCCACAGCCGGCCGTCGCGGCGGCCCGCCTCGAGGGCGGCGAG